>JBDUAQ010000033.1:0-22432 GCA_040004575.1 bacterium
CGACATCAACACGGAGTGTCAGAACGTGATGGACGTGGCCAACGAGTTGCTCCTGCGCCGGGGCGCGTAGCAATTCGAGGCGGTGTTTCCTGAGAGCGCTAAACCGCAACGCGGTTATGGCCTCCAGCCCAGGGTTGCCGCTTCGGCTACCCTGGGGTAACGAGGTTCGTTGATTCCCAACCGCAAGGCGGTTGCACCGGTTTTTGAATCGTCGAGGAAATGACACAACCGCGTTGCGGTTGACTGATTATCTTCATTTGTGATCCCAGGGTAGCCGAAGCGGCAACCCTGGGCTGGAGGACGCAACCGCCTTGCGGTTCAAAGCCAGCCGTGAACATTTCTGCCTGCGGCACTGACTTACTTTTATTGATTGGAGAAGAAAATATGCGAACCAACCGAAAGCTTGTGAGTGTTCCGCGCACCGACATCGAAACCTTGAACGGTCATCGGCCCCGAAAGGTTTTCGAGTCGCAGCAGGCCGTAATCTTCGACGACTTCCTTCCCGAAGACATCTACCAGCGCATCAACCGTTTTGCGCTCGGGATGGATTACGAGCACATCAACACCAAGGGCAAAATCCGGCGCGGCTGGCACATTCATGACGGCTTCCCTCTACGCAGCGTGCTCGATCTTATTTACTTCAACGACGAAAACAACAAGCCGAAGGAAGGCTATGTCTATCCCACCAACGCCGAGCTGGATTTGTTCACCGATCACCTGCTCGCCATTCAACCTGCCGCCGAGGACATTGTGGGAAAGAGAGGCGCGGGCGGCTGGGAGCTTTTCTCTGTGACAAGTTGGATCTACCCGCCCGGCACGGGGCTGACCATGCACACCGACGGGCACGGATATACGGGCGCGTACGTCTATTTCCTCAGTCCCACCTGGCGCACGCATTGGGGAGGGATGCTCCTCTTGGCCGACGAGGAGATGAACCGCACCGTGCATGCTTACCGCAATACGCAGGACGAGAATGATTTTTACGCGCGGAAGTGGCTCAACGCAAACAACTCCGAAGAGCTGATGATGGAACACGGCCTCGCCAAGTGCATCTTCCCGAAAAGAAACCGACTCGTCTTCATCCACAACGAGGCGTATCACATGGTCACTCGCGTGAACGAAGCGGCGGGCGACAACCCGCGCATGACGCTGGCCGGCTTTTTCATCGATCGAAATCCGCTAACTGTTAAAGACCATTCCGGCGAAGGTGGTGGAATGTAATGACGGCAGGCGGATCGCGGCTCTGCCGCCTGATGTGCGGTGGCGGCTGTGCCCCACCGCAGGGAACTACCTGGCATTGTTCGGGGCTACGCCCCAGATTCGGGGCATAGCCCCAAGAGAAGATGACGGACGTTCACGGAAGGTCACAGACCTTCCGCACATCTGAGGGCTTAGCCCTTACGCAAAACCGAGGTGAGGTTTTCAGATCAGCAATTCAACATTCAGAAGGGAACAACAAATGAACATACGAAACAGATTCACAACTGCACTCGCGCTGGGCATCGTCGCCCTCGCCGCCATCTTCAGCATGTCGTTCGCGCGCCCGGCACGCGCCGACCGCAGCGACATCCCGCGTCGTCAACTCAACGCCACACCGCCCGTCACGCTCGGTGACGGGCAGACGCTCCACGTTACGTATCTCAACGCCGGCGGCAACCCCTTTGAGATCATCCCCTGCGTCCTCGACGGCGACGGCGCGCACCTCAAGATGGGCGATGTGCTCACGCTGTCTCCCGGCGCCATGCGGTCATTTGATATCGGTCGCGCAGAGGCCGGCCGCCGCACCGAACCCAGCGTCGCCGTGCGCGCAGCCGTGCACGTGGACGAACAGAACTTGAAGAACCTGTCTGTGTCAGGCGAAGTGATCGAGGATGCGACGGGCAAGAGCACGATCTTCTTGGCGGGGCTGCAAAACCCACCAGACTCAGTTCGCGGCAGCAGCGCGGCGAACCTCCTGTCGCCGGTGGGCATCACTTTCGGGCAGACGCTCCACGTCACCTTCCTCAATGTGGGCAGCAACCCATTTGAGATTATCCCTTGCATCTTCGACGGCGACGGCGCGCACATGACGACGGGCGATACGATCACGCTTTTGCCCAGTCAGATGCGCTCGTTCGACCTGAGCCGTAGCGAGATCGGCGGGCGCACTGAGTCTCGCGTGCAGGTGCGCGCGGCGGCACACGTGCAAAACGCGGACTTGAAGAACCTTGTGATGACGGGCGAGGTCATCGAGGACACGACGAGCAAGAGCAGCCTCTTCGTGCCCGGCATTCGCATCGGCTTCGATCCGCAGCCCGATCCGCCATCGCCCAATTGAGCGATTGCGGATTGCGGATTAGGGATTGAAAAACAAGACTGGACTGTTGTCGATTGTCACGAGGTTGTCAGGGCAATTCCATACTTCGAAGATGACGAGCAGTTCCAACAGCTGTTACGCGAGTGGGTCGAGGAATTAGGAACCGGGAGCGGTAGCGGTAGCGACCGGGTTCGTCATGAATGGTGAGGGCGGAATGATGATTCAACAGTTGAGAGTTTGACCCGGTCGCTACCACCACCCCAGCGGGGCTGCCCCGCCGGGGACCCCGGTCCGCTCCCGGTTCCGTATTTGTGGTCCCACCATGCGCGCGAGTTTCTATCACTGGAGTCAACCGAGAACGGGAGCCCTCTTCGCTGGCCAGGTCACGAAGCTTTCGGATCAACTGAGAGGCGAGGCAACGTGCGGGGTTCGCCGTCAATTTCAGAAACTGCTTCGCCGATGCGATGCGCGCCCATCTTCTGGTAGAAGCCTTCAGCGTTTGGGTCTGACAAAATCTCGACTGAAGCAATGTTTTCTTTTGCCGCATGCTGCATCGCGTGTAGAAAAAGTTCCTTGCCGACACCCGTACCGATGTGCGCCGGCGCTACCCAAAGGTGATCCAGTTCTGCTTTCTCTTTCCGAATGATAAGCGCGTAGAAGCCGAGTAGTTCAGCTTCGCTTTCGGCTACGAAGACTGGGTTGCCGGCGATGTAATCCGGAGAAATCGTGAGGTCGTCTTTCCAGTGCTCAAGCCAATGTTCGGGATAGCCCCAATGCCGTTTGGCATCCTGGGTGATCTGTGTGAGTGCCGGGGCGTCTGCGTTTGCTGCTTTTCTTATTTTCACGAGTTGGTTCAGATAATCGCCGCCCGCTAACGCAGGCGGTTCTGACCTGCGATTGCCTTCGTCAACTTTCCGACAAGATCGCGAGCTTGCACGGCAAACTCGCCTTTGGGTTCCAGCCGCAAGTATTCCTGATATTCAGCGAGCGCGCGCTCGGGCTGGTTTATTTTCAACAGTATATTTCCGGCCAGCAGATGAGCTTCCGCAAAATCCGGCTTGAGTTGCAGCGTGTGGCCGATAGCCGGAGCCGCCTTCGCGATATTATCCCGATCCCAGTAGAGACGTGCCAGCGTAAAGTAACCGTGCCAGGATTTGTCGTCGAGCTTGAGTCCATCGAGCAAAGCTTTCTCGGCTTCGTCGAGACGTTTCTGCCGCCAGTAGACCTCACCTAATGAAAGCATGGCCGGCGCGCTCGTGGCCTTCAATTCCAGCGCGCGCTGAAAAACAGGTTCCGCTTTCTGCCACTCGCGCTCATCCACGAAAGCCGTACCCAGCAAAAGATGCGCTTCATAAAACCCTGGATAAGAGGCGATTGCCTTTTGCAGGTGCGCGATCGCCTCCGGGTAACTCTTCTTGCCGAGCGCCTCGCGACCGCGCACCAATTCTTCGCGAGCCTCAACCGGAGCTCGCGCATCGATAACGTCGATCGGCGTATTGGAGGCGGCATTTGCCGGAGTTAATTCGAAAACCAGGAACGCGCGAAACATGACTTGCAGGTCAGCATCCTGTTGAGCGGGCCGAAAGCCGGGCACGTTGATTATCACCCGGTAGTAGCCGCGTTGAATGTTGCCAAAGCGAAAGCGCCCGGTGCTGTCGGTATCAATTTGATCAACGATACCGCCACCGAATCGTTCGAGTCTGATTGGAATCCTGGCGCCCGGCAGACCGGTGGTAGCGAGCTTTACCTGGCCGACAACCTCGAATGAATTGGGTGAAGCTGGTGAGTAGGTATCACGGTCGCGCTGGGCCACAAGCGATGAAGCGCAGACCAGTAAAAAGATAACGGCAAGTGGGTGGCGGAAAAGATGTCGCACTTTGGGTACCCGAAAAATAGAAGCGATGTTGTTGGGATACAGGCTACTGCAAAACGCTGCCGGCGGCAAAAAACTAAGCCGGACGGATTCCTGCGTCCGTCCGGCAAAGAGTAGCGTCCAAAGACGGACGTCAATGGGTGTATTTCAGTCCAAACTGAATTAGCCGTGCCGGAATCGCGGTGCCTGTAATCTGCGTAAACGTAGAAGGCGTCCCGATATTAACCGACGACGGAGTCGTAAAGATTGGATGGTTGAACAGGTTGAATACATCAGTGCGGAACTGGAACGAGTGTGACTCACCCAGGCGAAATGCTTTCGACAGTGAGATGTCCCAGTTTTGCTGGTACGGAGCGCGCCAGGCGTTTCGCGGCGCCGTGCCCCAGCCAGTGGCTCCTGCGCCGGCGCTGTTGGGGAGAGTCGGAGACACCCCGAAGCACGCCGGATTTAGGTAATGGTCGAGACGCTGTTGCGTCGTTCCGCGCGTGTATGCGTCCGCGATGCGGCTGCATAGGTATTGGGCCGTGCCGCCGGCAGTGCCAAACAAGCCGCCGCTGGTGCTATCGGTTATCGAGAAGGGCAAGCCTTTTTGATAAGTGATGATGCCGCTCACAGTCCATCCCCGGAGAACAGGATTGTCCAGGAAACTGTTCTTCCGCACCGGAATATCGTAAGCGTAACTAACGACGAGGCGGTGTGGACGATCAAAGTCACCACGCGCTTTATTCTGTGCGGGATTGGATTGATCGTTATAGATGTTGCCGCCATTCTGGCCGGCGCGAGTAGCGTTCAACTCGTCTGTACTCAACGAACCGCTGACATTGTCTTCGGTCTTTGAGTAAGTGTACGCAGCCTGGAAATAAAGACCGCGATGCAGCCGCCGCGAGAGTGTGGTCTGCCAGGAACTGTAGTTAGTAAACCCAATGTTCCCGGAGTAACGCGAGCCGCGCTTGCGCGAGAGACCTACGATCTGGTGCCGCAGTTCCTCGTTGTTTACCGTGTTGGTCGTGATTGTGTAGGCAACACCGTTCATGTCACGAACAGTGATTGGGCTTGCAGGGCTCGCGAGCCTGGCGATAAACGGATCCCAGATTCCGATGCCGCCAAGATAGTGTGACCCGACATAGCCGGTTTCCACGGCCCAGCCATTCTTGAATTGGTGCTGGACGGTTAAATTCCATTGCTGGGTGTAGGGCGTGAAAGCATCACGCGGCGCACTGGTAAATGACGCCAGATTGATCGAGCAATTAGTCGCCGTCCCACCGTAGTTGAGACATTGCTGTCCCGCGGCGTTCACGAAGATCGGGGCCACACCTGGATCGTTGATGTCCAGTGGGCCAGAGCCGCTGACGCGCCGTAGTCCGGCAAAGAAGGTCGCCGTCGGAATAAACGCGGTCGCCACGACTGATGGCGGGGGTTGTCCGGCAAGCGGATTCGCCAATTGCAGGGTGGTTGGCACTGCGCGATTCTCGAGCGGCTGAACCGTGAACGGCGCCGCGAGGGAATTCTGCAATATGTTCTGATTGGAAAGGCGCTGGTAGTAGATACCATACCCGCCGCGCAGGACCGTTGTCTGATTGCCATTTATGTCCCAGGCAAAGCCAACGCGGGGCGCGAAGTTATTATCGTCGCGGCATCTGATCAGAGCGCAGTTGCGAACGCCGGGCGTGCCTCTGAAGCCATTGAGATTGACGGCTTCCGGGATCAGGAAGGGGTTCTGGCCGGCGGCTGCGAGGGCCGGATCATAGATGCCGGCGCGGTTGAGTTTGTCATGACCGAAGCTCATCGCCTCCCAACGCAGGCCAATGTTGATTGTTAATCGCGAAGTGCGGCGATAGTCGTCCTGGATGAACGCCGCGTAGTCCGTGGCTACGAAATTTCTCGCCGGATCGCCGAAGGCCGATTGCAGGGCCGTTGGTGCGCCGCGTAGGAAGTTCTGAAATGCCGTGAACGCGTTGCCGGTTCCCGAGGTGCTGCCAAACGTTAGCGAACCGCGAACAGCAAAGTTGTTGTAGCGATTCAATTGATATTGAACGGCTTCACCACCGAAACGCAGGCTGTGCTTTCCGGCGATCATCGAAAAGGTGTCAACGATGTTATAGGTATTCGAGGTAGTCCCGCGGTCGTCATTGACGCCGGTTCCTAGTGAAAACAGGCCAGTAATAGCAACTCGATACAGTCCCGTAAATTGCCCGTTGGACTGGGCCCCTACTTCGCTTGCCTGATGCGAGTCAGTCGGAACGTTACCGAACAGGAAGCGGCTGTAACCGAGGCGTAGCTCGTTAACCTTGGTCGGACTAAAAAGGTGGGTTTCAGTTATCGCAAGGTAACGGTTCCACTGAAAGTCGTTGCGCAGATTGGGCAAGCTGGTGTCAGTGCCGTAGGGTCTAACTATGGAACCCTCATCCCAGAACCACGTTCCTGTGATCTTATCTTTATCACCATGGAAACTGCGATCGTAGCTTACCGTGTACTGGTTGTCCCTGAATGGCCCAACCGTTGAGAACGAGCAACGAAATGTGCCGGTTGCGCCGCCGCTCAAGGCTCCGCAGCCCCCCTGCCCGATGCGTGGTACCAGATACTGTCCGCCAAAGCGATTATCCGTAAGATTAAGAATTCTCACGGCTACCGGATCTATCTGGGCCGTCGTCAAGCCGAACGCCGGGGCGAGCAGTGCCGCAGAAGTAGTGCCATCGGGGTTGGTCGGAAATGCCTGCACCGTTGGTGATGAGCTCGAGCCATTAGGATCGATACCATTGCGGGCGCGCACGCCCTGGTAGTTAAAGAACCAGAAACCGCCGACCTTGGGAATTGGTCCACTGGCAGAGCCGCCGAAAACATTTTGTAGCAAGCGGCCACGTTTTGCGCCATTCTTGTTAAAGAAAAATTCATTGGCATTGAGGGCGTCGTTGCGATGCTGCCAGGAAAGGTCCCAATGAAAGTTCTTGGTGCCGGTCTTGGTTACCAACCCCAGGGAGCCGCCGCCCTTGCTACCCTGACTTGCATCGTAGAGGGAGGTGGCAACTTTCATTTCCTGAAGAGTGTTCGGATTCGGCAGCGGTACCGTGTCGAAGTGAGCGAGGTTGAAGTCGTTGACGTTGATGCCGTTGAGCGTAACGCTGTTATTGCTCGTGCGCTGCCCATTTACACTCACGTCCGCGGTACCACGTCCCGCCGATCGCACGTCTGCCGGCTCACCAGTGACCCCAGTGGACAGAGACAGCAAGAACAAAAAATTAGGTGAAGCGAGCGGAAGCGACCGAATCGTCTGGCCCTCCAAAGATTGGCCAGTAATCGCACTTTCTGTATTGATTAAACTCGGCGTCGCTTCGACGTTGACCGTTTCTTCGATGCGGCCAGTTTCAAGAGAAATATCCTGCCGGGCGGTTTCCGTAATCCTCACAGGTACGCCTGAAACGACAGCCTTCTTGAAATTTGTCGCCGTGACCTGTATTCGGTAAGTTCCTGGAGACAACAGTGAGGCGCCGAAACGCCCCTCATCATCGGTCACGGCGGTGCGCTCCGATTTCCCGGTGAGTTCGCTAATGATGTCGACTGCGGCGCCTCTGACGACAGCGCCGCTTTGGTCGGTAACCACACCGGTGATACCTCCGGTTTGCGATCCCTGTGAATAGGCCGAGGCCACAAAAAGAAAACTCAGGATTAACCCGCTTGCCAGCAAGCGCAAAACGCTTCGCATAACAGCTCCTCCTTCTTCTTTCGAAAAACTAATTCTGGTTAGGACGACTTCTAACTTGAGTTGGCGCGCCTGGTAAAAGACCTGGATCCCTTGTTCTGTAGAAGGGAAAATAGCCTTGCGGCTGAAGAGGCAAGCAACATTCCAAGCTGGATCAGAATCACCTTCGCCCAAAAACCTGCACTTTTGGCACCTTCTGAGAAGCAGCGCGCGGCTATTCCTTACAAGATCATGGAGCTTTTGGGTTTTTGTTCAAATTCTTGGATTCTCTCGCTCGCTACAGGTAGGAACCTTCGACTCCGCTAAGAACACGACTCGCCGAGAACCGTGGAGATCACACCAAGCGACGGATCTAAAATTGCGATTCGGTGGATTGTGGATGCTAACAGGAATCAGCGGCGGGGGGGCCGGCTCTCTATTTCCGGTCAATGGATGGGTAATGCCGATTGAATCCCGAGGCCTCTTGAACTGGGGCAGGGTTCACTCTGCGAGATCAGGAAGAAGCTGCTTCGCTGGCTTCCGCGACCGGAGCACTCTCGTCGTGATGCTCGGTGGTGTAGAGTCGCAGGATATCCTGGCCCTGGCGCGATCTCGGATCGATGGTCCGCACGTGCTTGCGCCCGTTCATCTCCCAGATTGCAGTCACTACTCCATCTTTCTCAACGGCATGGTACGAGATATCTTCCGGCGCAACTTCAGCAGCGGGACTCTCAGTTGGTGTATCAGTCGCGCCTGTATCGAGCGCGGTTTCATTCTCAGACATTTTTACGTAATACTCCTTCTTAGAACTTCTCAGCTTGTCTTTTGGGTTTAGAGAATTGTTGCACACGCCTCGCGCAGTGTCTACCACGCAGAGAATGAACAAGCCTTTTTCGACGCATAGCGTCGACATGACTTTAGCCCGGCGTTTCAACGCCGGGAGACGAGTTAGCGAAACTCCTTCGTCGCGTAGCGACGCATGAAATGAGGACTCAATCGTCGCTACGCGACGAAAAATCTTTCTGGATCACTTCTCCCGGCGTTGAAACGCCGGGCTAAACTCAATTGCCGCTACGCGGCACCGCTGATCAGGGACTCTCGAAGTTTATCCGCGCGTGGCCAGCGCAATCTCGACCGCGCGCCAGGGAGCGACCACTCCCCACCCCTGTCTTTCAACTTCGATACCGGGCACACGCTCGGCTGTGTCAATCAGAATGCGCTTCACCTGCTGCGGAGTTAAACCGGGGTTGGCTTCCAACATACACGCAGCGACCGAGGCCACAATCGGCGACGCAAAGGACGTCCCATCGACGTACTTGTAATGCTGGTTAATCACATTGCCTTCGCGCAGCTTGATCGTAATTAGTTGCCGCAAGAGCGGCGTGGGCAGATCCCGCGCCTCGTCGAAATCCTTGTCCACGCCCGCATGCGAAAGAATGATCGCACGCAAGTCGGAGTCGGGCGCGGCGTCGAGTTCGGAACAAAGGTGAGCTTCGTCCGCCGTCGGTGTGGCGGGCAGAATCGGCGCAGCCACCCAAATACCCGGCGCAATGATTTCGGGTTTTTGCAAACCATCAGCGGTTGGTCCATATGAAGAGCGGTACATGCCGCGCCGGGCCCGATCGAGCGAGTTCTGATCGTCGAGTCCGCCTACGGAAATCGCCGAGGGCGAACTTGCCGGCGGCAGCACCGGATGACCGGGAGCCATACCCGCATTGCCGACCGCGCAAACTACGATTAACCCTTCACCAACCGCGCGCTCAACGACCTTACACAACGGACTATCCAGGTACGACTGCTCAAAATCTCCGCCAGCGGAAATGTTGACGATGCGAATGTCGTATTTCTTCTTGTTGTCCAATACCCATTCGAGACCGCGCGCGATCTGCTCATCGGGAATGCGTCCGGTGCGGCCAACTTTGACCAGCACAACTTTAGACTCGGGCGCGATGCCGCGATAAAAGCCGTCCGACAAATGACCGTTTCCCGCAGCCACTACCGAAGTCATCATGCCGTGCCAGCTCGCGACATCGGGTTTGTCCAATGACGTGCGATCGTTTTCCGTGTCGAAGATGCTGTGGTAAGCGACGATTCGATTCTCTGGTTTGGTTAGATCGTCGTGCGCATAGAAACCTGAGTCGAGGAAAGCGATCGTCACACCGCGCCCGGTGAAGCGCTCGTCGGCATCCAGGCGCAAAGGAGTTGGCAAAACGTGATCGGTCCGCTCAAAGACAACCTGGTGAGAATCGATCTGCGCCTTGGCGCGGCTAAAGAGTTCGACGCAATGAGGACAAACCCGGGCGAGATTGCGCGCCACGTCAGCGTTAGCTTCCAGGAGCGCAGTCAGTTCGGTTGGCAATTCGCTCAAGGCGATCCGTTGATTACTGGCACGTCCACAGACGTCGCAGGAAATATCCGGCTTCGTGGCGAGTTGTTCAATATCGGTTGCAAGAATTGACTCCGGCATCGTGTCAGGCAGTTTACTTCATTCTGACGTGATTTCAATTGCGCTCCGGATTGGGCGGTTGGTCAGCCTAGGAACAGATCCTCCAATAAGCGTATGCGGAGCTCAGGCCCAAAGGGCCGGTATTCAATAGCCACGCCCGTGAGGGCGTAGGATCACACGATCGGCAAGACATTGAGCGCCGAAGGTGCGCCACATGTAATGATTGAATAAATCAAAATGATGAGTGCCGGCCCTACGGGCCTCTGGACCATCAAGATTATCCCGACCCCGCCCTCACGGGCGTGGCTATTAATTGCCGGCCCTTCGGGCCTGGAGTGTTGGGGATCAACATCGACTTTCCGATAGCCAACGGTACTTGGGGCCCAGGCATTTTGCCTCTCAGTTGTAAACCTGCCCTTGGCGCGTGTAAGGTATGCAGTAACAACAACATCCGCAGAAGTTTTCGATTTTATGGCCAACGAACAAACCAGCACGTCCGATCTTTTTCGCCGCGCCCAGGCGCTCAGAAGTGAAAACCCGGGGGCGTCTTACAAAGAGATCCGGGAGCAACTTCTAAAAGAGTTCTCCGGCAAGCCGTTTCCCTCACTGACCACGCTCACCATCCCCGAGCAGGATGCGCGCGCGCCTGAAGAGGATTGGTCAGCGGGACTTCCCATTATTAGACGCGGTATTCAATTCCAGGATTGGAAGGAAGTCGCAGACGGAATCATTCTAAGTTTGGAACAAACGGAAACCTACGAACAGCAGCGCGGGCCTGAAGGTGACAGAGACGACTGGCACGATCGCACCGCGGGCATTGAAGAATCGACCAGTAAGGGCGTGGGCAAGTGGATGCCGGAAGAGCTGATGAAGCTGGCTGAAAGTCATACAAAGAAATGAGCTTTCTCAATAACCTAATCAAGGATCCGAAATACCAAACAACCGATCCGCGCAAGCCTGAAGAGGTTGGTGATCCAGATGTGATTATCAGTCCAGACACTCGGCGCGAGAATCGAATGCCGCCGGGCCAGTCGCGCACGAAGAAGTGGCCGGTGCTTGATGCGCATGGAACGCCCGAAATTGATCTCGCCACCTGGTCGTTTGCAGTTGACGGTTTAGTCGAACACCCGCAAGAGTGGTCGCTCGATGAATTCATGCAACTGCCGGCGGTGCGCGTCTATGCCGACTTTCACTGCGTCACGCGCTGGTCGCGTCTCGACAATTTGTGGGGCGGTGTACCGGCGGGCGAGTTCGCGAAGATTGTGGGAATCAGGCCTGAAGCAAAGTTTGTCGTTGCGTTCGGCTATGACCACGGCTGGACTACCAACGTTCCCCTTGAATACTTCCTCAATGAAGACTCGCTTCTCGCCTGGTCGCACGACGGCGCGCCGATTCCACCCGAACATGGTGGGCCCGTCCGCTTGATCATTCCGCAACTCTACGCGTGGAAGTCGGCGAAGTGGGTCAAGGGTGTGCGCTTCCTCGAACACGATCAGCCTGGCTTCTGGGAAGAAGGCGGCTATCACATGCGCGGCGTGCCCTGGGGACCTGGCGATGGCGAACGATTTCGTTGGTCATGAAGTAATGCAAGCATTCAAGTGATCATGGGATTCGGTTCATTGGCATTATGCAGAAGCTACTCACCCGGCTTGCCTCCGTTGCTCTGGCTCTGTCTTGACAGGCTGTGGGGCGAGCTTAACCTTACGAGGAGATAGAAAGATGAAAGCAAATCTTATTCGCATTTCCCTGTTGCTCGTTCTGCTCGCTGGTGTGCCGCAAATGTCTTCCGCGACATTCGTGAGTGCGGGCCAGAACTCAAATTCTTCAACCACTGAAGAAGCCAAGCCTGTGCCAAATCCTTGCCGGCATAAATGCATAGCCGTCTACCGCCGGTGCTTGCACGCGGCTGGCGATGATGCTGCCAAGAGAAAAGCTTGTGCCCTAAGATATCGAGCTTGCTTGCGGCATTGCGGGAGGTAGTCGTTCGCGCGCTCCAACGGGCGATGTTGCTCAGGCCGGGGCATCGCCCTTTATTTTTCAGTCTATTCGGTGAACCACTCCATTAACCCGAACAACAATCCCGCCGCTTCTGCCACCACAGCCGCCACCCCGAAAGATGCCGCGGCCGTGATTCTTCTTCGTCACGAAACTGATTCGCAGGATCCGGAAGTGTTCTGGGTCAAGCGCAGCGAAAAACTAACTTTCCTCGGTGGCTTCCACGCCTTCCCCGGTGGCCAATTTGATCCGGCGGATGCTGAAGCACCGGTCGAGAACGCGGCCAACGCTGAACTGGCAACCGCGATTGCTTGCGCCGCGCGCGAGTTGTTTGAAGAAACTCAGGTGTTGGTCGCGCGTGGTGGTGATGCGCTAACACAGGGTCAGCGCGCCTCGCTGCTTGATGATTTGCAGGCAGGGCGAATGTCATGGCCAGCACTCCTCAAACATTATGAACTCCGCCTTGACGCCGACGATTTCACTTTTGTCGGCCGTTGGGTAACGCCGCCATTCAGTGCCCGACGTTTTGATACCTGGTTTTTCCTGGTCAAGTGTCCGGCAAAGCAACAGGCCCTCGTGGCCGTTGATGGCGAACTCGAAAGCGGTGAATGGATCTCAGCGAGCGCCGCGCATGCCCGCTGGGAACGTGCGGAGATTCTGGCTGTGCCGCCGGTTCTGCATGCGTTGGAGACTTTGTCGGCGGGTATCACCGGTGATCTGGTCGAAAGATTCCTGTCGTCGCCAAACGCCGATCGCGAACCGGTGCGGCGCATCGAGTTTCGTCCAAACTACATCTGCTTTCCGGTGCGCACTCCAACCAAGCCGCCGGCGACGCATACAAACTGTTACCTAATCTATACCTCCCGATCTTTGTTGGTTATAGATCCGGGCTCGCCTTACGAAGACGAACAACACGCGCTCGCTGCAACGATCGATCAACTGCTCTCAGAAGGTCGAACCTTGAGCGGCATCCTGCTGACGCACGTACATCCGGATCACGTTGGTGGAGTTGATGCGCTCAGAGCGCACCTCGGCGATGTTCGCGTTTCGACGCACAGACTGACAGCCGCAGCGCTCACGGACATTCAGGTCGATGCGACGCTGGACGACGATGATGTTCTTAAATTAGAGGGCGACCCACTTATCGCGTTGCGCGTGATGCACACGCCCGGCCATGCCCGCGGTCATCTTTGTCTCTACGAGGAACGAACCGGCACGCTCATCTCCGGCGACAACATCGTCGGTCTCGGTTCAGTTTTGATCGATCCGCCGGAAGGAAACATGCGCGATTACCTGCGCTCGCTTGCGCGTATGCGCGCGCTCGGAAATCTCTCGGTAATTTTCGGCGGCCACGGGCCCGCGATCGCTAATCCCTACCGGAAGCTCGACGAGTACATTTCCCATCGACTTGATCGAGAACAGAAGATTCTGGAAGCAGTTCGTCAGGGCGCGACCACCCCGAAAAATATCGCGGCTCGCGTCTACACAGATGTCTCTCCCAAAGCGTATGGAATGGCCGAACGCGCAGTGCTGGCGCACCTCGAGAAACTGATTGAGGACAGGCTTGTACAGAAGAGCGAATCAGAACAGTTTGTTCCGGCCTGAATCAAAATGTTTGCTTCAACTTGAATCCGGACCATCTTTTCACTCACACCCGTGGCTTTAGCCCGGTGATTAGCCGTTAGGTTCGGCAGGAAACCGCTTAAACGGTTTCAGTTCTGTTCTGTACTAAGTTCACCGGGCTAAAGCCACGGTGTGAATGAGATTGGTGGCCGCAGACCATCACCCTAAATCTCACCCACTACCTCTTCGCCGTCCACTCGCGTAAGATATTCCCTCTCCCGTTTCAAATTCCGCATAGGTCGCAGGTTTTTTATGAGCAGTCCAAAAACATCCATTAAACCAGCCAAGTCTTTCGGCGAGCTGAAGCAGTCTGGTTACAAAAGCGTCTCGGTTAAAGATGAGCTACGCGCGAACCTCATCAGGAAACTGCGGTCGGGCGAAAAGCTCTTGCGCGGCATCGTCGGCTACGACGAGACGGTTATCCCGCAACTCATCAACGCAATTCTTGCGCGGCACAACGTCATCCTGCTCGGTCTCAGAGGGCAGGCCAAGAGCAGGATCATCAGGCAACTCACCGAACTGTTGGACGATCAAATTCCGATCGTTGCAGGTTCCGAAGTTAACGACGATCCCTTCAAGCCAATATCGGCTTATGGTCGCCAGACTCTCGCGATTCATGGCGACTTGACCCACATCGATTGGATTGATCGCGATTCACGTTTTGTTGAGAAGCTCGCGACGCCAGACGTAACGATCGCCGACATCATCGGCGACGTCGATCCGATCAAAGCTGCCAGGGGTGGACACCTCTTGAGCGACGAGCTGACGATTCACTACGGTCTATTACCGCGCGCGAACCGCGGCATCTTCGCCATCAACGAACTGCCGGATCTCGCCGGCAAGATTCAGGTCGGACTCTTCAACATCATGCAGGAAGGCGACGTGCAGATTAAGGGTTATCCGGTGCGGCTGCCGCTTGATGTGATGCTCGTCTTTTCTGCGAACCCGGAAGATTACACGGCGCGTGGGAAGATTATTTCGCCGCTGAAGGATCGCATCGGCACTGAAATCATGACCCATTATCCGGCGGAGTTGCAGACGGCTGTTGAGATCACTCGTCAGGAAGCATGGGTGAAACGTGATGGACCAGACAGTTCGCTTTCGCGGCTTAATATTCCGGAGTTTATTCGTGAACTGGTCGAACAAATTGCCTTCGAAGCGCGCGATGACAGTAGGGTGGATAAGCACTCCGGCGTTTCGCAGCGCATGCCCATTACCGTTGTCGAGTCGCTGCTTTCAAATGCTGAGCGGCGCGCGCTGCTCACTGGCGAGGAAGAAATTGTGCCGCGCATCTCCGATGTCTATGCCGCGCTTCCTTCCATGACCGGCAAAATGGAACTCGAATACGAAGGCGAGCAGATCGGCGCCAGCCGCATCGCGAAAGATTTGATCAAGCGCGCGGCAGGGGAAATATTTGAAGGCTACTTTGTGGGTATAGACTTCGCGCAGACGGTGCAATGGTTTGACACGGGAAATAATCTCCGGCTCGCGGACACAGCATCGGCGCAGGAATGCCGCACGCTGCTCGAGGCGGTGCCGGAGTTAATTGACACCGCGGTCATTCCGTTTGATTTCAAGGAATCGGACACGGCGCAGTTGGTTGCGGCTTGCGAGTTTGTGTTGGAGGGTCTGTACGCTCAGAACAAGATCAGCCGCAACGAAGAAGGCGGGTACACTGCGGTAACTAAGGCAAAGAAAGATCGGCGCGGAATGATTTACGACGATCTGACCGAGACAGGGAAATACAGCTAGTACATTGCCGATTGCCAATTTCCGATTGCCGATTGTGGTGGTCGCGAAACAATTGGAAATCAGCAATTGGAAATCGGCAATGAGGTTCACTCGCTATTCAAAGTTCAAAGGGCTCGACATCTCGTCGCTCAACCTTGGCGACTTGATGGAGAGTCTGTCCGATTCCCTGCTCGATTCCGGCTATGACGACGATTACTACTGGACTCGCGCACGGCATCCGCAGGACACGTCTCTCGACGCACTACGCCGCGCGCTGCTGCAAGCGCTCGTGGATCGTGGCCTGCTCGACGAACGTCAGATTCAGGAGATGCTCGCCGACAACGAAGGTGAGTTTAAAGGCTCGTTGCTGGAGGAGATGCTCAACCAGTTGATCGAGCGATTGGTGGAGGAAGGTTATCTAAAACTCAGTGAAGAGCCAGCGACACAACGGCAGCAACAACCGGGCAGGGGCACGCCCGAAGTGTCCGAGTCTTTGACGCGCAACGTGAAGTTTGAAGTGACGGAAAAAGGCCTCGACTTCCTCGGATACAAGACCCTCAGGAACCTGCTCGGCAGTCTCGGTAAGAGTTCTGTGGGACGTCACGACACCCCTCATCTTTCCACCGGTGTGGAAGCCGCCGCTGCGAGCAAGCCTTACGAGTTTGGCGACACAATCAATCTCGATGTGAACACAACTCTGCTGAGCGCAATTCAGCGCGAGGGCTTAAAAGTCCCGATCAATCTCGAATACAGCGACCTGCACGTGCACCAGTGTGACTACCAATCATCCTGTGCAACGGTGGTAATGCTTGACTGTTCACACTCGATGATTCTCTATGGCGAAGATCGTTTTACGCCGGCGAAGAAAGTTGCGCTGGCTCTGGCGCATTTGATTCGCACGCAGTATCCCGGCGACTCGCTTCGGATTGTGCTCTTCCACGACAGTGCAGAAGAGCTGCCGCTCGCAAAACTTGCGACGACGCAGGTCGGTCCTTATCACACCAACACGGCCGAGGGACTGCGGCTGGCCCGACGTATTCTCCAGTCGCAACGCAAAGAGATGAAGCAGATCGTGATGGTGACTGACGGCAAACCGACGGCATGTTTCGTTGAGGGAGTAGGACAGGCATTCCTGCCTGTCCCATCGGCGCGGGAGCGATCCTCGGGTTCAGAGCGGACCGGCAGGAATGCCGATCCCACTCGGCGGATTTACAAGAACTCCATGGGCGGCGATCCGTTTGTAATGGAGGCGACCTTCAAAGAAGTCCAGGGCTGCCGTAAAGCCGGTATAATGATTAATACGTTCATGCTGGCGAGTGATTTTTATCTGGTAGAGTTTGTGAAACAAATGTGCGCGATGACGAATGGCAAGGCCTACTTCGCAAACCCGGATAACCTTTCGCAGTTTGTCTTGATGGATTTTCTGAAACGACGAACCAGCCGTGTTAAATAGGGTTCGGTTTCTTCATCACAGCTAACAGATGACAGCGAGTGAACCAAAGCTCCAGCCCAGACGATACTTTGTTCCGTACTTCGTATTGGTCGTCGGCCTGCTGAGTACCGCCTTCTTTTCTTATGACGTCTGGCGCACCGCCGGAGCGGCCAGCAGAACCACGCCCTATTACACGGCGCTGGGCGGTCTCTTGATTACCTTCGTTTTGTTTGTCCTCACGTATCTGCAAGTCCTCGCGCAAGTAGAGGCGGAGCGTTCCACCGCAGAGTTGCGCGTTTCCGAAGCAAGAATGCGCAAGACGCTCACCGATCGCGAGCGAGCGGAAGAAGCGCTCAAAGAAAGCGAAGAGCGCTATCGCGAGCTGGTAGAAAACGCAAACGATATCGTGTTCACGCTCGACCTCGAGGGCAATGTCACCTCAGTCAATAAGGCAGTCGAGTCGATCGCTGGTTATTCGCAAGCCGAACTCATTGGCATGAACATAGCTGAATTTCTGACGCCCGGATCTGCTGACATAGCTCGTCGCATGACCGAACGCAAAGTTGCCGGTGAAGAACGCACCAATAATGAAGTTGAAGCACGCGCAAAAGATGGCCGGATCTTTACGTTAGAGATCAGCAGCCGACTGATCCTGAATCAGGGCAAACCAGTGGGCGTGCAAGGCGTCGCTCGTGACATAACTACTCGACGCCAGGCGGAAGAAGCACTGCGCCAAGTGGATCAACGCGCGTTAGCGGAATACGAACGGCTACTGGAAAAAGTCGCGAACCTGGCACAGACGTTTGGCACCGCTCGGGACCTGGCAGTTATTTTTGGGGGACTAAAAGAATTCGCTCTCTTGTCAGTTCCCTGTGATGGACTGTTTGTGTCGCTCTACGATCCAACTCGCGACGTGAGGATCGCCTGTTACGGTTGGGGCGACGGCGAAGAGATCGACACATCGGCGCTGCCGCCGATGCCGGTTAACTTCACTGGACCCAACAGCCGTGCGGTCAGAACGAACCAGTTGATCATAACTAACGATTATCAGACTGAGACTCTGGGTCACCCGGCTCTCCTCGTTGGTCCTGACAACGGACTCAGACCGCAGTCTTCACTCTCTGCGCCCATGTCCGTAATGGGCCGAATCATCGGCACGATCGAGGTGCAAACCTATGAAAAGGCTGCCTATCACCCGGAGCACGCGACTGCCATGCATATGGCTGCAAACCTGACGGCCGTCGCGATTGAAAATGTGCGCCTGCTGGAACGCGAGAGTACAGCGCGAGCCAGCGCCGAGGAGTCGAATCGTCTGAAGGATGAATTCCTGGCAACCGTTTCGCATGAACTGCGCACACCGCTGACGGCGATCCTTGGTTGGTCGCGGATGCTGCAAGGCGGCTCGCTTGAAAGCGATGTTGCCGCTCGCGCGATCGAGACTATCAATCGCAACGCCAAGTCTCAGGCTCAGATCGTTGACGACATTCTCGATGTTTCAAGAATCATCACCGGCCATTTGTACCTGGAGCTGCTTCCGACTGAGATTGCACCAGTACTGGAAGCGGCAATAAATGTGATACGCCCCACTGCTGAGGCGAAAGGTATTCACATTGAAGTAGATTTCGAACCCGAACCGCTCGCCGTTCCCGGTGACGCAAACCGCTTACAACAGGTCTTCTGGAACCTGCTCTCAAACGCTGCCAAATTCACACCCGCGAACGGCAAAGTGACTGTCCGGCTTCGTCAGGTAGATTCCGAAACTGAGATTACAGTCACAGACACCGGCCAGGGTATTAGTCCAGAATTCCTGCCCTTCGTGTTTGACAGATTCCGGCAGGCAGACAGCACCTCCACCCGCCAGCACGGTGGCTTGGGATTGGGACTGGCAATCGCGAGACACCTGGTGGAGATTCATGGCGGATCGATTTCAGCCGGCAGCGACGGCAACGGCAAGGGCGCGATCTTTAGGGTCAGGTTGCCGCTGATCGGCTCGATCGTCGAACCGCCCGATCTTGCCGCGGCAAAGAACCTTGA
Organism: bacterium; assembly: GCA_040004575.1. GTDB lineage: Bacteria > Acidobacteriota > Blastocatellia > Pyrinomonadales > Pyrinomonadaceae > PSRF01. The sequence continues at coordinate 19,107 of JBDUAQ010000033.1, forward strand.
GGACGAGGCCGCGGAGCGTTTGAGATCGCAGCAGCTGTTGTCTGGACTGCACGTGCTACTGGTTGACGACGATCAAGACACGTTGGACCTGCTCAGCGCAGCCCTAACACACCGCGGCGCGCGAATTACTGCAGTGTTATCCGCAGCGGACGCCTTCGAGTCAATAAAGAGTTGCAGGCCTGACGTGCTGATTTCTGACATCGCCATGCCGGGTGAAGACGGTTACCAATTAATCGCTAAGGTGTTGGCGCTCCGGGTTGTGCCGGAAATTCCGGCGATAGCGATCACCGCGTATGCAAAGGAAGAGGACAAACAGCGCTCGCTAGCCGCCGGTTACCAGCGCCATCTATCAAAGCCTGTCGAACTCGGCGAACTCATCGGCGCGGTGGCGGAGTTAGCGCGTATGGAGTTTTCTAGATCGTAGCCAGTGTCAGAACCGCCTGCGTTAGCGGGCGGCCTAACCACGCCGAATCAGCCACCCGCTAACGTAGGTGCTTCTGACAAAATCCGCGGCTAATATTCGTTAGTTTCAAAACATGTCGGCGCATCAAAAATACACCATCGAAGATCGCGTCCGCTGGGGCGACGTCGACGCTGCGCGCATAATTTTTTACGGCGCCTACATTCGCTTTTTTGAAATCGCCGAGACGGAACTTTTTCGCGCCGTGGGCTTGCCCTACAGTGTCATGTTTGAAGAGCTCGATGTGTGGCTGCCACGCGTTCACCTCGAATGCGACTTCCATCATGCGGCGCGGCTCGATGATTTGTTGGAAGTGTCGGTTTATGTGGGTCGCTTCGGTAACAAGTCGGTGCGTTTGGATTTTGAAGTCAGACGCAAAGGCGATGAGTTGCTGATTGCGCACGCTCACTTCGTGCTCGCTTCCGTGAGGCGCGATACCTTTGAAACTGTGCCGATTCCCGACGAACTTCGTAACCGGCTCGCGCTTTATACCAAGCACGAATAAGAGATGAACGAACAGCAATCTCAGTACAATACAGATTCAATCGACGAAAAGACCGTCGATCGCGATCCGCTAAGACTCTTTCAGCGCTGGCTGCACGAGGCAAAAGCTGTTGGCATTCACCTGGCCGAAGCGATGACGCTGGCAACAGCAACGCCGGATGGCAAGCCATCGGCTCGACTGGTGTTGCTTAAGCAAGCAGACGAGCACGGTTTCGTTTTCTTCACCAACTACCGCAGTATGAAGGCGCGCGAACTGGATGCCAACCCGCAAGCCGCAATGGTTTTTTACTGGCCACAACTCGAGCGGCAGGTGCGCGTCGACGGCAAAGTCGAACGCATTTCGCCAGCCGAGTCCGATGCATATTTCAAAACGCGTCCCCGCGAAAGCCAGATCGGCGCGCTCGCTTCGCCGCAAAGCGAAGTGATCGCATCGAGAGAAGCCCTGCAACAAAAAGCCGATGAACTGGAGAAGCTTTACGAAGGGCGCGAAATAGATCGCCCCGAGCATTGGGGTGGTTACCGTTTGCGGCCTGAACGAATTGAGTTTTGGAAAGGCCGCCCGGGGCGGTTGCATGATCGCATTCTTTACGAGCGGCAAGCTGATGGCGACTGGAACATCAAACGCCTGGCACCCTAAATGCAAACCGTAATGATTATGTGCGCTTGCCCTGTTGCTTCCAATAGTCTCGAAAAGCTCGCAGCCGTGGAAGAGATTCGCGGTCTTTCTCGCAGTGAGCGGCTTCCTTGCTGGCGATAATGTCGTCGAGGTGACATACCGGAAATCCTTCAACATCCACATGACGACTCCAGGCGTCGGCAAATCTCTCGATGCCATCAGGAGCGAAAACGAGGTCCAAAGTCGAAAGGGCCATTCTTCAGCTGCACAAAATCCTTGCCCCTTTCGATCTCCGCTGCATGTTCGGGCGTAAGTTCAAACCCGAGTTCGAGCAATGCCGCCACCAGTGCGCGTCCGTTCTCCTCGTCGCGGTCGACAAAATTTCGACGGCCTGAGTGCTGTCTGGAAAGCCAAGTAGTACCGCGCCTGACTTACCAATGAACAAATACCGAACGCCATGGCGCTTGAGAGCTTCCTTGATTTCTTTCGGCCTGTCGATATTCAAACGCGGGCATAACCTAACCATCGCGGCAAGTTTTCTTCGCACCAGCGCCGATAATCTTCCATAGAGTTGAACGATCGAAACAGTGCGTCATCCATCACGGGCTTATAGGTCTTAATGAAAGCGTAGCGCAAACGCACTTCGAGCGGCCGTGCGGCTGCCGCCTCAAACTCTTCAAGCCATTCTTTTGGAATGTGGTCGGTCATAACCAAACCAAATCGCGCTTCCGGGATTTTACCACTTTAGAGCGGTCGCAATGCCTTGCGCGCGAGTTTCTTCTTCAGTCCTACGTAACCCTGATCGCCGGCAACAAGTTCGCCAAGCACTTTACGGATGCCACGATGTCCCCGCGCGAATTCGATCATTCGATCGGTAAACGGCGCACCCCAGAAGTTTCCATAAAATCGCCGGCGCATTTGTGAAGCGCGCCGCAGCTCACCGCCAAAGTCTTCCCGCCAGCGTTGTTCATAATCCTCCGGGCGGCCATCGATAAATGCATTGGCGAAGAGCTCCGCTGAACGCAGCGCGTAGTAGATTCCTTCCCCGGTCACTGGATCGGCAAAGCCAGCGGCGTCGCCAAGCAGGGCCCAGCCGTCGCCGCAGGCGCGTCGTTTGTCCCAGGTTTTATCCGCAAGACCCGGAATGCGTGCCGCGTAACGCTCCGCGGTCGCCCGTAAATTCTTCTCGACGGCAACGTCTGCAGGTGTTTCCGGTTTTTTCCAGATGTTTGATTTGTTGCCGACCCGTTGTCGGTAGTAACCAAACATGAACTGCCACAAGAGCTCGTCGAGCGCTTTGTGTTCAAAGGCGTCCTGGGTCGTGGCGATGCCAAACGAAATATGATCTATGCGAGGAAAGGCCCACGCGTAACCAACCCAGCCCGGCAAAAACGCGATAACTGTGGGCACTTCGCCTTGCTCGGGTAACGGCGCACGATAACCGAAAGCGACTTCCATATCGGAAGCCTGCAACGGCCCGGCAAGCTTCTTCGCGATCGCGCTGTTAGCGCCGTCTGCACCGACCAACATTTTTCCAGACCACGCGCCGCCATTCGCGTCACGGAGTGTCCAACCACTTTCAGTTCTCGCTATTCCGCGCGCAGTAATTTTTGCAGATACAACTTCGGCGCCGGCAGCTCGCCCGCGTTCGCGCAGGTAAGTATCAAACGCAACGCGCGAGTAGATTGCGAAGGGCTCGTCGAGTTTCATGTGCAGATGCTTGCCGGAGGGCGAGTACATTTCCAA
>JBDUAQ010000178.1:0-6669 GCA_040004575.1 bacterium
TCGCCGTGCGCGTCCTGGCGGAAGTGACAGTCTATGCAGTGCATTCCTTTGTCGAGATGGATATCGTTTAGATGAACTGCTTTTTTGAACTTGTCAGGATCATCAGACGCAACGAGATTGCCCTGCGCGTCCAGCAGGTTTCCTTTCCGATCGCGCTTGAAGACTTTGCGAAACAACCAACCGTGTCCGTGAAAGTCACCAAACTGCGTGTTCTTTAATAGCGAATTAAATTCGGGGGTTCCGGTGTTTGACAGGAAATCAAGATTGGACCAAAGCCCGCGCAAGCTGGCTGCTTCGGGATTGCGATCGAGCTTCGCGCGTTCTTCATCCTGCGACGGCTCGTGTTGCTGCTTCGGATACATCTTGTCGCCGTCGCTCTCGTTGTCCCACCAGGTAAGCCCCAGGTAAGTGGCCACCATGTTTGTGCCCGGATGCATGTGACAGGTCATGCACTGCGAGGTGGGAATCTGGCTGGTGAACTGATGCTTGATCGGATGGCCCGATTCATTCTTCGGAATGTTGACGTCGCTGGTTTGCGACCACCCCTGGTTTCCGGCGTTGTGATAGCCGGCAGAATGTGAAGCGTCGCGATCGTTGGCGTAAATAACGTGGCAAGCGGAACAACCTGACGAGCGATAGTCGCCGGGATGATCGTTGGTGCCGAGAAAATTCAGCGTCGGATCGAGCAGACGCGTCTTTTGCAGTCCGAGGTAGACCGGATCGGTGCGTTGCGCACTGCCAAAACCACGCGCGCTAAGTCCTTTATCCGGCTTGCCTGGATCTTCTTCTTTGTCCGGCAGACCAACTTCCAGACGCCGCTTGCCGCCGCGCTCAAAAACGCGGAGCACGTTGCCCGGCTGCGATATCTCCCAACGCGGTATCGGATCCAGAAACTCGAGCAGGCCTTTGGTGCGTTTGTCTTCAGTGGTGGGCTTGGGATTTTGAATCAGAGTTTGCGGGGCGCCGTTCTCGCTGTACGTCTCGCCAAAGCGCGGGTCCTTCAAAGGAAAGCCGCCATTGTTGTAGAGCGCTGCGCCCCAGAGCATCGCTCCGTGCGTCATCATGCTGCGCGCGACGTTCTTTGATTCCAGATCGTGGCAGGCACTGCCGCCGCACGTCTTCGCTGCGACACGCAGATCGCCGGGATTGATGAAGCGGACAAACTCCCAACTTTCGCGGGCCAGCAAAGTGTTGGTGCGTTCCGGATTCGCGCCAGTGTGTTTGCCGTCACGTTGCCATCGGTCAGGAAACTTCGCGCGAACGTGGGCTTCGTTTTTGATCTGCTCGATCGATCTCGAATCATCGCTGGTTTTGCGCGGCACTGGGTTACCACCGTGACAAGCGGTGCAGGTAAGCCCGACAGAATCTTTGCCGTCATTCAACTTCTCGAGCGCTTCACCGGTATTTGTGTATTTGTGCATCGGCTCGATCTGGCCGTGACAGGTGACGCAGCCTTCGAGCTTAGCAGTCGCACCAGTTTGCACGTCGGTTGCGCTTCGAACACGCGAGGTAGCAATTCGAGAGTTCGTTTGAGTCGGATGCGAACTTGATGCTGTAAACGATTCTCTGATCCGCGACGAAACCGTACCGCTAAGCAGCGCCGTGAACGTGAGAACAATTATCGTTAAGCTCAATCTGGTCTTTATCATTACTCTTAAGAGGCGCCGACAAAACGGTCAAGCACGACGAAAGCATTCAACGAGCTCGCGGCAGCGAGCGGAAGAATGTAGCCCCGGGCGTAAGCCCGGGGTACGCAGCAGTAGAAATCCCCGAGCCCCGCAAGGGGCGACAGATGGTTTTCTGCCGCCCTCTTAGAGGGCTCGCTATTCATTTCCTCACGTAACCCCGGGCTCATGCCCGGGGCTACACTCTTCCGCCATCTTCGATGGCTCGTTGACGAGTTTCTATCTAACATCTTCTAACGTTTGCACCCGCTCATTTCCAGTCATTGACATCTCAGAACACCAGCTTCAACTGCGCAAACAGCGAATACAGCGGCTTGCTTGGATTGATCACATCGGGCTCACAGAAATCGCCGACGCCCGGCGGGCAGTTGCGCGAGCGATCGGTAAAAATATCGCGAAAGCCACGACCGGTCTGTAGCGTCGAGGCGCCAAACGTCAAGGTCACGTTGTTAATTAAGAACGGACGGTAGGCAACGCCCAAACTATAGTCCCAGCCAATATCGTGACGAATGCGATTCTGAAAGAGAACGTATTCCAACGGCTCAGTACGATGAAAGCGAAGATAGTTAACGTTGAAGACCGTTTTGATTCGCTGCGTGAGTTCAACATCAACACCGGCGTTGTAGATGAAGATTCCGGGATTCACAAAGTTCGCCTGGCCCTGGGTCTTGCTGCTGCGCAAACTCGGCAGAATGCTGTTTGGTTGCACCAACCCCACGCCGGTCTGCGTTAGACGAATGCCGTTGCGATTCCAATAGGAGAATTGCCCGCCGACGAAATTCGGATCGTCGAAGATCGCATCGAAGCCGGTGGCCTTACCGTCTGTGGGATTCGCGTCACCCTGGGCAAAGAAGAACGAACCCTTGAAGCGCAGGTAATCATGATCGACAGACGCTTCGACTGCGCCCATGTTTGATCTTATCTTCACACTGCGACCAGCAATCGGATTCCGATCGTCACGCCCAAACGCATAGTAATAAGCATGCGTCAAATTGAGTTTGCCCAGATGGCCGTCGCCGCTGATCCCCAGATAGCCGACTTTGATCGCGTGCGGCCGAACGTCACCGATTAAAGCCGGACGAACCAGAAATCCGTTGCGGTCATATTTAATACTGCGGCGGTCGTCGTTGTAATGCAGGCTTCCCTGAATCGTGTAGCCCTTGCGAATGAAGTCCTGACGAAAGACGTTCGCGATGTAAACATTTTGGTGGCGCGTGTCGAAGCGATTGAGTCCGCTGTTGGTGTCTTTCTCCAGCATCGAGAAGTAAGCGGCATTGAACTGAATACGATTATTTTTCGCGGCTCCGAAGAAGCGCAGGCCGAGATTGTTGTCGGAAAAGATGAAGCCGCGAAAGTCGGAAACAAACGGCTGAATCCCCGCACGCACGGAAACGAAATCGTAGTTTGCGTTTACGTCCCACAACTTCACCTCCCCAAACGCCTCTTCCAGAGAAATATGGGTATCGGTACGGTTGGTGCCGCGCCTGACGTCGATGTTTACAACGCCGTTCTCGCGAGCATTGAGATAGTTGGGAATGCTGAAGGTGGGCGAGATCTTGATTGCCCAGTCGCGCGGCTTGAAAGTGGAATCGCCGTGGAATAGTTCGAAACTGAGTTGAAGAGTCTCGCTGGCCGCAAACTGTTCCGGTTGACCAAAAAACTCGGCGCTTCCTCGGTCATCGGCGCTTACGCCGGAAGAAGTTGGCGCACGCCTTTGTTCAACTGCGGTAGTGCTAACTGCCGAAAGAATCATGAAGAGCTTGTTGCCCTTGATTGGGTAGTCGCCTTTCAACACGCTCTGATTGTACGGATCCCACCTGCCGCCGCGCTTGAAGGGAATGTCGCGTCCACGCGCCGCGCGGTCCCCATAGCGATCGTATTCTGGAAAGCCGATGCGCCAGCGATCGCGCGCTTCACGTCTCGTTGGGTTGGTCTGCGGTTCGGAGGGAACGGTTTCCCTGCCGGCGTTGCCCGTCGGCTTGTCACTCGCTTCCCTGGATATCTCTTTGAGTTCAACCTGATCGAGCGGAATGTCTACTACGGTGTCCTTGCCCGCTTCGACGATGACATTCTCGAGCGTTTCACCGCGCGGGATTGCAAACTCGCCGTAATTCTTGTCTTTATCAAACTTCGCGACATGTGGAGGCGCCACTCGCAGGCGATAAGCGCCGGCCACCAAGCGCAATGAATAAAGCCCGCCAGCGTCGGTGCGCATGCGTCTCCATTTGCCGGTGACCTGATTTGTAACAATGACCGTTACACCCGGCGCCGGCGCACCGGAAGCCCTACGAACTGTCCCCCTGATGTGACCGGAGTTCTGTGCTTGAGCAACCGCACCAAAGGCTGCAAACGTGATCACAGCCTGAAGCAGCAGCAACAGTAGCCCTCGGATTGTTCCGGGCGTCTGCATTAAACTTTCGCGAACATCGGTTTTATGTCTTCTTCTCACACCAATCGAGGCTCGAATTTCCAGTCGCAATACTTTGGAAGAGCGGAGTTGGTTTTCGGAAGTTTAGAGTAGAGCAAACGCCTTCATCAGACCATTCGCTATCCCTGAGGCGTAGGCATACCAAACTCCAAACGCCACGCTCAGAACGCTCGCAAGCATCTGGAGCCGGTAGTGAACTCCGTGCAGCCTTCTCGCGCTAAACGCAAATGGCAATCCCATCAGCGCTGAAATTAGTAGCATGCCAACAATCGACCCTAACCCGAAGACACCGAGATAGTACAGTCCAAGGAGAGACGATTTGATCTGTGTCAACACCAACAAGGTCAAGGCGCCCGAGCCAGCGAGACCATGAACGGCGCCAACGATTGCCGGTTTCATTCCTACCCGCGCAATCCTATGTGAGTGTGATTCCGGAAGCACACCATGCTGGCTGTCCCGCTCATGGAAGTGAAGGTGTGCGTGGCGCCAATCGCCATGCGCATGGGTGTGGACATGAAACTCCTGGCGATTACGCAGCGCGCGTCTAAACGCCGCCATCCCTAATCCGATGATCATCAGACCAACGCCAAATTCCAGCCAGCTTGCAACCCTTAACGGGATGGCGATTCTTAACACGAGTACGCCGACGCCGACGATCACAAGCGCTGCGGTGTGTCCGGCTCCCCACAATGCACCCACTGTTGCGGCGCGTGATAGTCCTCGATGTTCACCGACAATTGTCGAAACGGCAACTATATGATCGACTTCGGTGGCGTGCTTAAGTCCAAACAGAAGACCCAGGGCAAGCAATCCGAGCGTGCCCACCGAAGCGATGGACGTTCCTTCGTTGATTGCCACTGAGCTCAATCGGCCCAACAACGCCGCAGGATTCAATCCAGCCTGGTCCAGGGCTCCATAAAAAATGACCGCTCCAGCGAAGGTAATCACCAGTGCGCTCACTATTGGTAACGCCCGCGCCAAGCGATCTAATCTGCCAAAGGCAGCAGTTGACTTAACTAAACGTCCGGCGTAAACAAACGCCAAGCCGACGGCAGTTAAGGCGCTCGCCAAACCGAGACTGAATGCGACTACAAGCAGAAGACCGTAGCCAACCCGATGAAGAGAGATTGCCGCCAGCAGAACCACCAGCGCCGATGGACACGGTAGAATTCCGCCTGATATGCCAAGCGCCAGCAGAGTGCGCCAGGTGACTCTGGAATCATCGGCCCCTGGCGGTAGGTGAGCATGTATGCGCCCGCCATGTGAGTGCAGTTTTGGATAGTGGGAATGCTTGTGGTCGTAAGGAGTACTTTTGCTGTCGTGAGAGTGTTCCTGGATATCGAAGCTTCCGTCATTCGCATGCGTATGGCGGCTCGAAAGACCGATCGCTGCGCGCAACCTGCGAGTCAGCATAGTGAAGCCAAGAACTGTCACTATCGCGCCTGATACGAGACTCAGCATCGGAAACAACCGCTCGGGCAAAACGTATGCGGAAGCCAGCAGCGTAACAACTCCCAAGGTGAATACTCCCGCAGTGTGTGTGATCGTCACCGTCGCTCCGAGGAATACGGCATGGCGCGCGGTTCCTCGCGAGCCGATCAGATAGGCGGCCACAATAGTCTTGCCGTGACCCGGTGACATCGCATGCAGGCCACCGAGAAACATTGCAAACAGAAGACCGACCAGGGCCACGCCGGACGTAAGGTTCGGGACAGCGATCAATTCTGCAAACCGATCGCGCGATACAATCCCAAACGGACGTCCATCGCGCGCGCGAAGCGCACGACTGCCAGGTGGTATCGGGCCAGAGGTGAACGACAGCTCCGCTGAGCGCTCATCCAACGGCGCTGCCAGCAGATTCCCCGGATAGCTCTTCAGCTCATCGGTAACCGCACTGGCGTAAGCCGAGCTATTGAAAACGGAGACTCCCGCAAGTGGCTGAACAACCAACTCGCGCCAGCCGATGCGTTCGTTATAGTTGCGATCTTCGAATTGCAAACGACGCAAAGCCTGGCCCAGGTTTGTCTGGGCAACGAGATCGCATTCGAAGCGCATCGTTTCCAGTCCACCCGCGCCCGGTAACAAGGTCACGTTTTTCGCCACCACTTGAAGCGGGCGGCGCACGCCGTCAACGATCAGCAGTAACCCGTCTGCATATCTTGGCGCAATGCGTCCGGCGTAGGCATCGAGTTCAACTCTTGACGGCGGGGCGTCGCTGTTCGTCATCAACGCTTGCAACTCCTGAAACGTGGGAATCTCCGCCATGTCAATCACGTAATGCACTTTAATCTGCTCGCCGCCAACTTCGATCCGCGCAAAGTGGTTGATGGTGAAGTTGCCCAGTGGATGTGCAAACGTTGAGTGCGGGAAAGCAGTGATAAGAAACAGCGCCAATAGAATTGTTAACTTCGCGCGACCTGCTGGCCGGAAGAGCCCGCGGCTCACCATTGCCTTTTGTGAATATCGTGCGAATCTCATTGGTCCAGCATCTTCCTCGCCATCGGAGCTTGCAACGGATCGAACTGGGGATTGAGCGCCAGCGCGCGTTTCAGGTAA
>JBDUAQ010000179.1:0-6552 GCA_040004575.1 bacterium
GAAGAGTTTCGCGAGAAGAAGCAGTTCGCAGGTTTTCACCGGCCAGACCCCGACATGAACGTTGGGCGGTCATTCTTGCGGGCGGTGACGGCACTCGCCTTCGCGCGATGACTCGCGCTATTGCCGGGGACGATCGGCCTAAGCAATTCTGTCCACTTATCGGCGGGCGCACACTTCTGGATCAAACGCGCGATCGCGCCGCTTTGTCGATTTCTCCCGACCGAACATTATTCGTAGTTACTGAAAAGCATCAGCGCTTTTACCAGCCGCTGGCTGCGACCCTGTCGAAGGATCTCCTGGTTGCGCAGCCGGACAACAAAGGAACAGCGCCGGCTATTCTTTACGCGTTGCTGCGCGTGGCGGCGAAATCGCCGCAAGCCACAGTCGCGCTTTTTCCTTCGGATCATTACTTCGCGGACGACGAAGCCTTCATGTCACATGTAGATCTCGCTTTTGACGCAGCGCGATCGCGACCGGAGACAGTCACGCTTCTCGGCATTACGCCATCAAGCGCGGAAACTGAGTACGGTTGGATTGAACCAGTCGCCTCGATTCTTTCGAATGCGCCGCGCTCGATTACTCGCGTGCAGCGTTTTTGGGAAAAGCCGAGTGCTCCGGTCGCGCGCGAACTCATGGAGCGGGGCTGTCTTTGGAATAGCTTCGTTATTGTGGGACGCGTCGATGCCCTACTGAAGATGACGCAACGAGCATTGCCTGATCTCTTTAGTTCCTTCGCGACTCTAATGCCTTCGTTTGGCAGCGGAGCCGAACGCTTCAGGACGGGCGAGTTGTATTCGAAAATTTCAGAAACAAACTTTTCCCATGAAGTACTCGCAACAAGGCCGAAGGATCTCGCCGTAATGAGAGTAGGCGAGGTTGGCTGGAGCGACTTAGGTGAGCCGACGCGTGTGCTCTCAACACTCGCGCAGATCGGTGTGCAGGCACAGTGGGCGCAACCAGCAAGCTGACAATTAGGGACCCGCCGCGTCTTGGCCGCAAAGCGGTCAGACCGAACAACATTAATAGAAGGACACAAGATAATGAAAGCCATTGCAGTTAGACCGGGAACACCAAACACAGTCCACTTAACCGAGTTTCCCGCGCCGACACTTGATGAGATTCCAAACGGACGTGGCGTGCTGGTGCGTGTGCTGCGCGTCGGCGTCGACGGTACTGACAAGGAAATCAACGCAGCCGACTATGGCCAGGCGCCGCCGGGCTACGATTTTCTGGTTATCGGTCACGAAGGTTTTGGCCAGGTCGAAGCTGTTGGAGCAAACGTTACCGAAGTAAAACCCGGCGATTACGTGGTCGCCACGGTGCGGCGTCCGGGATCGAGCATCTACGATTTGATCGGCACCAACGACATGACCACCGACGATACTTACTTCGAGCGTGGTATCAATCTCCGACATGGATACATGAGCGAGTATTACGTTGATGACGCTGAGTTCATCGTCAAAATCCCGCAAGGGCTGAAAGAGGTTGGCGTGTTGCTGGAGCCTACTACGGTTGTCGAGAAAGGCATTGCCCAAGCTTACGAGATTCAACGCCGCTTGCGAGTTTGGCGTCCGCGACGGGCCGCGGTTATGGGAGCCGGAACGATCGGATTATTGGCAACACTCATCCTTCGTCTGCGCGGTTTGCAGGTGACCACGTTTGGCAAGACCGCGAAGCCTTATCTCAATTCAGATCTGATTGAGGCAATCGGTGCGACGTATCAATCTACCGAAGACCTGTCGATCATCGACGGCGCAAAGAAATACGGACCCTTTGACATCATCTTCGAGGCGACTGGTTTTTCGCCCGTGGTGTTCGAGAGTATGCAGGCGCTCGGCAAAAACGGCGTGCTCGTGCTGTCCAGCGTCACCGGTGGTGATCGGAAAATCGAAGTGCCTGCCGACAAGATCAATCTCGACTTCGTGCTCGGAAATAAAGTTATGGTCGGGACCGTCAACGCCAATCGCGAATATTTTGAGATGGGCGTGAAAGATATTGCTCAGGCCGAAGCGGAATATCCGGGCTGGCTATCACGTCTGTTAACGCACCCGGTTAAGGGACTGGAAAATTACCAGGAACTGTTCAGCAAGCTGACCAATCCAAACGGCGCTATCAAAGTCTTCTGCGAAGTGGCGTCGATCTAAGGAGTTTACTATTGGCGACGGCTACTACCACTCAGAGCACTATGAGTTGTCTTCTCTAACACCATGACAAATGTCTTAGACCAACCCAAAAAGATCCTGATCCTGGGCAGCGGCTTCGGTGGCTTATACACCGCGATGCATCTGGAAAAGAAGCTGGGCCGAGACGCCAACGTCGAAATCACCCTCGTGAATCGTGAGAACTTCTTTCTATTCACGCCGATGTTACATGAAGTCGCCGCCGGCGATCTCGACCTTACGCACATTGTAAATCCAGTACGCAAGCTGCTTCACCGAACACATTTCTTCAACGGGGAAATCAAGGCCATTGACGTGGACGCGCGGCGAGTTACTGTGGCTCATGCCGATGACCATCACGATCACGAATTGACCTATGACTATTTGGTTCTCGCGCTGGGCTCTGTGACGAATTTCTTTGACCTGCCGGGTCTGGCCGAGAATGCGTTAACAATGAAGTCATTGGGCGATGCGATTCGCTTACGCAATCGTCTTATCAAGAACCTGGAGGAAGCGGACTTTGAATGTTGCGACGAAAGGCGCGCCAGCTTATTGACCTTAGTTGTCACTGGTGGCGGATTTGCTGGCGTTGAGACCATCGCGTCAGTAAATGATTTCATGCGCGATGCAATTCGTTTCTATCCCCGCCTTAGCGAAGACGAGTTAAGAGTTGTTCTGATCGAAGCTACCGATGCGATTCTGCCGGAGCTTGGTCCGAAACTCGGCGCCTACGCCCGAGAAAAGCTGGCGAAGCGCGGAGTACAGTTTCTGACGAATACGGCCGTGAAGAGTTTCTTGAATGGTGTAGTCGCTCTTAGCGATGAGTCCACGCTAGAAACCAGGTTGCTGGTTTGGACCGCCGGGGTTTCGCCGAATCCACTGCTGCACATGCTTGCTTGCCCCAAGGAGCGCGGGCGGCTGGTTACGAACGAGTTTCTTGAGGTGAAGAGTCTGTCCGGAGTTTATGCGCTGGGTGATTGTGCTGCGGTGCCCGATCCGGCAACCGGTAAATCCTGTCCGCCGACCGCGCAACACGCATTGCGCCAGGGAAAGGTGGTAGCCCAAAACATCCTGGCGGACATCCGCGGTGGGCGCCGTGAGCGCTTCACATTCATGACGGTCGGAGCTCTCGCCGCGATCGGCAAACGCACCGGAGTGGCGCGGATTATGGGCGTCAACTTTTCTGGTTTCATCGCCTGGTTCCTGTGGCGAACGATCTATCTCAGCAAGCTACCCCGCTTTGAAAAGAAAGTGCGAGTGGCGCTCGATTGGACGCTGGATCTGCTGTTTTCAAAAGACCTAGTGCAATACCTGGACAGCACGTCTCCTGAATCGTCTCGCATTGAAAAACCGACGGAGGTGGCACAAGAAATCCCCGTGAGAGTTCAAGCGGCGTAACGCGGTGGTTATGGAGTTCGGAAGGAAAGAAAAATGATTAACTTTGATCAGGAGCTTTGCGGCAATCTTGAGACAGCGCTGCCGTGCGAGTGGTTAGAGACAAATGGCCTTGGCGGTTTTGCCTCTTCGACGATTGTGGGTCTGAATACGCGCCGCTACCACGGTCTGCTGACCGCAGCGACCAAACCACCTGTTGGCCGCGTCGTGATGCTTTCAAAACTCGAGGAAGTGCTGATCATTGATGGTCGACGCTACGAACTTTCCGCGAATCAATATCCAGGCGTCATTCATCCGCAAGGCCACCAGTTTCAGACTAACTTTCGGTTAGATCCGTTTCCCGTGTTCACTTATGAAGTCGAGGGACTGCGTTTGGAGAAGTCGGTCTTTATGGTGCAGGGACAGAATACGAGTGTTGTCCAATATGAGTTGGAAGATGGACCCCGTCAAGAGATGCCTCCGCCTACGTCAATCAAGCTGGAGATTCGTCCGCTGCTTGCCTTTCGTGACTATCATAATACTACGCACGAAAATGGCGCGCTCAATCCGCACGTTGTCGTGGAGGCTGGAACTGCAACAGTCACGCCTTACAACGACCTTCCTTCGCTGCATTTCGCGCACGATCCAGGTGAAGTCAGCAGGAACGGATCTTGGTATCGCAACTTCGAATACTCAGTCGAACGAGAGCGAGGTCTCGACTATGCGGAAGATCTCTTTAGTCCGTTTGCGATCACTCTTGATCTTGCGAGTTTGAACCGCACGACGATCATCGCCTCGACTGAACGTCACGATATCTCTAAAGCCGATGAGTTTCGCGACTCTGAGATCAATCGCCGCAAGAAGATCAATGAGTCCCAAACAGGAAATACCAAGCTAGTTGACACGCTGACAATCGCCGCCGATCAATTCATTGTCGCTCGGGAACGCTGCAAGACCGTGATCGCCGGGTACCACTGGTTCAGCGACTGGGGCCGAGACACAATGATTGCGCTACCTGGGTTAATGCTCGTAACCGATCGCTCACAAATGGCAAAGAGCGTACTTCTGGAGTTTGCATTGCACGTCGATCAAGGGATGCTGCCCAATCGCTTTCCGGATGCCGGTGAAACTCCGGAATACAATACCGTCGATGCGACGCTATGGTTCTTTGAAGCCGTCCGCGCTTTGCTGCAATACACGGATGACTACGAATTCGTACGCCAGAATCTCTACAGCGTCCTCGCTGATATTATTTCCTGGCACGTAAAAGGGACCCGCTACAACATTCACGCGGACGATGATGGACTGCTCTATTCGGGCGAACCTGGAGTGCAGCTCACGTGGATGGATGCGAAGGTCGGCGACTGGGTAGTTACTCCGCGTCAGGGTAAGCCGGTGGAGATTCAGGCGCTCTGGTACAACGCGCTGCGCGTGATGGAGCACTTGGCCGGCAAATTCAACGACGCGAAAGCCAAACAGAACTACGCGACTATGGCAGGGCAGGCGAGCGCAAGCTTCAACCAACTGTTCTGGAACGAAGAAACAGGTTGTCTCTATGACGTTGCGAATGGAGACATGCGCGACGGTGCGATCAGACCCAATCAGGTGCTCGCCATCAGTCTCACCAACTCAATGGTTTCAAAAGAGAAGGCTGAGAGTATTCTTCGGGTTGTTGAACGTGAATTGCTGACGCCGCGCGGATTGCGGACGCTTTCTCCCACTGATACAAATTACATCGCAACGTACGAAGGTGACCCTCGCCACCGCGACGGCGCCTACCATCAGGGAACAGTTTGGCCTTGGTTGATGGGTCCGTACATAACTGCTTGCGTCAGGACTTTTGGTGAATCGGGTCGACAAGCTGCCGCCGACTGGCTTGAGCAATTCGGCGAACATCTGAGCGAAGCTTGCCTTGGCCAGGTTTCCGAGATTTTCGATGGCGATGCTCCGCACAATCCCCGTGGTTGTGTCGCACAAGCTTGGAGCGTCGCTGAACTTCTACGCGCGGCTGTCGAAGATGTTTACGTGGTCCACACCTCGACTCAAGCAGCCGGATCAGTCTACGGAGGCCCGGGGTTCGAATCCCCGCTGCTCCACCAATAACACTCAACTCTTCAATCGTTTACAATCCCGAGCTCTCAAGACCCGATTTTCCCAAGTGGCCAATATGTGGCCAGATATGTGGACAGAAAAAACAGTACTCAAGTGCAGCGAACGGGAAAGAACCGGGACGAACAGCAAAACTCACAGTCCCCTCGCTGATCGCAACTTATCAAAAAGCAATAGTTAGAGAGTTTGTGCGCAATGCGGAGGTCTGGTACAGCTCACTCAGAGTTATTGTGCGGAGAATGATGTCCCGTTCAGACGGGTCGCGTCAGATTGATCTGTACTTTGAAACATTGAGATGCCAAATTGGCATGTCAAAACTTGATTGATCCAACTGGCAACGTTCGCAGCATGGTTCCTGGTTCCCCACTTCTTGTACCGGATTTATGCTCTCTGGTGGGGCTGCAGCTTATAGAGACTTAATGCTGAAGCGACATGATGAATCCGCTAAGAAAACCCGACCTCTCGGCGTTACCGCGCTCAGTATTTTCTTCGTGATCGCGACCGCCATTACGCTTATCGCTTCGATCTCGTTGTTGTTTCCCGGTAGTTTTCTCGAACCATTGTGGCGACTCAATCCGCGCGGTCGCGCAGGCTTGGGAGCAATCGGAGTTTGGGCGATCATCCTATTCGTGTTTATTGGTTCTGCTTGCGCTCTGGCTGCCATTGGCCTGTGGCGCGGTGCCCGTTTGGGCTACGCGATGGCGATAGTTGTGCTTTCGATCAATCTCCTGGGTGATGTTGTCAATGTTGTCTCGGGGACGGAGCCAAGGGCGGCCATCGGCATACCGATCGTGATCCTTATCCTGGCCTATTTGGTAACTCAAAGCGTGAGAGATTTTTTCCAAAACTCTTCCGACCTCTGAATCAACTCGTAGGTTTGAAAGGCGAAACTTTAGCTTTCGGTTGATGC
>JBDUAQ010000034.1:0-21894 GCA_040004575.1 bacterium
GACGATGAGAACATCTTCTTTGAAACTCGCGACAAGAAGGAGAACGGCGCGTGGATTCACCGAAACTACATTAAGAAGAACTAAGGCAAGGGGAAAAAAGGGGAAGAGGGGAAAAGGGTAAGAGGGAAACGGGGCTTATGTTCCTCCCTTTTGCCCTTTTCCCCTCTTCCCTTTTTCCCGGCTTTCTAGTGGACAATCTTCGTCGAATACATCACTCCATACATCTCATCCTGGTGCTTGGGAAAACCCGCACCGCTGCTCGACAGCATAAGGTTCACCAGTTGCACCTGTCCGTTATATTTCCGGTAAGCCATCCATTGCAGTCGTCTGATGCCGTCTGGTTTTTCAGGATTCGCTTCGCGAAACTCAACACCCTTTAGGCCGTCGATCTCGAGCCACTTAACTTCATCAACTTCACCATTCTTGGCGCGGCTCTTGGCGCCATCGTAGAAGGCCTTGATGCTAATGTCAGTCGGGAAGCTTTCATCCATCGCCGAGATGTTGACGATCAAGTTCGCAGCGTCCGAACCGCCAGGAGATCGCCAGAGCAGCATCTTTGATTCGTTGGTTGTCTCGGTCCACTTTGGGGGAACAGTCCAGGACATTCCCTGCGCGTCCCACTTTGCTGTCGAGCCTCCGGCCAGCGCCTGAGTTTGGGCCGCGGTTGGCGTGGCTTTCTCCGCCTCGCCGCCAGTGTCGCTGGTTGCCGTCTTGCCCGGCCCACCGGAGTTGGTCGACGGTTTTAGTTTGTTGGATAGATTGCAAAACGAGAGCGCAAATCCGAGCACGAGCAGGACAGGAAGATGTTTCATGGGCACACTCACAAGAAGGAGACTGAAAGAGCAGTGCGCTTCTATTCCAAATCGGGGTGGGAAGTCAACTGCTTGACGTCTGCTCAGTTTGCGTTACAAACATTCGCCCGCGCGTGGTATCCTACGATCCCCTCGAACAACCCCCTTATTAATTACTAACTGAGCCTTGGCTCAATTGCTTCGGAGAAACCTATGAATACCACTGCCTGGAAGATTCGTCGCGCGGCGCGACTCGAGTCGAGATTCTTAACACCAATTCAATTAACTACTCTTTTGCTGATCAGTTTGCTCGGCGTTGCTGGAAGCGCGTGCCAACGGGCTGACACAAACACTAACGTGTCGGCAAATGCCAACACTTCTCCAGCAGTCGCGGTGGCCAGTCCTTCAGCCGAAGCTACGCCGGTGAGCGCAGCACGCGAGCCGGAAAAATATCGCGCCGTGCTCATGTTCAGCGCTGAAACTGAGGGTGGACAAAAGACCGTCGGCATTCCGACGCTGTCCGCCGAAGTTGCACGCAATGGAGCTGATCGCCGCGTGTCATTCAAGCTGCCTGACGGTTCTGATCTGATCTACCTCGAACAGGGCGACAAACATATTGTGATCGCGCCTGCCCGCAAACAGTATGCGGAGTTAACTCCGGAAGCGACTGGCTTTCAGTTGCAAAAGCTAATGACGCCGGGCCAGATCGTTTCTTATCTGGAGAAACTGAAAGGCGTTGAGCGCGTCGGTGACGACACAATGAACGGCCGTCCCGCGGATAAGTATCGCTACGCGGCGACGACGAATACTTCAACATCCGCGGGCGAGGTGAAGAGCGAAGCATTCTTCTTTGTTGATAAGGAAACTGGTCTGCCACTTAGAGCGCAGCTCGACTCGGAAGCTACCGGAAACGTGCAGGGAGTGAAGGGCGTGAGGATCGTCGCGGAGATGCGTGACATCAGCACAACTGTCGACGACTCGCTGTTCCAGGTTCCCGCGGACTTCAGCAAAGTTCCACCGGAACAAGTGCGGCAACAGATCAACGCGATCACGAATACGCTGATGGCGCTTGGTAAAGTTCTGCTGAGTAATATGAACTCAACGCCGCCGCCAGCCGCTTCGCCTTCAGTATCACCCGTTAAGTGATACGAAGCGATACAGGGAGAATCGCATGAAATATCTATTGTTGCTGGTGCTCGGTCTCATCATCGGCGCGGCTGCCGCCATCTTCTTTCTTGGCGTGCCGAGCGCGAAAGCAATTCCCGGTGCAGTCGTGCAAGCGCCGCCGGCCGGTGGCGATCCGCCGGGCACTGTGGTGATTGCGCTTAGCGATAGTTTCTTGAACGAAGTGCTGGGAACGGTGTTTCGGGATCTGGGACCGCCAACGTTCAAGCTCTCGAGCAATGGAACGTCAGCGGATCCGGCGACTATTGAAAGGGCTGTATTTCAAGGCGGCTGCGCAAGCACGATGACTCTTGCCGCCGAAGGCAACGGCGTCAAGACGGAAGTGAAGTTTGCCGGCGGCAAGATTTCAGCGCCGCTGGTGGTTAGCGGTAATTACAACTTCCTGGGAAACTGCGTGCAGTTTAAAGGTTGGGTGCAAACCACAATCCAGCTCTCGTTTGATCAGCCGAATCAAACGCTCTATGGACGGCTAAATGTTGAAGGAGTGAATCTGGAGGGTGTAAATCCGCTGGCCAATAACTTCGTGACCGTTTTCGTTCGCACCGCGATCGACAGCAAGGTGAATCCAATTCAGTTCTTGCGGCCGCAGCAATTGCAGTTGCTGATTCCGGTGCAGGCTAGCAATGGTTCAGTGAAGGCCCAGGTAAAGGACGTGCGCTCCGACGCACAGGACGGCTCGCTGCGTTTGCACATCACTTACGACTTTGCAGGAACGAAAGGACAAGCGCCCCAGGGCTAGAGTCACGAATATCGGAGGCCCGAAGGGCCGCCATTGAATAGCCGCGCCCGTCAGGGCGTGGTCGAGATTGTTCTTGATAACTCTGAGGCCTGAAGGGCCGGCACTTCATATCATGCCCTGACATCAGTCGTTTGGTTTGTGCCGCACCTGCGGCGCTTATCTGTCTTGCCGGTTCCTGATCCACGCCCTCACGGGCGTGGCTATTCAATACCGGCCCTTCGGGCCTGCTAAACGTTAGCCTCTGAACTTCCGGCAGCTACTGAAGTACCATCTTCCGCCAACGCCCGCTGGCGTTCGAAGTGATCCACGATCTCCTGCGCAGTTTTCTTGCCCACAAACGGCGTCAACTCGGAAACCGCAGCCGCCGCAATGCGATGGATCGAACCAAAGTGCCTTAACAAACGCCCCTTACGTTTCTCGCCGACGCCGGGAATCGCCGACAGTTCTGAAGTGAAGTCGCGCAGCTCGCGGCGCTTGCGATGGTAAGTCAGAGCGTAGCGATGCGTTTCGTCGCGAATCATTTGCAGCAAACGCAGAATCAACGAATGCGGATCGAGATAGATTGGCTCGTGCTCTCGTCCTTTTACCAGGAGATGAGAGACCTGGTTGTGCTTAAACGGGGGCTTCACCACACCCACCATCGGCACAGCTTCGAGATCAAGCTCGCGCATCGCATCTCCTGCGGCAGTGACTTGCGATTTGCCGCCGTCGATCATGATCAGATCAGGCAAAGGCTTTCCCTCGTCCAGCAGCCGGCGATACCGACGCAGTACAGCCTCGCGCATTGACGCGACATCGTTCGCGCCCTCCACCGTCTTGATCTTAAACTTGCGATACTCCGAACGATTCATCTTGCCGTTGTCGCAAACAACCATGCCGGCCACATTTTCCGCGCCCTGAATGTGCGAAATATCAAACGACTCAATGCGCGCGGGAAAGCGCGGCAGCTCGAGCGTCTCCTGCAATTCCTCCAGCACGAGTTTCATGTCCGGCTTGAGGATGCGAAAGCGTTGCTCAAACGCAAGTTTCGCATTCTTCTCGCCCAGGTCGATCATGTCGCGCTTCTCGCCACGCTGGCTATGATGAATCTTGACGCGTCGCCCTTTGCGCGCGGTCAATGCTTTCTCCAGCAGTTCACGATCTTCGAAATCCACCGGGACGTGAATCTCTTTCGGCACATAATCGGTCGCGTAGTATTGCGCCAAAACTTCACCGAGAAATGAGGCAGGATCGAAATCGTCTTCTGATAAATCCTCCCAGAAAAACTCGCGCCGGCCGACGATATTCCCCTCACGCATCGTGAACAACTGCAAGGCCAGGCGCGGTCCTTCGCGGTAGTAAGCGAAGATGTCGACGTCGCGTTCAGTTACGGTAGCCATCTTCTGTTGCTCGGAAAGTTTGACTACGGTCCTGCGCAAATCGCGATACTTGGCCGCCATCTCATAACGCAATTCTCCCGACGCCTGATCCATGCGCTCCTCGAGCGTGTCGGCGAGTTCCGTATTTCTTCCTTCGAGCAACAGGCGCACGTCGCGCACCGCTTCCTGATATTGCTCGGCCGTGCACAATCCTTTGACGCACGGCCCCAGGCAGCGCTTGATGTGATATTCGAGACACGGGCGCGGCGCCTTTCCGTTGATTTCGATGTCGCAGGTGCGCAGTTGAAACGTGCGGTTGATGACGTCGATCGTGCGGCGAGCCATGCTGGCCGGCAAAAACGGACCAAAGTAAAGCGCCCCGTCTTTTTGGATCCGCCTGGTGATGACCGCTTTGGGAAAAGGCTCGTTGATCGTCAGTTTGAGATGCGGGTACGACTTATCGTCTTTTAGATTGACGTTGTAACGAGGCCTATGTTTTTTGGTAAGCGTCGCCTCGAGAATCAACGCCTCGACTTCGTTGTCAGTAACGATGACTTCGACGTCGGCAATCTGCCGGACGAGGGCGTCGGTCTTGCGATCGAACGGCCGCGCCTCTCGGAAATACGATTGCACACGACTGCGCAAGCGCTTGGCTTTGCCGATATAGATTATTTTGCCGGCGCTGTCCTTGTAGAGGTAAACGCCGGCAGAAACTGGTATTTCTTTGAGCTTTTCGGCTAATGTCACTGTTCTAAATGCTGTCGCGAACTAAACTGTACGACTACATTCTAACGCACCGATGCAATGAAAACCACGAAGCCACATTTCCAAATCTCAAGTCGGAGAGGCTCGGGGTCGGGAAGGCGGGCTTGCCCCCGCTTATTTGGTTAGCCGTAGGCACCCAAAGATTCAAAGGAAGAGCGGGGGCAAGCCCGCCTTCCCGACCCCGAGATTTCGACCGCGATCTCTTATGCAGTTTCCTTTTACTTTGGCGAACAACAAACAGTTCGATGCCGTTGGCTTCGGGCTGAATGCGGTCGATCATCTGATCGTCGTGCCGGAGTATCCAGCCTTCGATAGCAAGATTCGTTTGTTGGAACACAAACAAACCACCGGTGGGCAAGCGGCAACCACGATGGTCGCCTTGCAACGACTGGGTATGAACACAGCCTATGCCGGAAGATTCGGCTCCGACGCTGAAGGGCAGTTTGGTTTTGAGTCACTCACGTCGGAAGGTGTTAACAGCGAATTCGCGGAAGTGGTCGACGGCGCGCGCAATCAAGTCGCATTCATCATCGTCGACGCTCGCAATGGCGAGCGCACGATCATTTGGGATAGAGACGAACGATTGTCTTACACCGCCGATGAAGCGCCGATCGCGTTAGCTGCTCGCGGGCGCGTTTTGCATCTCGATGCGCATGATCCCCGGGCCTGTGCGCGTATGGCGGCTCGAGCTGAAGGCACGATCGTCACTGCTGATATCGACAATATTTATGAAGGACTCCCCGAACTGCTGTCGCTGATCGATGTGCTGATCACCTCGCGTGAGTTTCCGCACCGCCTAACCGGCATCGCTGACGAACGCACCTCGCTGGTGGAATTGAAAGCTCGGTACGGCTGTGGAATAGTCGGGATGACGAAGGGTCGAGAGGGCGCGCTTATTTATTGCGGAGGACAGTTTAGCGAGTCGCCGGCGTTTGCAGTTCCGGGCGGCTGCCGCGATACCACCGGCTCCGGCGATGCGTTTCACGGCGGCTTTCTTTTTGGACTACTGAGGGGTGAAGATGTTGAGACTAGCTTGAAACTGGCGAATGCAGTTGCAGCTCTGAAGTGTCGCGACCTCGGCGCGCGCACGGCTTTGCCCAATGAACGTGAGTTAGCTGAATTTCTCCGTTCCAATTAGAACAGCCACAGATTTTCACGGATGAACACGGATCAAGATAGGATTACTACCGGAGGCTCCTCTTTCAGATTTGTGTAATCCGTGTTTATCTGTGGCTAAGGTTTGGGAGGCATCGTTGTGAACAAGTTATTTCTACCGGTTTTGTTAGGAACCAATCGCAAAAATCGAAACAGCTTGCATCCGGCCAAGTGGTTGGTCGGCGAGATGGAAAAGCGCGCGGAGATTCAGACAAAGCTGTTTGATGTCAGTGAGTTTGTGCTGCCAAATGACGACTACGGCCAGGAGATCAAGGACAAGTTTCCGGAATGGCGCGACGCGATCATTAAGGCAGACGGATTGGTGATAGTGACTCCTGAATACAATCACGGCTACCCGGGTGCATTGAAAGCCGTGCTCGATTTACTGCTTCGGGAATACGTACACAAGGCGGTCGCGTTTGTCGGCGTCTCCGCCGGCCCCTGGGGCGGCACGCGTGTAATTGAAACACTGGTGACGACGGTGCGCGAGCTGGGACTGGCCGTCACCTTTTCAGATCTGAACTTCCCCAAGGTACAAAGGACCTTTGACGCGCAAGGGAAACTGCTTGATCCGGCTTACGAAAAACGCGCGAAAGAGTTTCTGGACGAACTTGTCTGGATGGCTACCACGTTGAAGTGGGGCCGCGAAAACGTGCCGTCAAAATTCCATCAGATTCAACCAGCGCCTTAGGCGCGGCAGATAGTAGCCCCGGTCGTAAGCCCGGGGATAATGCAAACAAGAAACAGGGAGCCCCGTAGGGGCGAAAGAAGTATTTTCAACAGAGTCCCTCGGAAGTTCTGTCGCCCGCTTCGCGGGCTCTTGTCTTTTGGCGAGACAAACCCCGGGCTTACGTCCGGGGCTACTATCTGCCGCGCCTGCGGCGCTCATGTATGTTTCTCGTTAAGAACCAGCTGGTAGGGGCACTGCTAACTGTTTGTGGAATAATTCGAGCACCCGTCGCCACGCGTCGGCCGCCGCCTCCGGGTCGTAAACTTCGGGCCGCGTGTCATTGAAGAAAGCGTGATCGCCATCGTAACTGACGACCTCCACCGGTAAGTCATACTTTCGCGCCGTTTCAATTAGTCCGTTTACTTTCGCCGGATTAATCCAGGCGTCGCGCTTGCCGGCGATGAAGAGTGTCGGCACTTTCAACTGTTTGAGAACGCTCTCTTCAGGAATGTCGCCGTAGAAAGGGGCTGCCGCGCTAATGTCACTCAGCAGGCAAGCAGCGCGCAACGCAAAAATCCCACCCATGCAGTAACCGGTGATGCCAATCTTCTGCACGTTGTAGACACGTTTTGCCTCCTCGATGGCCTGGCGAATCATTTCCACGCCATCGTCGAGTGCTAGAGCCTGCATAAATTTAGCGGCTTCGGCTGCGTTTTTTGCGAGCTTGCCGCGATACAAATCGGGCGCCACGCAAAGAAAACCTTCGCGCGCATATCGTCCGGCGATATCGCGAATGTGATCGTTGATGCCCCAATATTCCTGGATCAAAATCACTGCTGCCGTCGTGTCGCCAGCGGGGCGAGCAACATGCGCTGTAGTTGCTCCACCGGGTGTGTCAAGGTCCAGTAGTTCTGTCTTCATAGTCAGCTAACCTCGTAAGATCCGAATTATAAGAATGGCTGCGAGAAATTGGATTATACGTGAACTGGCGAAATCATCATACGCCCTGTCCCTCCGGCATAAATCAGTGATATAAAACTGACGCTCCGCAAATACTTCTTCCGCGCTTGTAAGGCCTGAACACTATGAAAACTTTAGTTGCACTTCTCGTCGTCCTTATTTGTTTACCGGCTGCGGCCAAGGTTCCGACCGCGGATCTCGTTTTCAAAAACGGCCACATCTACACGGTCAACGAACGACAACCGCGCGCGGAAGCAGTCGCTGTCAAAGGCGATCGCATTGTTTTTGTTGGCTCAAATCGCGAAGCGCAAAACTACATCGGGAAGAATACGCGCGTCATTGATCTCGGCGGCAGGACGATGGTGCCGGGCATGACTGACGCGCACCATCATCTTTCCGGCGTCGGCTTTCGCGAGATGACGCTCAACCTTGAGGGACTTACAAGCCTTGAAGCGTTTCTGGCCAAAGTTAAAGAGCGGGTCGACCAGAAACAACCGGGCGAGTGGATCACCGGTCGCGGTTGGATTGAAACGTTCTGGACTCCGCAAATATTTCCCACGCGCTGGGACCTCGACAAGATCTCTCCAAACAACCCGGTCTTTCTGGATCGTGCTGACGGCCACGGAGCTGTGGCAAACAGCGCGGCGTTGAAGATTGCTGGGGTTGACAAAAACACACCCAGCCCTTTCGGTGGCGAAATTTCCAAAGACAAACAGAGCGGCGAACCAAACGGCATGATGCTCGACGCTGCGCAGGATCTAATTCAACGGCACATCCCGGGAACAACCGCGGCCGAGGCCGAACGCGCGATCGTTCTGGGAGTGCAGCGCGATATCTCACTCGGCTGGACGCAGGTGCAGGATCCGGGCGGCAGTTATGCTGACGTCGCTATTGACGATAAGCTTTACAGCGAAGGCAAGATCAAACTTCGCATCTACAAGGGACTCTCAGCGCCAGGCCCGGAAGCGCAGCGACTCTTTCACGACGGACCAATAGTAGGCGACTATGCCCATCGCTTTACGGTGCGCACACTCAAACTCTACGCAGACGGCTCACTTGGTTCGCGCAGCGCAGCGCTGCTCGCGCCGTATTCCGACAAGCCGGACACGTCCGGTTTTCTGACAATTAAGGAAGAGGAGTTGCAGCCCGTGTTGCAAGCGGCGCTGAAAAAAGGAATCCAAATCCAGACGCACGCGATTGGAGACCGCGGCAATCGTTTCATACTCGATCAATATGAAAAGGCGATGAACGCTGTGCCAAAAGCGGAATGGAAGATTAAGGAGCCACGGTGGCGCGTGGAGCATTCACAGATAGTGAACCCGGCGGACATTCCGCGTTTCAAAAAGCTGGGCATCATTCCGTCGATGCAACCGTCGCACGCGATTGGCGATTTACATTTTGCGCCAAAGCGACTCGGCATCGAACGACTCGCCGGCGCTTACGCGTGGCAGAGTTTCATCAAATCCGGATCGATTGTTCCCGGAGGTTCCGATGCGCCGGTTGAGCGTGGCGAGCCGATGATTGAGTTTTACGCAGCCGTGGCGCGTAAGGACATGAAAGGTTTCTCGGGCGAAGGCTGGCACCCGGAAGAAGCGGTCACGCGCGAGCAGGCGCTCAAGATGTTTACCATCTGGCCGGCGTACGCGGCGTTTGAAGAAATGCTTAGAGGTTCGATTGAGAACGGCAAGCTAGCAGACTTTACCATCCTTTCCGCAGACATCATGAAGATTCCGGAGATGGAGATCCTAAAAACGCGTTGCATGATGACAGTCATCGGCGGCGAGATTGTTTATGAATCGCGACAGGATTAACAGGATGAACAGGATTGCAACACGATAGTAAAATGTTTCCCCATCTTGATAATCTTGTAAATACTGTCCACGTAGTTCTCTGAGGCGAATTACCTATGACTAGTTTATCTGCTTTCCCCCGTCGCAACTTCCTTTCGCTCGCCGGCAAGGGTCTCGGGCTCGCCGCGCTTTCCTCGGCAACGGTTGCATCGCTGCTAAAGGAGATTCAGGCCGCCTCGAAGAGCATCGCGCATCTGACGCCCGAGCAGGCGGCGATGGATGAGGACTTCTGGTTCACGATCCAAAACGCGTTTTCCGTCACGCGGGGCATCATCAACCTGAACAATGGCGGCGTTTCGCCTAGCCCGCGCCTCGTCACGGAAGCGCTCGTCCGTTACATCTGGCAACAGGAAGACGCCACCGCTTACACGATGTGGCAAATACTCGAGCCGCAGTCAGAAACGATTCGCACCGGTCTGGCCGAGTTGTTTGGTTGCGACCGCGAGGAGATCGCGATCACGCGCAACGCTTCCGAGTCGCTCGAAGTTCTGCTGATGGGCATGAACTTCAAATCCGGCGATGAGATTCTCACGACCACGCAAGACTACCCGCGCATGCTTACCACTTTGCGCCAGCGCGAGCAGCGCGAAGGCCTGGTGCTGAAGTTAGTGAAGATTCCTATTCCGCCGAAAGATCTGAATGAGATTACCGCCGCCTTTGAAAAGGGAATCACCAACCGCACACGTCTGATCCTGATCGCGCATCAGGTCAACATCACCGGACAGATAACGCCCGTGAAAGCCGTTTGCGACATGGCGCGCGCCAAGGGCATCGAAACGATCGTTGACGGCGCGCATTCGTTTGCTCAGTTTGACTTCAAACAAAAAGATCTCGGCTGCGACTACTTCGGCACGAGCCTGCACAAGTGGCTCTATGCGCCAAAAGGCACGGGCCTGCTTTACATCAAGCGCGACAAAATTGAGAAGATTTGGCCGCTGATGGCTGCTGACTCGAAACAGGCTAATGACATACGCAAGTTTGAAGAGATCGGCACCCACTCCGCCGCCCCTAAACTCGGCATCGGCGAAGCTTTGCTGTTTCACAACGGCATTGGCGGGAAAAGAAAAGAGGCCCGGCTCAGGTACTTGTCTCGTTACTGGATGAACCGCCTGAAGGACGTGCCGAAGATTCGTTTCAACACATCATTTGATCCGAATCAGTCCTGCGCGATCGCCAACGTGGATATTGAAGGAGTGAATCCGAGCGCTATTGGCAGTTATCTGTTCGACAAGCATCGGATTTTTACGACGCCGATTATTCATGAAGAGTTCCAGGGCCTCCGGATTACCCCGAATGTGTACACGACGCTTGGCGAGCTTGATAGATTTTGCGGAGTGATGGAAATGATCGCACGGCGAGGGTTACCTAAATGACGATGATGATGAACAGACGCCAGTTGATCAGCCGGGGACTGGTAGCAGGCGCGGGTGTGGTTGTGTTCAGCCAGTTGGATGGATTTGCCCGGCCCGTGTTTGCGGTTACAAAGTTTCAAAGAGACACCACGCGCTTTGCTGCCGCCTACCAGCGTCTCGATGAGTACATCGCACGGCACATGGCGGAAATGGGCGCGCCGGGTATGACGCTCGCGCTGGCGGATCGCAACGGCCTGTTGCGGAGTTCGCAGTACGGATTTGCCGACGTGAAAGCCGGCATCAAAGTTAGTCCGCAAACACTTTTTGAGATTGGTTCTATCTCGAAGTCGTTCGTCGCCATGGCGGTGCTGCAACTAGCAGAAGAAGGCAAACTCGATCTGCACAAGCCGGTCACGAATTATCTGCCCTGGCTAAAGATCGAATCGAAGTTTTCGTCGTTTACTACGCACCATCTGCTCAGTCACACTTCCGGTCTTTCCGGCACGCCATTGTTGCTGCGTACGGTGGGAGCAACTCTGGGCGTCAGCTTTGAGCCGGGAACGAAATGGCTATATTCAAATATCGGTTACGCCTTACTCGGACTCCTGATCGAGGCAACTGATAAAAGACCGTTTGCCGAAGTGATGCGACAGCGTGTTTTGAATCCGCTGGGAATGGATGCCAGCTCGCCGGTCATCTCAAACGAGATTCGCGAACGCGTTGCGGTGGGCTACGGACCGTTGCAACCGGATCGTCCGTTTCCATTACGAGGCAAACTTGGAGAGGCGCCGTGGATTGAAGTGCCGGAAGCCGCGGGCAGCGTTGCGGCGACTGCCGGCGACATGGGCAACTATTTGCAGATGCTTCTAAATCATGGCGCAGGCGCGAAGGGCCGGGTGCTTTCGGAAAAATCTTTCGCGCTGTTTACCAACCCGGTGATCAAGGCGCCTTTCCGTGGCGAGGATGCGAGTTATGCCTATGGACTGTGGGTGAGCGACACCAACGGTCATACGCTTTTGCGTCATACCGGCGGCATGGTTGCGTTTAGCTCCGCGATGTTCGCTGACACGAGCGATGGCCTGGCAGCATTTGCGTCGGTGAATGCGGCGAGACTGCCGGGTGGGTATCGACCGATCGCTGTTGTTCGTTATGCGCTGGCGCTGCTGAGCGCTGCCTCGCACAGTCAGGAACTACCGGCGCCACCGCCGCCGCTGCCCTCTCCGACCTCGGTTAAGAATGCGGCGGACTACGCCGGCACATTTACGCTGGTCCCGTCAGCAGAATCATCTCCATCATCCGCTTCATCAGACGCCATGAAGCTGGTCCTTGTTAGCGAAGGCGACCAACTCATTTTGCAACACGCCGGCGCGCGCATCGCGTTGGAGCTAGCGGGTCGCGACACGTTTTTGGTAAAGCATCCGGATTTCGAGTTGTTCACGCTCAACTTCGGACGCGAAAAAGAAGTAGTCACCGAAGCTTTCCATGGTTCCAGTTGGTGGACAAACGAACACTATTCCGGGCCGAAGAAGTTTGAATATCCGCGCGGGTGGGAAGCCTACACCGGACATTTTCATTCGGACAGCCCGTGGTATGGCAGCACGCGTATCGTCATTCGCAAGGGACAATTGTGGATTGGCGGCGACCAGCCCGTGGTGGAAGTAAGCCCGGGTGTGTTCCGTTTCGATGGTGACACCGGCGTTGACCGCGTCACGTTTGATACCATGGTTGACGGCCGTGCGATCCACCTGAGTGTCGCCAGCATCGATTTTTATCGTACGTTTACACCGTGAGAACTGAAATAAGGGAGCACTAATCATGTCCAGCCCAGCAGCGCAGCAACCAACACCACAACTATTTTTCCGGACCATTAATGCCTATCAGCAAACGGAAGCGCTGAAAGCGGCAATCGAGCTGGAAACCTTTACGGCCATCGGCGAGGGCAACGCCACCGCGCCGGAGATCGCTAAACGATGCGGCACCTCAGAGCGCGGCATGCGCATCCTCTGCGACTTTCTCTGCATCATCGGTTTCCTCGCCAAAGACAGAAACCGTTACAGCCTGACGCCGGACTCGGCGATGTTTCTCGACAAGCATTCGCCTGCCTATCTTGGCGGCGTTACCGAATTCATTGCCTCGCCGATGATCACCGAACCATTCAAGAATTTCGCTGAGGCGGTTCGCAAGGGCGGCACAACTATGCCGGACGGAGGCACTGTCTCCCACGATAATCCTATCTGGGTGAAATTTGCGCGCGCGATGGCGCCGATGATGGCGTTGCCGGCGCGCTTGATGACAAACCTGGTCGACCCGGCCGCAGATCGCAAGCTGAAGATTCTTGATATTGCTGCGGGTCACGGACTCTACGGAATCGAGTTTGCTAAGAACAACCCGCAGGCGATTGTCGTTGCGCTCGACTGGCCGAATGTCTTGGAAGTTGCAAAGGAGAATGCAGTGTCGGCGGGCGTTGCCGAGCGGTATTCAACTATCGAGGGGAGCGCTTTCGACGTTGACTACGACTCCGGCTACGATCTAATCCTGTTAACAAACTTCTTGCATCACTTTGATCCGCCGACGAATGAAACGCTCTTGCGGAAGGTTCATGCGGCGCTGGCTGATGGCGGGCGCGCGGTCACGCTGGAGTTTATTCCCAACGACGATCGCATTTCGCCTCCGGAAGCCTCCTTCAGCGTCCAGATGCTTGGCGGAACTGAAGGCGGTGATGCGTACACATTCCCGGAGCTGGAGAGAATGTTTGCGAACGCTGGCTTTGCCGGTAGCGAGGTTCATCCGCTGCCGCCCTCGATTCAGCAGGTGGTGATTTCCCAGAAGTAACGCTGAAAGCGTTCAATGAAACAGCCCAGCGTAAGCCGCGCATACGCGCCACCCTGGGCTATTCTATCGAAGCTTTTCAGGCTCTGGCTTCTAAACACCCTTCCAGTCGACAAGCACTGTTGCAATCGTCTTCAAGAGCATCTCGGCTGTGTAAGGCTTTGACACGTAGGCCTTGAAGCCTATCTTGAGAGCTTGATTTCGCTCCAGATCAGCGTGGGCGGTAACGGCCATGCAGGGTATCGTCAGAGTACGCTCGTCTGTTTTCAGTTCCTGCAAAACTCCCCAACCATCCAGCACCGGCATCGACAAGTCCATCACAATCAAATCCGGCGACTCGTTCTGGGCAATCGCCAGGCACTCTTTGCCGTCTTTTGCTTCCCGGACGTTGTAACCCGCGCCTGAAAGCAAGAGCTGCAAAAGCTCCCGGTTATCGTCATGATCGTCGGCTATTAGGATGGTAGTGGGCATGGAGCGTTACTGGATGATCGGTAATTCACGGTCCGGCGGTCCATATGGGACTTATAGCTCAGCGCTGGAACAGTGTCAATCTAACTTCCAGAAAGGCTTTCAGAAACGACTTCTTGACTCACCGATTCCCACACGTCCATAATCCCTAAAGGGACGTATTGCCCCCGCCAGTCTCAGCAGACGTTTATCTCGTTTTGGACTCTCACCTAGGGCGCGCGTTTAAAAAGATCCTGCAATGGAGGAACACACTGTGGTTAGCGGACAACTGGAAGATAGCTTGCGCCACGAGCTGGAGAGCTATATCGAAGGGCGCATTAGCGGTATCAAGCAAGAAATAGCTGCGCTGCAAAGCCAACTCAACGAGTCGCTCAGCCGGCTGATGGATCGACAAGGCGAAGTTCACCTTGACGCCGGCGTCGCGGATTCAATTCTGGAGCACCTGCGAGCGGCCCATGAACAGGGCATCGAACTCGCCGCCTCGGAATCGTCGCGCGCGAAAGCTTCAAGCGACATGGCCATCGTTAAGGCGGCCATCTCCGAAATCGACGAGCAGGATTCGCAGGCGGGTATCCTGAAGGTCCTGGTCAACCGGGCAGCATCGTTTGCGCCGCGCGTTGCTTTCTTTGTCATCAAGGGCGAGCAGGGCATCGGTTGGCGGGCGCGGGGCTTTCAGGGGACAGTTGGCGACAACGCGATTCACCAGATGTCGCTTCCGATTGCTGCGGATACATCAGTAGGGCACGCTGCGAGATCGCGCGCATCGTGGAGTGGCAGTTCAGGCTCGCATTCTGAGAACCATCTGATTCTTAATCGCCTTGGTGACGAGCCGCCCTCGCGGATTATCGCAGTACCGCTCGTCGTACGTGATCGAACGGTGGCAGTTTTATATGCCGACTCTGCCCACCTCGATGCCGATGCGATCAATTTAGAAGCCCTCGAGACACTGGTACGCGTTGCCGGAATGGCGGTTGAATTATTGGTTGCGCGCGCGACACCACAGATGCAGCCGGCTACGCCTCAATCTGCGCCCGAAGCTGCGCCTGCAGAAGTTGCACCAGCGCCGGAACAACCTTCATACACGCCGGCGGCAGAGTATGGCGAGATAACTTCGGTTGTTGAAGAGAGTGCGCCGGCGGCGGAGGTTGCGGCACTTGAAGCGCAACCGGAAGCCGTGCACGTTGAATCGCAAGTCGAGCCAGAGCCTCAGGCTTATGAGGCGGAGATCCAGGCCACGCCGGTGGGGGTCGAAGCGCCGGTGGAAGTAGCAGGGGAAATCGTACAACCCCTGGAGGCGCCGGCTCCGGCCTCAACGCCACGACGACGATCCAGCGCGGCCGTAGAACTGCCGGTGGAAGTGGCCAGCGAGGAAGAGCGGCGCCTCCATAACGACGCGCGCCGATTTGCCAGGCTGCTGGTTTCGGAAATCAAACTCTATAACGAGCAGAAGGTTGTTGAGGGCCGTTCGCACGGAGATCTCTACCAGCGTTTGCGGGAGTACATCGATCGTTCGCGCGACATGTATGACAAGCGGGTCAAGCCGGAGGTGGCGCAACGTTACGATTATTTCCATCACGAATTGGTTGCGACGCTTGCCGAAGGCAACGAAGCCAAGCTGGGCAGCGCCTATCCGGGAGCAACGGTCCCGGCGTAAAGGCAGTTTTCGAGTTTCGAGTTTCGAGTTTCAAGTTTGATGTTTTGAGGTACAACAAATCGCCCTGCGTACGAATCCAAGCACGGCGGTTAGAGCACCCGAAACTTGGAACTTGAAACTCGAAACTGTTTTAGGGGGAGTTTGTGAAGAAACTTGGGAAGTATCGTCTGACGCTTGTTGTTATCGGCATTGCCGTAGTTGTTGGCGCCTCGCTGCCGGCTTTCATGACGGCAAGCTGCCTGACGCGACAGCAAACTCCAGCCGAGCTAAGAGCACTCGAAGGCCTGCGGGCGATGACTCGCGGTGGGGTGTTGCCTTCGGAAGATGTCGTGTCGCGCATCGAGTCAGACTATCCGCGCACGAAAGCTGCCGCCCTCGCGAGAATAGTTCGGGCTCGCATTCGTCTCAACGCCAAGGATTTTGCCGGCGCCGCTTCGTTGCTTGATACGAGCCTCATCCGCGATCACAGCACGCTTGCGGACTACGCGCTTTTCATGCGCGGGGGCGCACTCGAACAAGCAGGTAAGTTATCTGAGGCGCGTACTGCATACGAGCAATTGCTCGATGACTATCCCGGCTCCACGCGTACACGTGAAGCGAGCTTGCGAGTTGCCAATATTCTGATGAAAACCGGCAGTGTTGCGGCGGTCAGCAACCAATTAAAAGATCTGGTAGCGAAGGATGATCCAGCCGCGCTGCTGCTCACAGCCCGGGCTTACGAGCAAACTTCTGATTCGACGCGAGCCCTCGCCGCTTATCGTCGTTTGTATTTTTACGCGCCGGTGGCGGCGGAAAGCGCGGACGCCGCAACCGCGACTCCACGGTTAGGTTCAACGCTATCGCCTGCAAAAGGCGACGAGGCCATCGCGCGCGCGGACAAGCTCTACGAGGCGAAGCGATTTCTCGACGCTGCGCAAGCCTATAGCGACGCCTTCGCGAGGTTTCCTGGTACCGCGACTTCTCAAGCGCAACTGCATCGCGTTATCGCCGCCGCGAGCGTAAGAAAAACGGCTGATGCAGTCAGTGCACTTAATACCATTCCGTCCTCCGCCGGCGAAACGCGCGCCGAAGCGCTTTACTACGTGGCCGGAGTCTACGCGCGTGGGAAGCAATGGGAGCAGGCGCGCGCAACCGTGGAAGAGTTACGGCGTAACTTCGGCAGCAGTTCCTTCACGCCGCGTGCGCTCGTCAGTGTCGGCCAGATCGCGGAAGATGCGAATAACGACGTCGACGCTTCGTATTTTCTACGTACTGCGGTCAACGGATACCAAGGGTCAGCCGAAGTGGCGCAGGCGCAGTTCGACCTGGCCTGGATGACTCACGAGAGCAAGAACTTTGCCGAGTCGTCAAAACTTCTCACTGAACATCTCGCTTATTACGCCGACAAGAACACCGACAATCGCGGTCGCGCAGGTTATTGGGCGGCACGTGATTCGGAGCGAGCCGGAAAACTGGCCGAGGCACGCGTGCTTTATCAGGCGATGCAGGGGCGTTACGACGCGAACTGGTACGGCTATCTGGCTAAGCAACGACTCGACGCCATGCTTCGTAGCGGCGTAGCAACAGTCCCTCTGAAAACTTTTCCGGCGGATTCGGTGGTCGCACGCGCCGTCGCCAATCTGCAAACAGTTACCGTTGCCGAGGAAACAGCCGGCGCGAATGAAGACAGGCTGATTGCCAAGTCTGACGAACTAAACAACGTCGGGCTTAACGATTGGGCGTTGGAAGAACTCGCCGTAGCCTCTGCCGCAGCGGCAAACAGTCCGAAGGTTAATCTGGCGATCGCTAAAATCTATCGTTCTGAAGAAGACAACGTGCGCGCGCTGAACGTGCTGAAGAAAAGTTTTCCTGACTATTCGCAAATGAAACCGGAAGAGTTGACGCGCGAGGAATGGGACGTGTTCTATCCGTTGTCTTACTGGGACATCATCGTGCAGGAATCGCGCGCCCGAAATCTCGATCCGTATCAGGTGACTGGCCTGATTCGCCAGGAGACGGTCTTCATGTCGCGCGCGAGATCATCTGCCAGGGCGTATGGGTTGATGCAACTGCTCGTGCCGACGGGGACGCTGACGGCGAAGAAGTATGGAGTAGAGCGAGGCGTTACCGAGGAGTCGCTTTATGAACCGCGCTTGAATATCCAACTCGGCACTGCCTATCTGCGCGATCAGATCGACAAGTTTGGCCGCATCGAATATGTAGCGGCGGCTTACAACGCCGGTCCGCAGCGCGTGGTGCAATGGCAAGCGTCGTTGCCTACCGATATAGATGAATGGGCCGAGGCAGTTCCGTTTAAGGAAACTCGAGGCTATGTGCAGGGTGTCGTGCGAAACCGGCTCCAGTACCAGCGGCTCTACGATCTAAACGGAAAGTTTCGGCCAGAGGTTGGCACTCGGGCGGTGACCAAACGACCGGCGACGGGCACAACATCCGAGCCGGAGGACCCCACCGTGCGCAAGCGCCGCGTCATGGGTGATGAAAGTGAAGAGTGAGAACAAATTTCTTTCGGCGTTAATTGTCCTTGCGGTTCTGTTTGTCGTTTCGCCTAATTCCCTTGCGCAAAGGCGCGCTGCCACCACGCCGGTAAGATCCGCAAGCGTCGCAATCACCACCGAACCCAACGCTATCATCTGGATCGACGAGATTCGTCGTGGTGTAACCGATGCCGCCGGCAGGATCGAGTTGAAAGTGTCAGCGGGCCGCCACACATTGCGAGTTCGCGCGATAGGATTTAGGGAAGCCAGCTTGCCGCTAGTTGCCGGCAGACGCAGCGTGGCCGTGAAACTCACACGCACCACGGATCAAGCGGAACTCACCTTTCAGCAAGCCGAGGATGCACGCGAAAAGGCGAAGGACGATGCAGCGAAACAAAAAGCTGCCGACCTTTATCGAGCGTCGCTGAAACTTCGTCCCGCACATCCCGCCGCGCACGTTGGCCTCGCGCGCGTGCTGCTTGATCTGAACCAATACACGGCGGCGCTTGAGGAGATTGACGCGGCGCGACGCACGCGTCCAGCTTATGCGGAGGCTTCCGCAGTCGAAGGGCGCATTAATCGCGAAGCTGGCTTCACAGACGATGCCATTCAATCGTTTCGTCGCGCAATCAGAGAGGCGCGCGGCTTTCAGCCGGAAGCGCACGTAGGTTTGGCGCGAGTTTTTGAAGACAAAGGACAGTATGACGAGGCGATCGTAGAATTTCGCAAAGCCATCGACCAGCTTTCGGATTCCGAGCCGGTGATTTACCAACTGCTCGGCGCGGCTTACGAAAAAGAGCAGAAATTTAAAGAAGCAGTTGCGGCTTACGAAAAATATCTGGCTTTGGCTCCGAACGGAAGCCTCGCACCGGCCATCCGCTCGATCATCGACCAACTGCGTCGCGATGCCGCCGGACAGGAAATCATTCCGTAGTAAGCGAGCTAAGGCTGAACGATCGGATCGCTTGCGGAAGCAGACTGGCTTGGGTTGACGTGGAGAGCGCTTGAACTCGAGTCAATATAAAAGTGTCTTCCCTGCGGGCCGTCGCCTGCCGGATCGGCATTGATCTTGTAGAGCGAGTCTTGCGAGTTACCAACTTCCATTGTCAAGACATAATCTTTTAGAGCAGGCTTGTCGGAGTTGAAACGCGAATCCAGATACCCGCCGGCACATAGCTGTGGGAAAGTTCCATAGTTGCCGCCGTTGGTGATTGAGTAAGTTTGCTGGGCCACCGCGACCGCGTGCAGTGCTCCCATGGCTGAGGTCTCATCGGCGCGAGCGACAGTCTTCTCCAAACCCGCTGAATAGTTCTGGCAGGAAAGCGAGGCGAGGGAAATCAGAGCGATCGACGCCAGCTGAGCAATTCTAAACATGTTTATGGCTCCTGGTTGTGACTGAAGTTAACGAAGCTCCCGGTAACGAAAGCAACTGTGGTTGTGATCGTTGACCATACCGACAGCTTGCATGAACGCATAGCAGATGGTCGTTCCTACAAACTTGAAGCCGCGACGGCTTAGGTCTTTGCTTAGCGTGTCTGATTCGTCCGAGTGGGTAGGCACGCCTTGTCCGCGTTTTCTCTGTTTGGGAACACAGTCAACAAATTGCCAGACATAACGGTCGAAACTGCCAAACTCTTTGCTGGTCCGGAGAAACGATTTGGCGTTTTGAATGGCCGCGGCAATCTTCAGGCGATTGCGAATGATGCCGGCATTTTGTAACAACAGCTCCTGTTTGCGTTCATCGTAACGCGCCACCTTCACCGGATCGAAGCTGCTGAACGCCGCGCGATAACCCTCGCGCTTGTTCAGGATTATCTCCCAACTCAAACCTGCCTGGGCGCCTTCGAGAATAAGAAACTCAAACAGCTTGCGATCATCGTGCAACGGCACGCCCCATTCCTGATCATGATAAGCGATTGATAGATCCGTTTTGACCCAATCGCAACGCTTCGGCATGGACGCAGTTTATCAGGAAAATCTCAGAGCAGCGGTGGAAAGTTGGAGCCGCGCCGCGACTCATTGGGAAGCCTGGTCCGATAATTTGACTTGGCGCAGACTTTAGATGTAAAAGCATTACGGACTTCATTCCAAAATACAACCCGGAAAACCCCTCCCGCGCGCTTAGCGAAAGGGAATCACTTTTTAGCAATGGAAGGAGATCGACATGGCTTTACGTTTAGGTGATACGGCACCCGATTTTACAGCGGACACAACCGATGGCCCGATTAGTCTTCACCAATGGCTCGGCGATAGCTGGGGCGTGCTTTTTTCTCATCCCAAAGATTTCACCCCGGTTTGCACCACTGAGCTGGGAGAGGCGGCGCGTCTCAAACCGGAATTTGATCGTCGCGGCGTAAAAGTTATCGGCCTGAGCGTCGACAAGACTGACTCGCACAGCAAGTGGGCCGAGGATATCAAAGAGACACAAGGAACGGCTTTGAACTTCCCGGTGATTGCCGATCCGGATCACAAAGTTGCGGAACTCTACGACATGATCCATCCGGAGATTAGCGACATCTTCACGGTGCGTTCGGTCTTCGTCATCGGACCAGACAAGAAAGTGAAGTTGATGATCACTTACCCGGCGAGCACCGGCCGCAACTTCGACGAGATTTTGCGCGTCATCGATTCACTTCAGCTCACCGCGAAGTACAGCGTGGCCACTCCGGTGAATTGGAAAGATGGCGACGACGTGATCATCGTTCCTTCAATGTCTGACGAAGATGCGAAGGCGAAGTTTCCCGCCGGCTGGAAAGCGCCGAAGCCTTATCTTCGCATCACGCCGCAACCGAATAAGACGACGACCACCGATACGGCGGCCAAGAGCGCGTCGTAATCAGCGTGGCGCATTGCAGTTGTTTCCAGGCGAGCTGAAATCGTGGTATTCAAGGCGCAGAGGGACAGAGACTCTGCGCCTTCACTTTTTTGCGGATTCAACTAGCGCCTTCAAACCCTAACGTCGAGGTATACAAAGGAGGTTCTTCAATGCAGGTTTTAAATGAACTTCTGGACAGCATCACAGTTGGTCCGCCTCAGGTATTCGAGGAGGTGCAAGTATTTCCTCTCTTCAGCAGCCGGAGTGATTCGTCGTCGCTGCTTGAACTAGACGAAGCGTTGGCGAAAGGATTGGTCGAGATCACCGAGGTGTCCGACGCGGGCAGCGTTCCGCAATTGAACGTCACAAATAGTTCGCTACGAGACGTCATCATTTATGACGGCCAACAACTGATTGGGGCCAAGCAAAACCGAGCAATCAATATCACCGTAGTGGTACCGGCTAACTCGACGTTGCCGATTCCCGTGTCTTGCGTTGAGCAGGCACGCTGGCATTACACCAGCCCAAGTTTTGCGTCGTCAGATTCATTCGCATACCCCAGTTTGCGTCGCACAACACACAGCGATGTAACTCGGAATAAAGAAACGTTTGGCAGTTCTGACGCAAATCAGTCGCGGGTCTGGCAAGATATTTCACACAAGGCCGCTCGTATGGATGTCTTTAGCGACACCTTAGCTATGTCAGACATCTACGAAAGCCAGGCGCCGGAGTCGGAGGGATTGAAAGAGGCTTTCAAGGTCGAAGAGAAGCAGATCGGATACATGGCGTTCATCAAGGGCGGCTTTGCCGGCTGCGACATGTTTGGTTC
>JBDUAQ010000035.1:0-21874 GCA_040004575.1 bacterium
TGACGGCTCGTAATCCAGGCACCAACATCAGCAAGACGACCACGACGAACCAGGATGGCTCTTACCTGATTGTGAACCTTACGCCTGGTGACTATGAAGTCACAGTGGAGGCTCCAAACTTTAAGAAGGCTGTATTGCCGGGTGTGAAGATCACCGTCGGTCAGCGCGCGGATTTGGATGTCGCGTTGGAAGTGGGACAGGTCAGCGAAGTGGTAACAATTTCCGGCGCGTCGGCTGAGCTAGTGGAAACTTCCAAGACGGCTGTAGCTACCACAGTGGACCTGCAACGCATCGAGAATCTTCCCATCAACGAACGAAACTATCTGGCCTTCGCGTTGACCACCTCCACGGTCGGGCGCGATAACGGTCGCCCAATCGGACCAGCTCCGACGACTGGTCTGAATTTCGGCGGCCAACGCGGCCGTTCGAATCTGGTCCAGGTTGACGGCGCCGACAACACTGACAACTCAGTCAACGCCTCGCGCTCGACTGTTTCTCAGGAAGCGGTCCAGGAGTTTCAGGTGGTGACGAATTCCTTCGCGCCGGAGTTTGGACGTTCTTCCGGCGGCATCGTCAACGTCGTCACCAAGGGCGGCACGAATGACTTTCATGGAAACGTATTTGGTTTTATCAGAGACAAGAGTTTCCAGGCCCGCAATCCGTTTTCGCCGATTGCCAAGCCGGCTTTCCGGCGAACTCAATACGGCGTGACGCTCGGCGGTCCATTGGATCGCGATCGCACCTTTTTCTTTTTCGCTTTCGAAGGGCGCCGCCGCGATGAGTCGGGCTTCTTTACCAGCAACGTAGCGCAAGGGCTGGGCGGCTCGGTGTCGATACCCATTACCGGACTCGGCGTACAAACGTTCAATAACCTGACGCCGGCGCAGGTCACCTATATCACCAGCCTGTTGGGCACCGGCAACCCGCTTGCCATCGGCGCAGCCGTTAACTATGCATACCTGGCGTCGAGCGGCGGAACAACAGGACTGACAGGCACCAATCCGCTCTTGAGCGCCGGGGGCGCGATTCCCGCCGGACAGGTTATCGGCAGCCGCTTCCTGCTGACCGGCGCGCCTGTTCCCGTCGGCACTACTGGCACTAACGGGTTACCAATCGCATTTCGTCCGCTGAATAATTTGCAGAAAATTTTTCCCATCCAGGACAGGACGGCCTATAACTCAATACGCCTCGATCACTTGATTACCAAAGACCATCAATTCAGCATGCGCTTTGGGTACAACCCGAGCACGCTTACCGGAATTCAGGTCGAGTCGCAGAACCAGTCACTTGGGCAAAACGATTTTTCGCGCACTGGAATCCAAAAACTACTCGACTATGCCTTCGTCGCGAGTTTGACCTCGACGCTTGGCAGCAACATGGTTAACGAAGCGCGGTTCAATTTTGGGGAGCGCCGCGCGACCTTCACTTCGCAGAATAGAGAAGCCGTCGCTTTCAACATCACCGGCACGGCGTTCATTGGCCGCGAACTCTTTTCTCCCGTGATTCGCACGGAAACGCGTTACGAATGGACCGACAATCTCAGCATCGTTCACGGCAATCACTCATTCAAGTTTGGTGGTGATCTTGCATTCGTAAGGATTCCTTCAGCGGTCTTCGAACTAAACTTTGCCGGTCTCTTTAACTTCGGCGAATTCTCAGCGCGAACGCTCGCGCCGACGCTGCCCACTGCTCCGAATGGCCAGACGCCGCCTAATTTTTCTGCGGTGCAGTCTTACGGATTGGGCATCCCCTCGGTTTACGTGCAGGGATTCGGCAATCCAGTAAGCAAGATAAACAATCAGCCGATGGCATTTTTCGCGCAGGATTCCTGGAAAATCAGGCCAAACCTGACGCTGAATTACGGCGTGCGTTACGACTATGAAAAGACGCAGACAATTGCGCCGGAGCCGTCGTTTAGGGATCCACTCTCTGGCATCGTTCTTTCGCAAGCCGATCTCCTGGCGGCGCAGGATGTGTTGAACGTGCAGCAGGGCTTCCCTCGTGACAAGAACAACTGGGCGCCCAGATTGGCGGTAGCGTGGGACCCGCAGAATAATGGCAAGACAGTTATTCGTGCAGCCTTCGGTCTTTTCTACGACCACCCCCTTCTGGCGATTGCCTTCAACTCTGACATTGCAGACGCAGCGCAGCAGCAACAGTCAACGCTGACATTTAACAATCCGGCTCCCACAACATTTCTGAATGCCGCGCAAATTTTCCAGGGGACGGTTGTCGTCTGTAACTTCCCGGGCGCTATACCCGGGGTTAACTGCACGCTTGGTGCAGCCTCAAGCGCGCAATATCAATTTGGACGCCAGCGCTTCAACGATCAGACCTTCCCGGGATTCGGAACTATCCTGCCGTTCACTCTTTTTCCTGCGAAGAATTTTGAATACGCCTACGCTAACCAGGGAAATCTCTCAGTTGAGCGCCAGCTCACGAAAGATATGTCGCTGTCGGCAAGTTACATCTTTGTCGGCGCGCATCACCTGCCGCATCCCCGTGACATTAATCTGATGCGCAATGACCTGCTCATTGAGAATTTCCGCCGCTGCTTTGGGGGTCCGCCGCCAGATCCGACCTCCGCTCAATTCTTCTCTCTTGCCGGCCCTACTCCGTGTCCAGCCGGATTTACGCCAATCATTCCCGGAATCTACGGCGTTAACGGAGCCGGTCAAACAATCATCTCGCCGATCGCCGCGAACTTCTTCCGCCCCAACGCGCCCAACTATTTCTTTGTTCAGGCGGTAACGGGCGGTGCAGTTACTCCGGCAGTACTTAATAGCATTCTGACTTCTACTAATTCGTTGCGTCGTCCGGGCGTGATCTCGCCATTCGGTGACGTCAGCGCACAGCTCTCGGAAGGTAATTCTGCCTACCATGCCTTGAACGTAGATTTGAAGCGGCGCTTTGCCAACAACTTCCAGTTTCTGGCGTCGTTTACCTGGGCCCACGCGATCGATGATTCTTCCGACTTGCAGACACTTTTGAAGCCGCAGAACAATCTCGATTTCCGGGCTGAGCGGGCCGACTCCCTTTTCGACCAGCGCCTGCGTTATGTTTTCAGCGCTATAGTAACTTCGCCCGGATCATGGCGGCGGGGAGATGGACTACATCGCTTCCTGGCTGACTTCACCATCGCTCCGATTCTGGAAGTTGGTTCCGGACGTCCTTTCAATATCATCACTGGCGTTGACACCAATGGCGATCAGCAGAGTTCCAACGATCGACCCAGTGTTGATTCCAGTGGCAGACTTGTGCTGCCTCCCTTCTTCGCAAACGGCAGCCTCGGACGCAACATGGGCATCACGCATAAGTTTGCTTCGCTCGACCTGCGCGTGATGCGGTCCATCCGGTTTGGCGAGCGCGTCAGGCTGGATCTGATTGCCGAAGGCTTCAATATGTTCAATCGCTTTAACGAAGCCTCGGCAACGCCGCTGTTCAGCGACGTTAACAACTTCGCCCAGCGCGCCGGCAATGGCCGTTACTACAGCCGGCCAACGGCGTCGTATGATCCCAGGCAGTTTCAGTTTGGCTTGAAACTGAACTTCTAACTGTCCTGAAACAACAAATAGGGACAGGCAGGCAAGCCTGTCCTACCAAAGCGATCGGCCAGCGGTGGCCGGTCGCTTTTCTTTTGCCCAGTTACTTAGTAGGCTTACTTAGTAGTCTTTTCCTGGTGAAATGACCGCGGCAAACTAAAGAGCCACCCCCGGCATCGGAAACTTGGTCTTTCGGAAGCGCTCTATTTACCTCGAATTAAGCCTCTCCCCGGAAGAATTATCTATGATTAATCGACCCTTTTACCGCGCCCTTTTTTTGATATATCTGTCCCTGACAGTTTCGTGTGGAATCGTTGTTGCGCAATCGACCCGGCTGCGTCGCGTGAAGCCGGCGCCCGCGAAGCCCGCTGAAGAACCGTTGCTCAGACCAGAACCCAAACCAAGTCCCACAGCGAAAAATAATGGCAAAGTGCCGCTGATTGATGTGCAACCGGTAAAGCCCGTCGTCAATACCGTAGGCGCCGGCGACACGTCTCATGCCTATCAACTGCTGCAGCAAAAACAATTCGCCGCTGCCGCAGCCGAAGCTAAAGCGATCGCGGCTCAGTTTCCGAACGACTCGGAAGCCTGGAAAATCGCCGGCTTTGCGGAGTTCAGTCTCAAGCAGTATGGTCCGGCGATAGACGATTTGCAGAAGGCACGCGACCTCCAGGAAGTTGCCAAACGTCAAGACCCAAACACGGACGATGCGTTGGCCCAGGCCCTGGCGATTTCTGAAAAATTCGATCGCGCGTTGCCTTTGTTGGTTGCTGCGACCACGCGGCCCGGCGCCACGCCCGATCCTTCGCTGCTCTACCTTCGGGGACTGGCGGAATACAAAACCGGCAAACCCCTGGACGCGGAGCGAACCTTCACGGCGGTTGTTAAGTTAAACCCGAAAGATACTTTGTCGCTCTTCTACCTGGCCCAGATCGCCCTGGGGAAAAATGATTTGGATGGCGCTATCGCTTCACTCAATCGCGCGACGGTCAACGATCCACGATTAGCCGCTGCCTGGGCCTTGCTGACCTCAGCGTATCTGCGTCGCGCCGCACTGAACGTCGATGAAGCGGAGAAGGCCAAAGCTGATTATCTGGGCGCGGTGCGGGCCGGTGAAGGCTTAATCAAGGTCAGAACTGACGCTGAGGCAGTGACCCTTTTTGGACAAGCGTTGATTGGTTCTGAGCAATACACCCGGGCTGCAGCGGCGCTCGAGCGGGCCACCATGGAGGCTGACGCTAAGGGAGTGACTTTTTATCTTCTCGGCATTGCGCAATCGCGCGCCAGGAATTTCCCCAAAGCAATCTCGGCATTACAAACCGCTGCGCAGAAATCGCCGGACGATGTGAACGTCTACCGGGAGCTTGGTTACGCTTACGAAATAACCAAGCAGTATGCGAAAGCATTAGCGGCCTATCAAAAAGGATTGAGTCTCGCGCCCAGTGATTCGGATTTTAAAGAGGCAGCCGAGCGGGTGAGGCCATTCGCGAAATGATCTGAAAGGTCAATGGAGGTTAAAGGAATGAAGTTTAGTGGAATAATGTTATTGACGGCTGTTATGGCTGCCACGGTTTGCGCGCAACGGCCGCGGCCCGTCGAAAAAAACACGGCCACGGACGCAACGAAAGCGGCGCCCGCTCCGGCTCCGCAAACAATGAATGCGAAGTATGAGGGCGGCATCTTTGGCTACAACAAAACCATGGACGGCACGCTTACCTTCGACGACACCAACCAGCGTCTGCTGTTCCGCAAGGATAATAAAGATCTGTTTTTCATTCCTTACAATGCCGTCACCTCGGCTTTTTCCGACACGCAGAAAAGACGACCTACGGCCGCTACTGTGGCGCAGAATGTACCTTACTTCGGTTGGCCGCTCGGCTTAATCAAGACGAAGGTTCGTTATCTGACGCTCCAATACAGCGACCCGGATACGCGCGTGTCTGGCGTCACGAGCTTCCGCCTGGATAACAAGGACCTGGTGGACTCGGCAGTGTTTACGCTTGCGAATAAGGCTGGGCTGGTTCCGCGTGGCGATATCTATGTGAAAAAGAAAGACGATGCTGAGGCGAAGAAAACGGCTCCCTGACTGTCAGTGAGCAGCGATTAGCTCTAGAGGCGGCCCATCCGATCGGTTGGTCCGCCTTTC
This sequence comes from bacterium, assembly GCA_040004575.1. GTDB lineage: Bacteria > Acidobacteriota > Blastocatellia > Pyrinomonadales > Pyrinomonadaceae > PSRF01. The sequence continues at coordinate 5,689 of JBDUAQ010000035.1, forward strand.
ATTTGCGGTTCAGGTTTGCTCCTCGTTATTCTGCCTATTCTGTAATCTCCGCGAAGGATCAACTCGCAGGCCTTGAAAGCGTATTCCTCAAAGCCTTCAAGTCGGGCAGCCAATACTATCCAGGCATTGTTTCCGGAGCGTGACCGCCACAACTGCCGTTTTGGCAACTCGGGAAACTCCTTGCCCAAACTCTCGACGTGTTCCGCGGTGGTGTAGATCCACATGCCGTTTGTGTTGGGCTGCCTGGCACTATCGCGCAGCGAGCAGAGGAGTTTCTCATCAAGGTAGACACTCGTGAACCCGAACCAGCGCTTGATGGTGGGACGCATCGAGCTGAGTTCTTCGAGGACAAACGGAAAAGGATCCCGTCGCTTTTGGAAAAGATTACTTTTCATGACTCTTGGATTGTTCAGCCAATGAAGAAATTGCGCTGAACTTCATTATCTCATCGACGGTTCGCGCGGGCATTTCTTCCTGCGGGAGATGTCCACAACTGTCGAAGACGACCAGCTTTGAATCTTTGATAAGCGAACTCAGCTTGTTTCCTGCCGCCAACGGAATAAGCTGATCCTGGGCGCCCCACAAAATCAACGTGGGCACCTTAATCTTGCCGAGCTCTGGTTCAACCGGAAATATTCCCCACTGCGTGCGTGCTCGCAGGGCTGCTAACTGTCCGCCGCGTGTTTTCAGTGGTCGATAATAATTTGCCAGGCGCTCCGGAGTGACTTTCGCACGGTCGTAAAAACTTTTTTCCAAACCCTCGCGCACAAGTTTGTCGGAGGTCAGCGAGAGGGCAATCAGGATTCGACCGACAACCGGAACCAGGAGATAGGCGGGTGCGAGTGAGCCGCTGCCTGGAACTTCCACGCCGGCGCTGTCAACCAGTATCAGTCCCGCCACGCGCTCGGGGTTCGCGAGCGCTACATTGAGCGCCACTTCACCGCCCATCGAGTTTCCGCAAAGCCAGGCCTTCTCAATATTCAAGTGCTCGAGCAGATGCGTTATCAACACTGCTTGCGCGCGTCTCGTATAGTCCCCATCGGGCTTCCCGGAAAAGCCAAAGCCCTTGAGGTCAACTGCGATCACGCGAAATTTGTTCGCGAGCGGTTCGAATACGTCCTTCCATGAATAGGTTGATGAGGTGTAACCGTGAATCAAAACGAGCGGAGTGCCCGCACCTTTTTCCTGATAGTGGATACGCACGCCGTCTATATCGGCGAAGTGGCTGTAATCGGAATTCGGCACGGAAGCACGAACTTCATCGAACGAGACATCCGCGGGACGCGCAAACCAAAAGACCGTGAGCGCAAACGCCGCGATCACAAGCAGCACGAGCAGAATTTTCAGCAATCTTTTCATCATTGTTATCGGGCCTTCGGATTAAAGTGCCGGATGCCGGTCCACTTCAGCGGCGAGTTTCTCGGGTTCGATTTTCTCTTATTGACCCTGAAGAACTTTTTTGCCTTGCCTTATTAATTAAACAGGCGTATTTATCGTCCTCTCGCACGCACGGGAAATATCCTCTGAAACGTTTCTCAATTCTCTCATTCACCAGTGAGGTAACAAAATGAAAAAACTAGCCAGGCTCACCACCGCAACTCTGTTGTTGATATTTGCTCTTAGTGTAACTTCATTCGGATGGAGTGACACCGGGCATATGGCCGTCGCGTTTGTGTCGTACAAGAAACTCACTCCGCAGGCACGCGCGCGCGTAGATGCGCTGGTACGCTTAAACCCCATGTTTAATAGGTTTTCCGGAATGGTTCCGCCGGGAACTTCCGCCGCGAACAAGCGAATGATGATTTTCATGCTAATGGCCACCTGGCCCGACAAGATAAAGAGCGATCCCCAGCATCATACAGATGGGCTAGACAACGGAGATAGGCCGCCCACCGACGGCACGGCCGCCAACAACATTGGTTACTCAGATATGGCGCTGCACAAGTATTGGCACTTCATCGACCGGCCGTTTTCGCCGGACAGCACACCTTTGGAGGACCCGCCTGTGCCTAACGCCGAAACGCAGATTGCCGCGTTCCGTGCGGTCTTAGCTTCGAACAGCCCGGACGAATTGAAGTCATATGATCTGGTCTGGCTACTCCATCTGGTCGGCGATGTGCATCAACCACTTCATTGCACTTCCCGCTTTACTCAAGGACAACTTCATGGAGACGCTGGAGGTAACTTCGTCAAGGTACGCGACGGCAACACCCCAAAAAAATTGCACGGATTCTGGGATGGCCTCTTAGGAACAAGCTCGGCTCCCCAGGATGCAGTTGCAGTGGGCCAAACGCTGGCACCGGCCAGCGCCGCTTCCGCTAACAATCTGGACGCCAGCGTCTGGATAGATGAAAGTTTCGCTGACGCGCAGAATAAGGCTTACAAAAACCCTCCCATTGGAGTTGGCGCAGGTCCATTTACGCTAACTGCTGCGTATCGCAACGCCGCGCGCGCTTTGGCGAGAAAACGCGTCGCTCTGGCAGGCTCTCGACTGGCAAACATTCTGAATGCTGAGCTGCAGTAAATACCCCACTCTCTATTGCCAGGCGGTTGGCCTGTTTGCGCGTGTCCATCACTTGCGCAAGCAGGCTGGCCGTTGCGGGGATTAGCTCCGCTCGCGTCTTTACTGTTTCGCGATTGCTGGTTTGCCGCGCAGCACATACTTCTGAACTTTGCCGGTGGCCGTCTTCGGCAGTTCCGCAACAAAGGTGAAGCTCTTAGGCGCTTTGAAGTGTGCGAGACGCGCGCGCGCAAACTCGCGCAACTCCGCTTCCGATACGTGAGCGCCAGCCTTCAAGACAACGAACGCGTGCGGCGCTTCACCCCAACGCTCGTCAGGCAAACCTACGATGGCGACTTCCTGCACCGCTGGATGACGCAGCAATACACCTTCCACTTCCACCGACGAAATGTTTTCACCGCCGCTGATAATTACATCCTTAATCCGATCGCGAATCTCGGCGTACCCGTTTGCGTGGACCACCGCCGCATCACCCGTGTGAAACCAACCATCGCCCATGGCCGCAGCCGTGGCCTCCGGATCTTCGTAGTAACCTTTCATGACGACGTTGCCGCGAACAACAATCTCACCTTGCGTTTCACCGTCGTGCGGCACTTCGCGCCCGGCTTCATCGATGACCCGCAACTCGCCCGAAGTTAACAACTCCACCCCCTGACACGCCTTGATTGCACACCTTGCGGCAGTAGCAAGTTCGTCGTGCTCGGGCCGGGGTTCACAGATGGTGATGAAGGGCGACGTTTCGGTTAGTCCATACGCTTGCGTGATCACCCATCCCAGTTCGCCCTCGATGCGTTCGATGGTGGCCGCAGCCGGTGGCGCGCCGGCGGTCAGGATACGAACCCCGCGCCGCGCGGCGCTGGTTAGTTCCGGAGGGCCATTGGCGATGCTGATCAAAACCGTCGGCGCTGCGCAAAGCATGCTGATGTCTTCATGTTTGATTTTCTCAAAGATGCCGACGGGCAGGACCTTGCGCAAACAGATATGTGTCGCGCCGGCGGCGGTGACTGTCCAAACAAAGGTCCAGCCATTGGCATGAAACATCGGCAACGTCCAGAGATAGCGATCGGCGAGCGACATTGGGTGATGGAGGAGCGTGCCTACGACGTTAAGGTAGGCGTTGCGATGCGTGATCATCACGCCTTTCGGTCTTGAGGTGGTGCCGCTGGTGTAGTTGATCGTCAAGAGATCATTTTCCTGGATTTCCGTCCGGGTGAACTCTGCGGACGTACTGCTTAGCAGCGTCTCGTAATCAAGCCAGCCCTGCTTGGTGGTGCCACCTTCGAGCGCTACGAATGCCACGACATTTGGTAACTGCGAACGAACGCCGTCAATTGCGCCCAGGTAATCGGAATGAGCGCAGACGATCTTCGAGCCACTGTGATTAATCAGATAAACGAAGTCGTCCGCGGTGAGCCGGTAGTTAAGTGGGACCAGAACGGCGCCGATTTGAGGAACGGCATAAAAAGATTCGAGCTGCGCATGTGTGTTGGGTGCGATGTAAGCAACTCGATCGCCCTGGTGCACGCCCAGCGCTTGCAACGCCGCCGACCAAGAATCACAGCGCGTGAAGAATTGCTCGTAGGTTAAGCGTAAGTCAACATCAACTACCGCCTCGCGTTCGGGATAAAGTTTGCGGGTGCGGCGCGCAAATTCTAACGGAGTCAGGGGCACCTCCATGGAATTCCTCCTTCAGGATGCCGTAGTCGCCGGCGTTATTCGACCATCAGGTTTTTGCTTTCCGTTTCGCGCATTGCTTCTTCCAACTCTTTCTGTTTTATGCCCGCAGCGCCGTGGTATTTGATGAATTCCGGAATCAACAGCGAAATTATCGCCGTGCCGATTACGCACAGGATTCCTCCAGAAACGATTGAAGTGCGAACACTAGTTAGCGTGGCAACGATGCCGGCCTCAGCGTCGCCAAGCTTCGGTCCGGAGGTGTAGCTGATCATTTCCAGTCCGGCCAGCCGCCCGCGCAGGTGATGGGGAATCGTCTGACTCCAAATGGTCATGCGAAACACGGCGCTTATCATATCCAAACCGCCGGCCAGCGCGAGAAAGAATAGGGCCAGGTATAGATTATGTGCTAAGCCGAAAAAGATAATCGCCACACCCCATAGCGCTGCGGCCACGGCCACAATCAAGCCATGACGATTGACCTTCTTCGCCCAACCTGAGCTCAAGGTGGCCACGAGCGCGCCCACCGATGGCGCCGCGTAGAGGAAGCCCACCGAACCCACACCGAAAGTGGCCGCCATCGCCGGAAAGAGCGCCGATGGCATACCGAAGAACATGGCGTTCATATCAATCAAGTAAGTTCCGAGAATATCTTTCCGTTTCCACGCATAGTGCACGCCTTCGACCACGGATTTCAACGTCGGCCGTTCCTCGTTTTGCGTCGGCGCCGGGACGGCGCGAATCAGGAACACAGCAGTGAGCGAAGCGGCGAAGGTAATCAGGTCAAGCGAGTAGGCTGTGCTGGCGCCATAGCTCGCTAAGATGAGACCGGCGGCCGAGGGGCCAAGTATCGTCGTCGTGTTCCAACGCAGCGCATTCAATGCGCTAACCGAAGCCATCAATTCCAGCGGCACTATCTTTTGCAGCATCGATTCAAACGAGGGACGTTGCAAGGCGGAAAGGCCGGCATGTAGCGCGGCGCAAACAAATAGCAGCCACACATGAGGATGGTCCAGCGTCGCGTTGAAGACCAGCGTAGCGGTCACCAGAGTTTGACCGATCTCCGTCAGGCGCAACATCTTCCGCTTGTCGATAAAATCGGCATACGCGCCGCCGACAAACGCCATCAACAGAATCAAGGCAAATTCCGATGCACTCAACAAACCAACCAGGAACGTTGATCCTGTTAACTGGTAAACCTGTACGGGCACCACGACGAAACTCATGACTGTGCCGAAGGCGGAAATCAGTTGACCAAAAAAGAGCAGGCGATAGTCGCGGGAGATTCGTAATGGCGAGATGTCGATTAGCATTAATTCGGCAATCCAGAAGCGGGGGCAAGCCCACCTTCCCGACCTGTGAGACTATCACCTGGCTCGGTTTGCTCCAGCCTTGAAAGCCTTTCCATCAATGATCAGCAACTCAAGTCTAGTCAGCTCGAGGTTGGGAAGGCGGGCTTGCCCCCGCTGCTGCGCGATAAGTCGACTGTGATGTTTACCGGGTCAATCGATAAATCAACACAGCGGCGCGTTTGATTTGTCTTGGCAAAGTGTCGAGATCGGCATACTCACCGCGAGCGTGCGCACCACCGCCGGTTGCACCCAGGCCGTCAAGACCGGGGATCAGATGCGTGACGTAGGCGACGTCGCCGGCGCCTCTTACGCCCGGATCCAGCGCCGCGAGTTTTTCAAAGCCGAGGTCCTGACTAACCGCGTCGAGTTGTTTCAGCAAATTGTAGTTTCCTTCGCTCGGCGGCATCGCTGGAATGCCGTCGGCAAAAGTAATTTTCGCCGTTGCGCCCGGCAAACTTTTGGCGACAATCTCGCGCATCTTTGCGCGCGCCGCTTCCTTCTGCTCCTCGCGGATGAAACGCAAATCGCCACGCACGATCACTCTAGCAGGAACGACGTTCGTCTTTCCTCTCGTCGTGAGGCTTTGGTCTGTCACTTCAACCTCGGTCCCGCCTGAGATTACGGACGGATTGAAAGTCAGATATTCTTCGCCGCGCAGCGTTTCGTAAAATTGGTTGAGAATGCGCGCCGCTTCGAAGATCGCGCCGCTGCCCATGCCCTTGAAAATTTGCGACGAGTGTCCGGTCCTGGCGGTAACTTCAAGCGTCCAGTCGCTGCTGCCGCGACGAGCTACCGTTGCGATGTTGCTACCCCCGTTTTCAAAACTAAGCGCGAGGTCGCTGCGTTTGGCGGCGGCAACCATGTCACCGCGACTCACTTCCACCGGATCTCCTGAATCTTCTTCGTCGCCCGTGAGCATCACAATGATTTGCGCATCTCTGAGCGCGCCGGTTTCGCGCAGGGCTCTCAAAGCGAATAACAAAACCACATCGCCGGCTTTCATGTCTGATGAGCCGGTGCCGAACGCTTTGGTGCCATCGCGACGGAATTTCTCGCCGCTCAAAACGGTATCGATGTGACCGAGCAGCAAGATTCGTTTTCCCCTGGTCCCTTTCTTTTCGGCCAGCAAGTGCCCGGCGCGTTTCATCTCAGCAGGCATATTTATCCAGCGCGCGGAGAAACCGAGGGACTCAAATGCCGTTTTGAAAACAGCACCCACCTGCTTAACGCCCGCCAGGTTCTCTGTCGGGCTTTCGATGTTCACAGTTTTTTCGAGCAGTGCTGTGGCTTCGGCGGTATGCGCATCGATGTAGTCAACGAGCTTCTGTTCTTCGGGGGAAATCTTCTGGGCGGAGGCGAAGGTGGCAGACAGAGCCGCCAACATGGTCGCGACGACGAGTCTGCTAATCCAGATTCTCCACAGAGCTACTTCAATGCTCGTCTCTCTCATCGAGTGTTTATCCTTCCGGTTGTGGTCAGTTTTGTCGTTAGTGAAACTGAATGAGGGACCAGTCAAGTGGTTGCCGGGACCGCGGGCGCCATTTTGGTGGATTGCCAGTTCACAACTTGCCATTTGCCTTTGCGTTTCACGAATGTGCCGCTGTTCAAATAATTTGCGACTTCGGTCTTTCCATCTTTGACGGTCGTGCCCACTAAACGAAACGCGACGATCGCTGTCTTGCCGTATTGCTGAATGCGGATATCTTCGGCGGTGAAAACGGTGGTTGGGTCTCCTGGCTTGGGCGCCGGCGCTGAACGCACATCGTGCATGATGTCGGCCTTGCTGCGCCGCTTTCCCGCAGAGCCGGTGTAAATAACGTCGTCGGCCCAGAACCGATCGTGAACCGCCGCGTCGTTGCGCGAGGCGCCGGCGAGAAAGTCGTTCAACAGCTTAGTTAGCTCGGCCGCATCCTTCGCGGTGCTCGTCGCGGTTTGCGCAATCGCGCCCAGCGCCAGCAAGAGCATCACGATGGCGGATATGATGGTTCGCTTCACTCATTAACCTCCTCGAGGCCAGGCAGAGAAAAAACTCTGTCATTTCTGTTTGGCGAGAAACTCCGCCGCAGCCGCGTCAGTCTCTTCCTTGCTCAGTTCTACTTGTTGTTGATTGATGCCCCACTCGTGACCAAACGGATCGACGATCTTTCCATAGCGCGCGCCCCAGAACATGTCCGCGACCGGCATGAGCACCCGCGCGCCCTGTGCGACTGCGCGTTCGACCAGCGCGTCGGCGTCGTCCACCATCAGCGTGATCCGGACGCACGTTCCGCCGAGCGTCTGCGGCATTTTGCAGGTGCCGCCTTCTGCCGCCGTGAATTCGTCGCTCAGGAAAAGTTTGTGCCCGTCGAGCACGATCTCGCCGTGCATGAGTCGCTTCCCATCCGGCGCCATCATGTTGTCGCCCTCTTCAGCACCGAACACTTCCTTGTAAAACTTGAGCGCGGCCTGGCCGTCGTTGACGATCAAGTGTGGAATGAATTGATCTTCTCTATTCATGGGGCTACTCCTCGTGCGCTTCGTCGCTTGACCCTTTGCCGTTGTACTGATCGAGTTTGCGGTAGAGGGTCTTGCGACCGATGCCGAGCGCTTTGGCAGCGTGAGTTTTATCGCCGCCGGTGTAGTCGAGGGTCGCTTCAATCGCCTGCCGTTCTATTTCATCCATCGACGACGGCACCGTAACCTCAAAAGTCGTCGTCCGTCCTTCGCTGGCGGCACGCGCACGTTCTACCTTGATGCGATCCTGTTCCTGTAATGCGATGCGGCTGATGGCCTCCGGCAAATCCTCGAGTTCAATCTGCCGGCCGGAGGCGATGATCACCGCGCGCTCGATCGCGTTTTCAAGCTCACGAACATTGCCGAGCCACTCGTAAGTAATCAATGCCTGCAACGCATCCTTCGAAATGCCTGAGATAAACCTGCCGGTTTTCTGTTTGTAGTGCTCGATGAAATGGATGACCAGCGGGTGAATATCCTGAGGACGCTCGCGCAGCGGCGGCAGCACGATGGGAAACACCGAGAGACGATAATAAAGGTCACGGCGAAACGTGCCCGCCTCGGTGGCTTGCTCCAGGTCGACGTTTGACGCTGCAATCACACGCACATCAGCCTTCAGGACTTCGTTGCCGCCGACGCGCGTAAACTCACCATCCTGCAAAACGCGCAAGAGACGCACCTGCGCCGACAAACTCATCTCGCCGACTTCGTCAAGAAACAAGGTCCCGCCGTTCGCCTCTTCAAATCTTCCCAGCCGGCGCGCGCGCGCGTCTGTAAATGCGCCCTTCTCGTGGCCAAACAATTCCGACTCGAGTAGCGACTCGGGAATGGCGCCGCAGTTTAGTTTTACGTAAGGCTGGTCTTCCCGACCGGAGTTGTAGTGAATTAAGTTTGCCAGTAACTCCTTGCCGGTGCCCGATTCCCCCTGGATTAGAACGGTGGTTTGCGTATCCGCGACGTTCAGCGCTAATTCAATTGCGCGCCGGATGGCGCCGGTTTGTCCGATGATTCGATCTTCGCCATACCTCTCGTGGAGCGCGCTGCGCAGGTGCATCACTTCCGCCGAGAGTTGATCGCGTTCGAGCGCTGTGCCGCACTGATCGGCGATTCCTTCAACCAGCGCTACTTCGTGATCCTGAAAACCCTGGCGCGCTTCGCTCCACACCAGACCTAACAAGCCAAAAGTTTGCCCGCCCACACGCACCGGCGCGACTAATGCCGCGCGGCCGCCGAGTATCGAGTTGAACATCAAGCGAAAGGGAAACGGCAAGTCGGAATCCAACAGGCGCAGCGTTTTGCCTTCCGCCAAAACTTCCATCGCCGCGGGAAACTCTGTGACGTCGAGCGCCTGCCCGTGCTCATCGATCAAACCCTGAACACCGGCTGTGGTTGCATGTGGCGCAGCTCGGAAGGCGACCAAACTGATGCGCCCGCCTTTTGGATCAAGCACTCCGAGCGCTGAATAGTCGGCGCCTACCAAAGCGATCGCCCGTTCAAGCACAAGCGAGGAAACTTCGCGAAAATCTGAACGCGCGTTGAGCGCATTCGCAATCTCCAGCAACGCGCGCTTCGTTTCAGCCTCGCGCTCCTTGTCGAGATAAAGCCGCGTGTATTGATAACCGACTGCAATTTGCGGCGCGATCGATTCGAGAAACGAAACTTCATCGTCCAGCCATTCACGCAGCGTGGAGGTCATGTGCAACCCCACCAGGCCCAGCACGTCTGCACCGAGGGTCACCGGAACTACCAATAGCGAGCGCGTGTGCAAGCTCTTCGCGAGAAACCGCACTTTATGATCAAGATCGGGCGCCGACGTATCGTTGAGGCGAATGGGCTTGGTGATGTCCACGTGTTCCGAAAGTTCGCTAAGGTTAAGCGGAATCGCCGTGCCCAAACTCGACGGAACATCTTCGCTGGCACGCCATTCATGGCTGATGCGCAACTCGCTCGGCGACGTCAGTTGAATCACGTCGCAGCGGTCGACGTTCATCATCCGTCCCAATTCGGAAACGATTACGTTGAGGAAGCGATCAAGGTTGATGCTCGTCGGCAGGGTTAGCGCGAGGCGATTGATGATGCCTTCGCGCGCCTCCTGCATCTTGATCTTGCGTTCGAGCGAGAGAGATTTTGCGGTGTCTGACATGGGGTGTAGTTCGAGCCGGATCATAACGAACCACAACTGAAGTTGCAAAGCAGGTAACGAGTCGGCGGGGAGCCTCGTTGCGTGGCCTGCCAAGTGGCCCGTATACTTTCTGTTAAGTTCTTGTCAGCAGGAACGGGAGTCAACCCGCGTTATGCCGATCTATGAATTTGAATGTCGGAAGTGCAAGGCCAAGCTGGAAGTCTTGCAAAAGATGAACGACAAGCAGCCCGTGAAGTGCCAAAAGTGTGGTGGACGTTTGGAAAGACTGCACTCCGCGCCCGCGATCCAATTTAAAGGCTCAGGCTGGTATGTAACCGATTACGCCGGCGCGGGCAGGAAAGCTGCGGAGAAAGCTGAGAAAGATACCGCTACCGCCGCCGCATCGGACGATAAGAAGTCTGACAAGAAAACTAAAGAAAGCTCCCCGGCTAAGAAAACTTCCGAGAAAGCTTCCGCATCCAAAGTCCCCAAGGGTGATTGAACCCCGCGACCTCAGTATAAACAGGATGCACCAACCGCGTTTTGATCGAGCGCGATCTTTTCTGAAGCGTTTCCGCCCGCGTCTGAATTACACGACCGGGTTTGCGCTGCTTCTAATCGTGTGCGGGTTGGCAATGGCGCAGGCAGGCCGCCGCCCGGCCCCGAGCAACGAAAGCGGCGTGATGGTGAATATTGTCGCCGCGCGTACTGACAAGCGCGATGCACAGATTACGGCCAAGCAGCTTTCCGTTTACGATAACGGCGTCGAACAAACAATACGAAACTTCACTCCCGATCCTTCACCGGCGCACATCGTTTTGTTAGTCGACAACTCTTTAACTATCCGCGCTGATGTGGAGAAGCTGGAAAAGGCGGCGCGTGAATTTGCCTACGAGATATTTGAGGGCGACAAGCTGCTGATCGTCGGCTACGACGAGGAAGCGGAGATCGTTGCTGACTGGACCGACGATGCCAAGTCGATCGAGTCGTCGCTAAAGCTGTTCCGGAAGAAGGGTCAACCACATCTGTTTGACGCAGCCAACGCAGTCATCGAACAAGCGTTAAAGAGCACTCCCGGGCAAAAAAATGTGATTGTAGTGATCAGCGACGGCCTAGACCGGGGCAGCAAGACGACGTTTGAAAAAACTCTTGCTGAATTGCAACGGCTCGACATTACAGTCTACGCGGTTCAGGCACAGGACCGCACGCGCGGAGCCATTCGCCGCGATGTCCCGAAACCGAGGCAAGTGATCGATAGGCTGGTGGAAGGAACGGGCGGCAGAATCTTCTCCATAGATGAACCCAGCGTGGCGGCAAAGAGCATTTGCGATGAACTCAGAAAAAATCGCTACGTAGTTTCGTATGTTCCTTCGAGCGCGCCGTTTGGCGAAACACGCAGCCTGCTGGTTCTGGGAGATGAAGGGATAACTGTGCGGGCGAAAACGGCGCAACAGCCTAATTAAGAAGTGATGAGTACTGAGTGATGAGTACTGAGCGCGATCCGCAGCACGTTGAAGTCACTGTTTCTTGCGTGAGTAGAGATAAAAAAGCAACACGATAATTCCCAGCACCAGGCTTTCCATGAAAAAGAAGAAGCGCGGAACGAAGACTCCGTCTTCAGTGTGAGCATCTGAGAAAGCGACAAACGTTCCCAGCGCCAGTCCCGCCGCCAGCCAAATGAATTGTCGTTTGGCGTCCCACATAATCAATAAGCAGTAAGCAGTAGGCAAGAGGCAGGAGACCGCGCGTATTGTTTTCTGCCTTCTGCTTTTTGCCTGCTGCCTACTCGCTTTTGCTACTTTAGTATTCCCGAAAGCCAGTGAACGATGTTGAGCGCCAACTGGCGGTTGTCGATGTTGTGGACATTCATGCCGACCGGTTGATTGTCGCTGCCGGTCACTTGTGCCGAAAGCATCGCTGCGTCACCCAACGCTACCACCCGTCCTTTTCCTAAACGGAAAGCAATGCCCTGGGCGCGGCCGGCTGCGGAACTATTCTTGCCCGGCGGGGCAAGCTCGTTTACCGCAGTGTCCGCTAGTTTCAGAAAGGCATCGCTGCCCGTCGGACCCTTAAGCGATTGGCCGCTGAAAACAAGCACTCGATTAACTCGCTCCGCATCAGCGCGACCGTTTGTAATCGAATGTTCTGCAAGCAAGTGATTCTCGCGCGAGTAAACAAGGACATCGGGCGCGTTGAATTCTTTATCAGCATTCGCTGGATCCGCTGTGTCGCCGTTGCTCATATCAATGCCCAGACGCCTGGCGAGACTTTCAGCCGCAGCCGCGAAGGGCGCATGGTCTGCGATGAGCAATAAGGCGCCGCCGCCGTGTACCCAATCATTCACTGCGTCACACTCGGCAGAACTAAATGCAGAACCGGACGCGCCTTCATCATCCATGTCCTCAGCGCCAAGCGGATTCACGATCACCAGAATCTTGTGGCTGGCGAGCGACGCTTTGGTGAATGGCTGGCGGTTGACGGCAATGTGATAGCCATCATTGAAGAGCAAATCGGCGAAAGGTTTGTAACGATTGCTGGTCGTGTCAAAGTTGTAGTGGGCCTCATCGAAGAGTATGCGCGGAAAGTTTTTAGTGAAGGCGGGATTTTCCACCCGGACATCGAAATGTGGATCGGCAGTCTGCTGGGCGGAGGTTTTAGTAACTAGCGCTAATACTAAAAGACAGCCTAACGACAACGTGACGAGTTTATTAGCCATAGTTTCAATACAAACTAGCGGGGGCAAGCCCGCCTTCCCAACCTGAGAGATTCTGCTACTTGCGTGGTCAACCCTCGATGTGAGGCTTCCAATCAAGAAATAATAAGTCGACTGTGAGTAGCTCATGGTTGGGAAGAAGGTGGGCTTGCCCCCGCCGCTTGATTAGTGAACGAACTACACTCGCGCATGAAGTTTTTCTAGTCGCTCAGCAGCAAGCTGCAGCGTCTCATCCTTCTTGCAGAAACAGAACCTGACTTGTTGCCGCCCAAGTTCCGGAACGCTGTAGAAACTCGAACCTGGCACACAGGCGACGCCGACTTCGCGGATCAAGTGTTTTGTGAATTCCACATCGTCAGCGAAACCAAAACGGGAGATGTCGGTCATGATGTAATAGGCGCCATCGGGGCTAAATGTGTCAAACCCGCTGTTCTGCAATACCGGCAAAAGCAGATCGCGGCGCGCGCGATATTCACTCCGTAGTCGATCGTAATATTCAGGCGGCAGCGACAGCGCGTAGGCGCCGGCCGTTTGCAACGGCGCCGCAGCGCCGACGGTCAGAAAGTCGTGCACCTTGCGAATCGCGCCTGTGATCTCTGGCGGCGCAATACAGTAACCCACGCGCCATCCTGTAACTGAATACGTCTTTGACATCGAGTTAACAATCACTGTGCGCTCGCGCATCCCCTCGATTTGCGCCATCGAGATGTGCTCAATCTCCGCGCCTGCGCGTGGATAGAGAATGTGTTCGTAGATCTCGTCAGTGAAACAAAGCGCGTCAAACTCCTGACAGAGCGAGGCGATGAACTCCATCTCCGCACGCGTGAAAACTTTCCCAGTGGGGTTGTTGGGATTGCAAACAATGATCGCCTTCGTGTTTGGATTAAACGCGGCGCGCAGCTCCTCCGGGTCGAAACTCCAGTCAGGCGCTCGCAGCGGTACGTAACGAGGTTTGGCGTCAGAAAGGATCGCGTCGGGCGCGTAGTTTTCGTAAAAAGGCTCGAAGACGACGACCTCTTCTCCTGGATCGACGGTAGCCATCATCGCCGCGATCATTCCTTCGGTTGAGCCGCAGGTGACAGTCAATTCTGTTTCCGGATCGACGTCAAGGTCGAGATACCACTTAGTCTTCCGCGCAATCGCTTCGCGGAAATCGCGCGCCCCCCAGGTGATCGCATATTGATTTATGTTGTCAGCGATGGCCTGCATCGCGACCCGTTTGATGTCTTCCGGCGCGGCGAAATCAGGAAAGCCCTGCGAGAGATTCACGGCGCCGTGCTTGAGCGCCTCGCGCGTCATCTCGCGAATCACCGACTCGGTGAAGAGACTTGCTTTACGCGATACGTGGCGAGTTTTTGAAGCGGCAGGAGTAGTCATTAGGAAATCCTCGTTTCGATACTCATTGCGCAGCACTCTTCTTAGCGGCGGCCGGTTTGCTAAAACGCTTCGCTGCAATTCGCAAAACTTCCTGGACCTGCGCATCCCAGTATGTCCAGGCGTGATTGCCCGGGAGCTGGCGATACTCGTGCGGAATTTTCTGCTTCAATAGGATATCAACGAAACCTCGATTCGTTTGCAGCAACCCGTCCTCAGTGCCGCAATCAAGATAAATGTACGGCAACCCGGCTATGCGCGCGGCTGGCAGTTCGCGATAGAGTTTGGCCAAATCGTTACTCGCGCGTGCTTCGCTATTCGCAGCTCCGAAAACAGGCTGGAGTGTTCGCCAGATAAATTCAAGTCCCTTCAGATCGGCTTCGGTCCACGAAGCCGCGTCCAACGCGCCGCTCAGCGATGCTGCGAAGACAAACGTCTGCGGATGTTTGACGGCAAACTTCAGCGCGCCGTAACCGCCCATCGAAAGCCCGCCGATGGCCCGACCCTCGCGCTCGCTGCTGGCACGAAAGCGCTGCTCCACATCCGGAATCAACTCTTGCAGGATGTAGGATTCATACTTTTCAGTCGGCACGCTCGCGCTGTCAGTGTACCAACCGTTGTTGCCTTCAGGCATAACGATGATGACATCGTAGCCGGCGGCGTAATCGGCGAGACGCGTTTTTTCGATCCAGTTGTTGTAGTGCCCCGTCAGTCCATGCAGAAGATAAAGGACAGGGTAATGCTTCTCCTTGGCGGCAGGCTGATCGTAGTCAACCGGCAACAGCACGTTGTAAGGCAAAGTCTTGCCGACGAGTTTGCTCGCAAACTGAATTGTCTGGACGCGCGGGTTTTGCGTCGCGCTCGTTTGGGTGCGAAGCGTCGTGAAAGCGCGGGATGCGGGCGAGACGCCCGCGGTCCCAGTGGCGGTCGCAGTAGGAGAGATAAGGGCGACGAGAACAAGAGCCAGCGAGCTGTGCGCAAGTTTAGTCATCAGTTTTCTCGGAAGTCAGCATTGGAACATGGACACCCTTAGTTAGCGCGGTCGTAGCGGCTTCCTGGTATCCGGCATCCACATGGCGCGCCACGCCCAGGCCAGGATCGTTAGTGAGCACGCGATTCAAACGCTTCGCTGCCTCGTCTGTTCCGTCAGCGACTGAAACCTGGCCCGCGTGTAACGAGTAACCAATACCCACGCCCCCGCCATGATGAAACGATACCCAGCTCGCGCCACTTGCAGTGTTGAGCAGCGCATTGAGAATTGGCCAATCGGCGACTGCGTCCGAGCCGTCTTTCATGCCTTCGGTCTCACGATAGGGTGATGCGACGGAGCCGGTGTCGAGATGATCGCGTCCGATGGCGATTGGTGCTTTGAGATCGCCGCGTTTCACGAGTTCATTGATCGCTTCGCCCATCTCGGCGCGTTCACCATAACCGAGCCAGCAGATTCGTGCCGGCAGTCCCTGAAATTGCACGCGGTCACGCGCCAGCCGGAGCCAGCGATTCAAAGTCTTGTCGTCGGGGAAAAGTTCGAGAGCCAGGTCATCCGTCCTTTGGATATCGGCCGCGTCGCCTGACAGTGCTACCCAGCGAAACGGCCCTTTGCCTTCACAGAAAAGCGGGCGGATATATTCAGGTACGAAGCCGGGAATCTCAAACGCGTCTTTACAGCCTGCGTCAAAAGCCATCTTGCGAATGTTATTGCCGTAGTCGAAGGTCACCGCGCCGGCGCGTTTGAGTGCCAGCATCGCCTCGACATGTCGGGCCATCGACTGCATCGACTGGCTTATATAGGACTGCGGATCAGTACGTCGTAGTTCTGAAGCTTCTTCGAGCGAAAGTCCGGCGGGAACATAACCGTTCAATGGATCGTGTGCGCTTGTCTGATCAGTTACCGCGTCAACCGTGATTCCGCGGCGGACAATCTCGGGAAGAACTTC
>JBDUAQ010000180.1:0-6492 GCA_040004575.1 bacterium
GCAACCTGTTCGCGATGCTACGTTCGCCCCCTTCCTTTGTCAAGACGCTGCGCACTTGCTCTATTGACTGTTGCGAGCTTCTAGCGATGGTTTGGATCTCCGCTTCGATCTCTTCCTTTGAGGCGTCGATCTTTTCTTCCAGAGCTATCTGATCGAGCAACAGTGAACCGCGCACGTCCTGCTCCGCCTGCGCTTTTAATTCTTCGCGCGCGCCCTCCCAGTTGACGTTCTGATTGCGGGGATCGACACCACGGCCGATCATGTCGCGCACCACACTCTCCAGTCGATAACTGGTTTGATGTTCGACTAAGCTTCCCGGCACTTCAAACTCGTGACCTTCGATAAGTTTCTGCACTAGGTCCGCGCGCAGGCGATGGTCGGCTTCCTGCGTTGCCTGGTTTTCCATGTTCTCGCGAATCTTGGTGCGCAGGGTAGTGACGGAATCGAATTCTTCGCCCAGGCTGCGCGCCCATTCGTCGTCAACTTCCGGAAGTTCTTTGACGCGGACGGCGGTCACCCTTGCGGTGTATTCAACTTTCTTTCCAGCCAGCCCCTGCGACCGGTAATCCTCAGGATAGTCAACAACAAAAGTCTTCTCGTCGTCAGTCTTCACGCCTATCAAGTTATCGGTAAATTCCTGCTGCAGGCCCTTGCCGCCAAGCGTAACCTCAACATCGTCCTGCTTGATATTTTCTTCCTCCGGGTGGTCAATGAACTTTCCCTCAATATTGATACTGACGATATCACCCAGCGCGGCCGCTCGATCTTCCACGGGCTGCATAGCTGCCGATGTTTCCCTCAAGGCCTCCAGCATTTCGGCTACGTTTCCATCCGTCACCGGACGAGTTTGCCGAAAAACTTCGATGCCTTTGTAGTTTTGCAGTTCAACTTTGGGCAGGACCTCGACATTGACCTTCACGGCAAGCGGCTCTTCGCCAAACTTCTCGAGCGCTTCGGCGTTGTCGAGTTGAACGTCAGGTTCGCCAATAGCGTTGGGTGCATGTTCTTTGATCGCCTCGTCTACTGCCTCAGGAACCAACTCCTGCAGCGCCTGGGCGCGAATCTCACTCTTAAAACGGTTGCGCACCACCCCACGCGGTGCGTGTCCGGGACGAAAGCCTGGAACGTTTGCCTGTTTCGCATAGCGATCGCTAATGCGATCGTAGGTTTGGCGAACGGTCGCCGTGTCAATCTCGATCTTGATCTCCTTACGGGTTGGGGAGATTTCTACAACTTCAGTCTTCATTAGTTTCCTGCATATCCACTTTCTCTTGGTTTAGTAATCGGCAATCAGCAGTCAGCAGTCAGTAATCGGCAAATAGCCGACGCGGATGAAACAGCGAGACGTCAGCAGATAGTGGAATAGAAAGCCGCCGTCTTTATCTCTTGCTGACTGCTGATTGCTGACTGCTATTCTTGGTGCGAAAGGGGGGACTCGAACCCCCACACCTTTCGGTACCAGATCCTAAGTCTGGCGCGTCTGCCAATTCCGCCACTTTCGCATTCTCGATCTCACAATTGAAACCCGCGGACGCCGGCAAAAGAGAATAACACGCAGAAACTATTCTAGTCACAAGGCCGCCTTCGCTCCGTTAGGAGCCAAATGTTTATAGCACGCACCGTTGATGGACACTCTCTTGCGAGAAACGAAATGCCGCATTTCGTTCCTCGCCTCAAACTGGCGGATGGAGCGTTGTCTATAAACATCTCGCTCCGCTGGAGCGAAACGGAGAAGCACGATCTAAGGAGCAGCATTTCACTCCGGAGCGGGTGCTGGTTTCACGCGACGCGGTAAGTCGTCTTCGCATGACCGAGGAAGTCCTTGCCAGTCTCTTTAGTAATGAGGCCCGAGTGTTCCAGTTCAAAGTAGGCTCGTTGAATCTCGCCCTTATCAACGGAGAGTTTTTGCGCCAGCACAGCAGGCGCGGGGAGCACTTCGCCGGACGCTACGGCTTTGCTGCTTATGTGCGCCTCAATTTGTTCGCGGACTTGCAAGTAGACGGGGCCGTTGGACAAGTCCTGGAGGTCGATGTTCATGTGTGAATCTCTATGTACTAGAAATCCCGACCAAACTCAAACGTCAAATGAAGGAATAACGCCTTAGAGAGTCCGTGTCACTTTGGATAACGAACGCGGTTGGTCTGCGTCCAGACCTTTAGCGTCTGCCAACAAAGCTGCGAATAGCTGTCCCGGTATTATGTAGGGAATTGGCGCGACAAATTCATCAATGTCTTTCGGCATGATGATCGCGCGCGTGCAGTCTCCCGCTGCCTCAAGATCGCTCGTAATCGCCAGAGTGTCGGCGTGCAGTTCTCGCAAACGCGCGATCAAGCTCTTCACTCCCGGCAACATTACGCCGGGAGGCGCGAAAAGAATTACCGGAAAATGTCGTTCTACCATCGCCAGCGGTCCATGAAGAAAGTCTGCGGAAGAAAAACGCTCGGCAACTACGTAGCAAGTTTCCATTAACTTCAGCGCCAGCTCATAAGCGTTTGCGTAAGCGAGTCCGCGCCCGACAACGACGCAATTCTCCATGAAGACATAACGCTGCACGAGTTCGAGTATGGCCGGCTGTTGTTCGAGTGAACGTGCCGCAAGACTGGGAATCGTTTCATAAGACCAGGCGGGCGCACGCTCGGCGAGCTGCGCAGCCAGCATATAGAAAAGCAGCATCTGGCCAGTAAAAGTTTTAGTAGCGGCAACTGACCGTTCACGGCCGCCATGCATTAACAAGGTCTCATCAACGAGGTTTACCATCGACGACGACGGCTCGTTTGTGATCCCCACTGTAAAAGCTCCGCCGGCGCGGGCATTTTCCAGCACCTGATTGATGTCTTCACCTTCGCCGGATTGCGAGACACCAACAACGAGTGCGTGCTTTAGGTTTAGTTTTGCGCCGTAGATAGTGTGGACCGATGGAGCCGAGAGCGAAACAGGAATGCCGGTGGTGATTTCGAGCAGGTAGCGGCCAAACAGTGCGGCGTTATCCGAACTGCCGCGCGCCACCAACACGATCAGATCGATCTCGCGCGACTGAAGAAAGTTTCCCAGGCGCTCGATCTTTGCACGCTCGGCATGGATGGTTCGCTCGAGCGCTTCAGGCTGCTCTGCGATTTCGCGAAGCATTAACGACAAGAAGTGAATTCCTCCAAGGTCAGAACCACCTGCGTAAGCGGGTGGCTTAGTTGCTGCTGTGCGAATCGAGGGCCACCCGCTTACGCAGATGGTTCTGACATCGCCATTGTATTCTCCGGTGATTTCAGTTAAATACTCCTACCGTTTCCCTGGCAAGTTCCGCTCAGGCTTTGATTTCTTGCAGAACACTTTAACACAACTGTCTTGAGCAACTTTCCGACAGTTTGGCCTTTGGACAATTTGGAAGCATGTCTGAATCCCCCACAAATAACTCAACAACAACCGACCGTCTCATCTCGCTCGATGTGTTTCGCGGTATAACGATCGCTGGAATGGTTCTGGTAAACAACCCCGGCACGTGGAGCAGTATCTATTGGCCTTTGGATCACGCCGAATGGAATGGCTGGACACCCACCGATCTGATTTTTCCTTTTTTCCTCTTCATAGTTGGGGTGGCAATCCCGTTGGCGTTTGCGCGGCGCATCGAAAGCGGCGGTAGCAAGCGCGACCTCTACTGGAAAGTCGTCAAGCGGACTCTGATTATCTTTGCGTTGGGCGAATTTCTCGCCATTCAGATAAATCCGGACCGTTCCCCCTACATTCATTTTGATACCATCCGCATCCCCGGCGTGCTGCAACGCATCGCTGTTTGCTATCTATTCGCCGCGATCATTTTTCTTACGACCAAGATCAGAACTCAGGTCATCATCGCGATCGCGCTGCTCGTAATCTATTGGTTGCTGATGACGCGTCTACACGCGCCTGGATTTGCGACCGGCGATCTAAGCAAAGAGGGTAGTTTGGCTTCGTTTGTCGATCGCTCAGTCTTCGGGCCACACATCTGGAGGCAGGGCAAGGTCTACGATCCCGAAGGAATACTCAGTACGATTCCCGCGATTGCAATAACGCTGTTCGGAGTCTTGACGGGTCAGTGGCTGCGCACCACGAAGTCGCAATATGAAAAGGTGACGGGGCTATTTGTTGTGGGGGCCGCTTGCGTCGTGATTGGCTGGTGCTGGAATCCATTCTTTCCAATCAACAAGTCGCTGTGGACGAGTTCCTACGTGTTCTTTACCGGCGGACTCGCGCTCGAGTTTCTCGCCTTGTGCTACTGGCTAATCGACATCAAGAAATATCAACGTTGGGCCAAGCCGTTCGTAGTGTTTGGCGTGAATGCGATTGTACTTTTTTTCGGGACCGGCGTGATGGCGAGAGTTATGGGATTAATCAAACTGCCGTGGGGCGACCGGCAGATCTCGTTGCAAGGCTGGATCTTCCAAAAGCTGTTTATTCCCTGGGCCGCACCTATCAACGCGTCTTTGGCTTTCGCAATTTGTTTTATTCTGCTCTGGCTCGGGCTGATGTGGATTCTATATTCGCGAAAAATCTTCATCAAGGTCTAATCAGTCCAAAGTGCAAAGTCCAATGTCCAAGGTCATTCAAGCAGTTCAGAGTACAAGCTTCAGCTTGCGTGCCTCGCAAAGAAACAACCTGAAGGTTGAACTCTGAACTGCCTGAGCTACATTCGACGTTGAACTATTTCTTATACCCGGGTCCACGCAGCACTTGTCCCGCCAACGCTGAAGTTCGCTTGCCATCGTCCACGCTTATCTGACCGTTAACGATGACGTAGTTAATCCCGGCGGGATGTTGGTTGGGCATTTCAAAGGTCGCGCGATCGATGACTGTTTTCGGATCGAAGATTGTTAGGTCGGCGTAAGAGCCCGCGAGCAACAAGCCGCGATCACGCAGGCCAACACGTTTCGCCGGCAGCCCGGTCATCTTGTGAATGGCCTGCTCCAGCGTCAACTGATGCTCGTCTCTAACGTAGCGGCCCAGGATTCGCGGATAACTTCCCCAACCACGCGGATGTGATTTTGAACCGGCCAACGGACCGTCGTTAGCTCGCGCGCCGCTGTCAGTACAGAAGCTGACGAAAGGCGCCCGCATCGCCGCGCGCATGTCGTCTTCGCTCATCATGAAATAGATTGCGCCAGTTTGGCCGCGGTCGGTGAGAATCAAATCGAAAAGTGCGTCGAGTGGGTCCTTGCCTTGTTCTTCCGCAATTTGCGACAGGCGTTTGCCCTGTAGCGCTTCCAGATCACGATTTACGACGGATCCGATCAGGACTCCGGAAGGGCCGCCACTGCCGAGGTAAATGTTTTCCCATTCTTTCGAGTCGGTTGTTATTTCTTTCTTGATTTGCTGGCGAACGCCACTGTCTCTCAAGCGCGACAACATCTTTTCAGTTCCACCTTCAAGTGCCCAGGGCGGCAAACAAGCACTCAGCGACGTGCTGCCGGCTATGTATGGGTAGATATCGGCAGTGATGTCGAGACCTTCGGCACGCGCCCGTATTATCTTTGCGAGCACTTCAGGCATGCGGCCCCAGTTCTTTTTGTACGCGGTCTTAAGGTGCCATATTTCGACTGGAATCTTCGCCTGGCGGGCGATCTGGAAAACTTCCGCCAGCGATTCGTCGAGGGCGTTGGCTTCGCTGCGCTGGTGCGTCGCATAGATTCCGCCGTATTGGCGCGCGACCTTCGCAAGTTCCACAATCTCGTCAGTCTTCGCGAAACGAGCCGGAACGTATTGCAGTGAAGTAGACAAGCCGAGTGCGCCGTCTTTCATCGCGGCGGCGACCAACTGCTTCATCTGTTCCAACTCCGCATGTGTTGGCGGACGATTGTCGAACCCGACGACGTATTCGCGCACCTGCGTGGCGCCGACGAAGGTCGCAAGATTAACGCCCATGCCTTGCTTCTCTAATCGCTTGAAATACTCGCCGAGCGTGCGCCAATCGATGGTCAGGTTGTAACGACGATTGAAGTCCTCCTGCTCCTTGATGAGTCTTTCGTTAATTGGCGCGATCGATTCACCTTCGCCGGTCACTTCGGTCGTTACGCCCATCATTATTTTGCTCATCGCGCGCGGGTCGATCAGCAAATAAGTTTCCGATTGACCAAGCATGTCGATAAAGCCGGGCGCTATGACCATTCCGGTTGCGTCTATCTCGCGTACGCCGTGGACATTCCGGAGCTTGCCGATCGCCGCAATGCGATCGTCCTTGATCGCAACATCGGCGTGGTATCCCGGACGCCCCGAGCCATCGATAACGAGACCATTTCTGATCAGAAGATCATATTTGGGCGCGGAAGTTGTCTGAGCGTTGGGAACGAAAGAGAAGAGAAGCATGACTGTCAGGATCAGGGAAAGTGAAACTCTGATTAGCATTATTTCACCGGCGGTTTGGTTTGATGGAGCGCTGCATCGTAATGATTGGCAGCGACAATGTCCAGATTTCTTGCGGTGCTTTGACTAGCAATGTCTGGTCACTATCCAAGTTGCATCGTCATG
>JBDUAQ010000181.1:0-6484 GCA_040004575.1 bacterium
GTTCCAGCGGAACTCATCGCGGACGGATCTATTGCAGTTGGATGGATCTGACAGCGGCGAACGTCACTGACATTTTCATTTCGTATTCGGACAACAATGGCGCCACCTGGTCGGCTGCTGCTCCGGTTGCAGATCAGTTTGCTTTCTCAGTAGATCGCTTCAATCACTGGATGTCGGTTGATCCAGTAACTGGAAACGTTGATGTCGCCTTCTATGACACGCGCAACGACACCACCGGCTCGCGTTATCAAACAGATTACTATCTGGCGCGTTCGACTGATGGCGGCGTTAGTTGGAACGCACCAGACATTCGCGTCAGCACCGCCAGCTCAAACGAGCATGACTGCAATGGACTCTTCCCCTGTCAGGGAATCAACTACGGCAATCAGCAGGGAGACTATGAGGGCCTCGTCTCTTATGGCGGAGTTGCATACCCCGTCTGGACCGACAGTCGCAGGCAATTGGATGCGGCCAGCGGTTGCAGTCGACCTTACTTGATGGAAGAAGTGTTCACTGCAAAGGTGAGGTAGCACGGTTCAACGGAATTACAGCGCGTCCGACAGACTTCACAGTTTGTCGGACCGTTGTACTCCAAAATCCAGGAGAAAAAAATGCCCCTTAGCAAACGCCTCGTCGGCTTCAGTCTGTTTGTCTTGCTGATGACTCAAGGCGCTGCGCTCGTTTCAGCGCAGGAACTTTCAGCCACGCCTTCGCCGAGTCCCGTGGAAACTCCTTCTCCCGCGAGCGAAACGTCCAAGCCCACTTTTGAGAACGCATTCGACCGGCTCGAATGGCGCAGCATCGGCCCGGCAAACATGGGCGGACGTACCGCTGATGTTGAAGGCGTACCGGGCAACGCAAACATCGTCTACGTCGCCACCGGTTCAGGTGGACTATGGAAAACTGTCAACGCCGGCGTCACCTGGAAACCAATCTTCGATCGGCAGGGA
Organism: bacterium; assembly: GCA_040004575.1. GTDB lineage: Bacteria > Acidobacteriota > Blastocatellia > Pyrinomonadales > Pyrinomonadaceae > PSRF01. Next base: position 951 of record JBDUAQ010000181.1, read on the forward strand.
ACCATCTCAATCGGCGACATCGCGCTCGCGCCCAGCAATCCGGACGTGGTTTGGGTTGGTACCGGCGAATCAAATGTCAGAAATAGCGTTTCGTTTGGCGACGGCGTTTACAAGTCCACCGACGGCGGCAAAAACTGGCAGCACATGGGACTGAAAGGCAGCGAACATATTTCTGCGATCGCGATTAATCCGCAGAACCCCGACATCGTTTACGTTGGCGCGTTGGGCCACGCCTTCGCTCCTAATGACGAACGCGGCGTCTTCATGACGACCGACGGCGGCAAGACCTGGACGAAGACGCTCTACATCGACCGGGAACACGGCGTCTCCGATTTGGAAATCGATCCGACCAATCCCAACATCCTGTACGCGGGCATGTGGAGCTTTGAACGTAAGCCGTGGACGTTTCGCAGCGGTAGTGAAAAAGGCGGCGTCTTCAAATCGCTCGACGGCGGGCGAACCTGGAATAAGTTGACCAACGGCCTGCCGAAATTATTGGGAAGGATCGGCGTGCGCGTGGCGCCCAGCAATCCCAACGTGGTCTACGTAATTGTCGAGTCGAAGGAAGGCACGCTCTATCGCTCAGATGACCGCGGCGAGACTTTCAAGCAAGTTTCGAAACAGACAAACATCGTATCGCGCGGTTTCTACTACACGCGCGTGCGGATCGATCCTAACAACGAGAACCACGTCTATGCCGTCGCCTCAACCCTCTTCGAGTCGATCGATGGCGGCAAGTCGTTCAAGTCGATAACCGGGAAAGTCCACATCGACTATCACGCGTTTTGGCAGGACGCGAAGAACCCGAAACGCATTTGGGTGGGAGAAGACGGCGGCATCGCTGTTACTTACGACGGTGGCGAGACGTGGGAACCTGTCTACAACATACCGTTGGCCCAGCTTTATCAGATTCATGCAGACAACCGCTTGCCGTTTTATTACGTGATGGGTGGATTGCAGGACAACGGCGCCTGGACCGGCCCGAGCCGCACTCGCGAGCCGGCTGGAATCATGAACGACGATTGGCGCATGGTGAGTTTTGGCGACGGTTTTTACATCCTCAACAATTCTGACAATCCGGAACTCTATGTGTCTGAATCTCAGGGCGGAAATATTCTGCGCACCGATTTCCAGACTCGCGAGCAGCAGGAAATAAATCCCTGGGGGCGTGGCAGCGGCGCTGGGCCGGCGCTGGGCGAGAAGTTTCGCTTCAATTGGAACGCGCCGATTCTGCTTTCGCCTCAAGATAAGAACACGCTCTACTTCGGCGGGAATGTTGTCTTCAAGTCCACTGATTTCGGCAGGACCTGGGAGCAGATAAGCCGGGACCTGACAACTAACGATCCGGCTAAACAGAAAGACGCGGGCGGGCCAGTCGCTTTTGAAAACTCTACCGCTGAATACCACACCACGATTATCAGTCTTGCGGAGTCGCCGGTGCGAAAGGGTCAGCTATGGGTGGGGACAGACGATGGAAACCTCCAGTTAACGAACGACGGCGGCAAAGATTGGGACAACATTATTCATAGCGTTGCGGGCGTGCCGGCAAACTCGCCCGTTTCGCATATCGAGCCTTCGCGTTTGAACGCGGAGACCGCCTACGTTGCTTTCGATCGGCACATGTTCGACGACTTCCGTCCTTATATTTTTCGGACGAGCGATGGTGGCAAGAGCTGGCAGAACGTGGCAGGTAACCTGCCGGCGAACGCTTACGTGCAGGTTGTTCGCGAGGATCCCAAGAATCCAAATCTGCTCTACGCCGGCACCGAGCTGGGACTGTTTGCTTCCTACACGACGGGACGGGAATGGATTCCGCTCAATCTAAAGAACCTGCCCAATGTTGCCGTTCACGACATTCTGGTCCACCCGCGCGAAAACGATCTGATCCTGGCAACTCACGGGCGCGGTATTTTTATTTTTGACGACGCCACGCCAATTCAACAGATGACGCCGGATATTCTTAAGCGTGATGCGCATCTGTTTGGTGTTCGTCCGGGACTGCGCTTCGCTACTCGCTTCACGCGTTATGGAATTGGTGACAAGCAGTTTGCGGCGCCAAACCCGCCCTATGGTGCCTTGATAACCTACTATCTGAAATCCAAACCCGACGACAAGACCAGCTTCAGCATTCAGATTCTCGACGCTAGCGGAAAGCTGGTGCAGGAACTGGACAAGCCTGCCAAAGAAAAGGGGATGAACCGCGTCACCTGGAACCTTCGCTATGGCGGCGCGGAGGTGCGGCGCCCGCCCACCGAAGAAGAAACCGCGTTTGCGGGACCGCCGCGCGGCCCACAGGTTTTGCCGGGAAGTTACTCAGTGAAGCTGACGGTTGGTGACAAGATATTCGTGACTACGGTCGAGGTGCGTCTCGATCCAACGATCACTGTCGCCCCCGCCGATCTACAGGCGCAACTTGATCTACAGATGAAGTTGCGAGACATGCAGTCTGCTGCCAACAGCGCACTGCGTTTTCTCGATAGCCTCGCTGATCAGCTCAAGCACACGCAGACCACTGCGAAGACGCTCAACAAAGAGCCGGACAAGGAAATGATGAAAGCACTCGACGATTACATTAAGCAGATCGATGCGCTGGAGGATCGTTTGGTGCGGCGCTCGGAAGGCCTCGGGCTTGCCGGAAAATCACAGGTGGTGAACAAGATTGGCGACATCTTTTTCGGGATGGACGGGACGAATGCGGCCCCAACAGTTGCCGAGCGCCAATACTTTGCCGAGATACAGCCGGAGTATGCCGAGCGCATGGAGGAAGTAAATAAGTTCATCAACAACACCGTGCCGCAATGGAACGAGAAGTTGCGCGCCTGGAATCTGCCAACACTGACGACACGACAGCCGGTCGCTTTTTGATGAAAGGGCTCTTCTAATTAGCTGACTCGAGAAGAGCGAGTGTAGTGCCGCGTAGCGGCACTTGAGTTTAGCCCGGCGTTTCAACGCCGGGAAAAGTTGTGAATCAGACTCCTTCGTCGCATGGCGACGATTGAATTACTAGCAAGCGTCGCTACGCGACGCCGACGGTTTTCGCTGCCTCTTCCCGGCGTTGAAACGCCGGGCTAAATTCATGTCGACTCTACGCGTCGAAACCCAAATGATTTTGCGCTCAGGTTCCAACTCTGGTCATTCGCGTCAAATGAATATTGCCATTAATTCCACTAGCGGAAATTGAGGCACCGCCACTCCCAATCTGCGCGCTGTAGCTTCCGTGACCGCTCTTGTCCACCACCACGTTCGGTAATTCAGAGGTCACATGACCGTTCATTCCGTGTGCTTCGAGCGTAGCGTTCACGTCTTCGCCAAGTTGCAGCTCGATGTTGCCGTTGATGCCGCTGAGGTCCACACCCTTGCCGATCTTTGCCAAGCCTACGGAGACGTTGCCGTTGATGCCGTTGATTTCAGCGGAGCCGGAAGCTTGTGCGATATCGACTTTTCCGTTTACTCCGTTGACCTCGAGCGATCCATCGATCCCGCCGGAAGTTACCGAACCATTCACGCCGTTCGTAACCAGGGAGATTTGTTTCGGGAGTCGCAGGGTTACGTGCTCGGTTGGGTTTGAACCAAACATGCGCGAGAGTAAGCTGCTGTCGCCTTTTTCGCCACGGATTGTCAGCCCGCCCGCGGTGCTCTCGATCGTGATCTTGCGGCGATTCAAAGCTTCCTGACTGTCGCCCAGGCGTTCGATATAAACGTCCGCCGTTTTGCGATCGGAAGTTTCAATCTTCACCCAGCCGTTGATGCCCGAAACCTCAACGCGCGCGCCGGCCACCAGGTCGAAGCTCTTGCGAATTTCTTCGCGCGCATTGCCCGCTGACTGTTTATTATCGACATTGATGGCCAGCGGCCAGGCATTGCCTCCGCTCTTTGTGTGTGAGCGCACGATGCCCGCAATACCAGCAATCCCGAGCAAGAGTACGATTAAGAGTATTTTCTTCATGGCTGTTGATCTTTCGAGAAGTTCGAATTCCTAAGCTTTAACGATCCGGCTTGGCATTTGGTTCACTTCATTTTTGCTGTGACGGACCACTGTTAAGTCATTGACGCCTGGCGTCAGCGATTTGTTAACAGGCGCTGGGTTCTCTTTTACGTTTTGACGCTTCGTGCCGAATACCAATCTTGACATAATCTGCGCAGGCGTCTTACAGTCGAGACTACTCCAAAGAACTTGGAATTTCCCAGAAACGAACAAGCCCGCGGTAGTATTGCGGGACAGGGTGGCGCCCAGCAATGGAAAAGGACTCCCGGGATCGAACCATTTTGATCGTCGAAGACTCCGATGATGCGCGTTATTTCATGCGGCTGGCGCTCGAACAACTAGGTTATCTGGTTGTCGAAGCAGAAAACGGAGCCAAAGCTGTTGAAGTCGCGGCGTGCGAACGCCCTGACATCATCCTCATGGACCTCAGTCTTCCGATCATGGATGGCTTGACCGCTACTGAAAAAATCCGCGCGAGCCAGGGATTTAATGGGATTCCGATCATTGCCGTTACCGCGCACCAGGAGAGGGATTTTCGCGTCGGGGCCAAGGCCGGCGGCTTCGATGCGTATGTGACCAAACCAATCGATATTGATTTTCTCGGCGACCTCATCAACGGCCTGCTCGCCTGATACTTCATGACTGACGAGATGCGAAATGGCGGCCGCGCGGATTTCCGAGCGTTGCGGGATCTTCTCAACGACACCCCAAACAAACTCGCGAACCTTACCGCGGGACTTTCCGGCGCCGAATTCCGCTGGCAAAATTCACCTGATGAATTCTCGGCGCTCGAAAATATCTGCCACCTGAGAGACCTGGAACTTCAGGGCTACACCCCACGGATAGGGCGAATTCTTGCTGAGACGGATCCGGATCTCGCTGATTTCGATGGGGCGCGCGTGACGGCGGAGAGCAACTACAACTACGAGCAGCCAGGAGTTGCGCTACGGGCGTTTGAGTCAGCGCGACGGGAAAACGTCGAGCTGCTGCGGGCTTTGAGTGAAGAGCAACTGGAACGCGAAGGCACGCTTGAAGGAGTTGGGAAGATCAATTTGAGGCGGCTGGTTGAATTGATGCTTGAACATGATGAGGGACATCTTGAAGACTTGCGGGTTCTGCGCGAGCGGCTGAGGCGGCACAGCGAGTAAGAGCGGGGGCAAGCCCGCCTTCCCGACCATGAGCTGACCACAGTTGAGTTGCCGATTCTCAAATTGAATGGCTTTCAAGACTGATTGACGCGGCAATGATAGAAGCTCTCAGGTTGGGAAGGCGGGCTTGCCCCCGCTGCTTTTCTATTCCTGTCGTATTCTCACAATGGTCGCTCCTAATCCTCCCGCTTCTGGCGGCGCATCCGTCCAATCGAGAACCCATGGCGTTCGTTCTAATATTGCGCGGACCATTTCCCGTTGCACGCCAATGCCTTTGCCATGAATGATTCTCACGCTTCTAAACGCCAGGCGCCTGGCCTCATTCAAATATTCTTCAACTACGCGTTTCACATCTCGCGGCTGGATTGTGTGTAGATCAAAAACATCCGTAATGGGAATCG
>JBDUAQ010000182.1:0-6409 GCA_040004575.1 bacterium
CGGGACGGCCGGATAATTCCTGGAGTTGGTTATTGAATAATAGTGGACGGAAGTTGGACTCGCTTTGAATGCGATCGAGTTCCGCAACGAGAGCGCTCCGGCCGCCGCGCTCGTAACTGGCGGCCGAGATTTGCGCGTAAGCATCCAGCGCCAGATCGAGTGGTCTTCGCATGTGCGGTTCTGGAGCGCTCCTGTGTACGAACTCTCCGACGATAAACGACGAGCCGATGGCTGTCAGCACTACCAAGCCAAACCAGAGAAAGATTTTCAGAAATAGGCTTTGCGGCAACTCTTCACTCTCCCGGAGCAGCGCTCGCTTGCGCGTATATATAGCCAACGCCTCTAACTGTTTTTATTCTTTCCGTCGCGCCGGATCGAGCTCCAAGTTTCTTACGCAGATTGCTGATGTGCATGTCTATGCTGCGATCGAACGGCGACGAACTTCGGCCCAACACCTGCTTTGATAGTTCTTCGCGCGTGACTATCCGCCCGGCCGCGCGTAACAATTTTTCCAGGAGGTCAAACTCAACGGCGGTAAGCTCAACGTTTTCGCCGGCGCGCGAAACCGCGCGCGTGCCGCTGTCAAGCTCGACATCACCCACGCTCAATGTTTTTGCCACTGTCTGGTCGGCGGCCGACTCCGGAGTAGTTCTGCGCAGAATGGCGCGAATGCGGGCCGTCAGCTCCCTCGGGTTGAAAGGTTTCGGTAAGTAATCGTCAGCGCCGATCTCGAGCCCGACAATGCGGTCGACGTCATCGCCGCGGGCGGTGAGCATTAGTACCGGAATTTTTGATTCGGCGCGTATTCGTCGCAAGACCTCAAAACCGTTGAGGCCCGGCAGCATGACGTCGAGTACAACCAGCGCATGTTTGCCGGCGAGCGCCCGCTCCGCTCCGGTATCGCCGCGATGTACTGACTCGATCTCGAAACCCAGCGGCTCGAGGTATTCAGTCACCAGCTCGCACAGCGCCACATCGTCGTCGATGATAAGAATTTGATCCATTCATGTAGGACAGGCATTCCTGCCTGCCCTCTATCGCTTTCAACCCGGTTACTCTCAACGGAGTGTCATGAGGTCAGTACCACCTCGCGGTAGCGGGTGGGTGTTTCGATTGCCGATTTGCGACTGCCGATTGCCGATTGGCTGATACCGGACGACTAATCTGAAACTTCAATCCAAAATCAGCAATCAGCAATCGAAAGACCCACCCGCTACCGCGAGGTGGTACTGACCTCTCTATCACGCAGGGCGCACGATTGTAGCCCAAATGGCGTCGCAGCTTTTGTAAAGAAGTGTCAACCGTCAACGGCAGCCGCGGAGTCTTTACAAAACTTTACATAGATAGACTGACTCTTTACGTCAGCCGTAGCAAATATGGCGTATAACAATCCGGACGCAGAGAGCGGCTCGACGGAATCGCAGTAGGACAGACTTTCCAGTCTGTCCATAAGAACACGACAGGCAGGAATGCCCGTCCTACTAATACAGAGGAGAACAAGAATGAAGAAAAGAATAATAGTGATTGCCAGCATCGCTGCCCTGGTCGTGGCCGCGACGATTTTCGCGCTGGCCCAGGGCCATCCAGGTATGCAGGGAATGCATGGAGAGGGACCTGGGAAGGGTCCAGGGCATGGCGAAATGCTCGAACACATGGCGCGCGCGTTGGATTTGACCGACGCCCAGAAACAGCAAGTGAAAGCGATCATGGAGGCTACGGAATCAACTGCAAGGGACATCCATGCGAAGCTTGAAGAAACTCATAAACAGTTGGCAGCGGCTACCGCGAACGGCCAGTTTGATGAAGCACAGATTCGGACTCTAGCCAATCAACAGGGACAACTCGAAGCGGATATGACAGTCGAACATTTCAGAGCGATGTCGAAAGTCTACGCCATCTTAACCCCGGAACAACGTGTGAAGGCGGAAGAGATGCATAAGCAAATGGGACCTGGTCACAGACCTGGCCAGCCGCCACCGCCGCCCGGCTTCTAATAAATCCGAGCTGCCTTCGTCCGCGAAACGGACGACTGAAAGTAGCCCAGCAGTTCACTGCTGGGATAGGAAGATAGGATGACGAATAGAGTCCGTGAAGCGGACGACTGATGTTTCAGGTTCAGCCGTCCGCTTCACGGACTCGTTTCTCTCTGCGCATCGAATTTCCACCGATGAATCGGTGGGCTAGTTTCATTCGTCCGCCAAGCGGACTTTTGACGTTTCGGCAGGTGGTCGATCTACTCCATAGACCAGAACTCTGATGCCGACGATTTCTGATTCGCCTTCGAGTTTCTCTCCCAGTCGTTCCGCAACTCTTATCGACGGCACATTGTCGGGATGGATACAACTGATGACGTGGTCCTTATCAAGCTCAGTGAAAGCATAGTCGAGTGCGCGGCGCGCGCCTTCCGTGGCGTAGCCCCGCCCCCAAAATTCTCGGCCGAGTGTCCAGCCAAGCTCGAAGCCGGGCCAGCCTGGGGGATTCATGAATCCGATCCGCCCTAGTAGCCTGCCGCTGCCCTTTTCCTCGACTGCCCAGATGCCGTAGCCGCGCAGTTGCCAGTGTCCAATCATGAAGGCCATGTGACGCCATGATTCGGTTAGGCTAAAAGTCTTGCCACCAAGGAAGCGCATTACCTCGGGGTCGGCGCAAAGCCGGGCATATTGTTCGTGATCTTCATCACGCCACATGCGCATGATGAGGCGGTCAGTTTCCAGCCTTACCTCGTCCATCTATTAACTTCCTACTTTCGCTTCCAGCGCACGCCGTCTTTCGTGTCTTCGAGAATTATGCCGCGAGCGGCGAGTTCGTCGCGAATCTCATCGCCGCGCGCGAAGTTGCGACGACGGCGAGCTTCCTGGCGCTCGTCGATCAAGTTCTGAATTTCGCTGTCGAGCATTTCGCGTTGCTCGTCGCCAAAGATATTCAGGACGGTGTCGAAGCGTTTCAGGAGTTCAATCAACTCAACTTTGTTGTCTTCCTGAAGTTTTTTTCGGGCCAGCGCGGTATTTACGACGCGCGTCAAATTGTGAATCACGGCAAGGGCGACCGAAGTATTGAGGTCGTCGTCCATGCCTTCTTCAAATTCACGTGCGGCAGCAAGCGTTGCTTCGTGCAACGCTTCATTCATTCCCGGAGTTGTCTTCGCCTCGCCCAGGCGCGCTTTGAAGTCGCGCAAGCCGGCCACCGTTTTTTCGGCTCCGGCGAGCGCATCAAAAGTGAAATTAATCTGCTTGTTGTAAGGGACGCTCAGCAGGAAATAACGCACCGCGGCACCTGAATATCCTTTGGCAGCCACGTCGCGAAACGTGTAGTAGTTGCCCTTCGACTTCGACATCGTTTCGCCTTCCACTTTGAGATGCTCGAAGTGGATCCAATAACGCACAAACTCTTTGCCCGTGGCCCCTTCACTCTGCGCGATTTCGTTCTCGTGATGAGGAAACACCAGGTCGATGCCGCCCGCATGAATGTCAAAGGTTTCGCCGAGATACTTCATTGACATAGCCGAACATTCGATGTGCCAGCCTGGACGTCCGCGACCAATTGACGAATCCCAGGCCGGCTCGGTCGCGGATGCAGGTTCTTTCCACAGTGCGAAATCGCGCGCGTCCTCTTTTTCATAACGATCAGTGTCGATGCGGTCGCTCGCGCCGGCGATGTTGCCGGCGAAGTTAATCTTCGAAAGTTTCCCGTATTCGGGAAAGGAAGCGATGCGATAGTAAACAGAACCATCCGACTCGTAGGCATGGCCGCTCGCTATGAGTTTCTCGATTAACGAGACCATCTCGGGAATATGTCGCGTTGCGCGCGGGACAATCTCCGGCCTTTCGCAACCGAGCGCATCAAAGTCTTCCCAAAGCGCGTCGATGTATTTTGCGGTGTAGTCGTCGATGCTGAGGCCGGCTTCCTGCGACTTGGCGATGATGCGATCTTCGACGTCCGTGATGTTCATCACGTGTGTGACTTTGAAGCCTTTGAATTTCAGATAACGGCGCACGATGTCGGCAGCGATGGCTGAACGGAAGTTGCCGAGATGGCCATAGTCCCAGACAGTTGGGCCGCAATAATAGAAGCGAACTTCGCCTTCGCGCATAGGGCGAAACTCTTCAACCTTGCCGGACAGTGTGTTGCGAAATCTAAGCATGAGTCTAGATTACGGTGAAAAGTGAAAAGTGAAAAGTGACGGGCAAGAGTGAACGGTGAAAAGTGAAGGGTGAAAAGTGAAGGGAGGAAAGACGAATATTGAGGCGAAAGAGGACCATTTGAAAGCCCGGAATCAGCCCGGGCTTTGGAACCTCGCTTTTCACCTTTCACCTTTAACTTTTCACTGCCCTTTGAAGTGTTCCCAACCACCGGGCTCCAGGTTCCAGGTTCGCGGGCCCTCGGAGATGCGCACTCCATGAGCGGCTTCTTTGATCTCGCCGATGTTAGTCAGCGAAACGCCGTCCACGCGCGTTGGTAATTTAGAAACATTCTCAGGCTTGACTGTGAACAGCAGTTCAAAGTCCTCGCCGCCGTGCAGCGCGAGCATGAGTGGATCCAGGGCCCGTCGCCCGGCTAGCTCTGTTACGAGCGGATCAATAGGAACGCGCGCAGCGTCGATGAGCGCGCCGGCCTTGCTTTCAGTGCAGAGATGATTGAGGTCAGAAGAGAGGCCGTCGCTGATGTCGATCATCGCGGTGGCGAGTTGCTGTTCACCCAGGAGCAGACCCCAGCCGACGCGCGGCTCAGGCCGGAGTTGACGCAGCAGCAGATAATCAAGACGATGAGATTCGTCCTTCGATTCGGGCAACGAATCGCTTGTTGCTGATTGCAATCTAGCGCCGCGTTCAATCAAACGCAGGCCAGCCGCCGCGTCTCCTAGAAAGCCGGTTACGAAAATCTGATCGCCCGGCTTGGCACCGGAGCGAAACACTGCTCCTGCTTTGGAGGTCTCTCCGACAAGAATCGAATCAACAACAATCCTTTCGGGAGCACGCGAAACGTCGCCGCCAATTAGGGTGACGCCGTAGCGCGTTGCCAGTTCGAAAAACCCACCGTAGAAGCTGTCTAAGAATTCTGAATTCCAGATCAATTCAGGAACTCCGATCGACAGCAGTGCCCAGCGCGGCCGCGCGCCCATCGCGGCGATGTCCGAAAGAGAAACAGCGAGGGCTTTGTGGCCGAGCAAGTCAGGTCGCATAGTGTCACGGCGAAAGTCGATATCCTCGACCAGCAGGTCTGTAGTGACAACAACGTCGCTACCAGCTAACGACTTGAAGACCGCTGCGTCGTCTCCGATTCCACGCACGAGGCCAGGTGACGCGACTCGTTGTCGCGCAAGTCCTCTTATCTTGTTGATGAAATCGAATTCGTTCACGGAATCAACCGATGTGACACAGAGATATGACGCAAGCAATCATAGCGCAGTCAGGAAGGTGGGTTTACGCCCGCTGCTTGAATAACACTCAAGTCCAGCGGGGGCAAGCCCGCCTTCCCAACCCAGAGACTTTCGATGTCGAATGTTTTCTCTGAGGCGCTCTGCCTTTTAGAGAAGAAACTCAGAGATTGCGGCGAAGTGAATCGAGGCCGGCTTCGATGTTTTCGACGGAAGTAGAGAACGAAAAACGCAGGTGACCTTCGCCGTGTTCACCGAAGACGACGCCGGGAACAGTGGCAACTTTCGCACGCTCCAGCAATATCTCCGCAGCCTCGCGGCTGTCGCTGCTAACACGCGACACGTCGGGGAAAGCATAGAAAGCGCCGGCTGGTTTCTCGCAAGGCAAGTCCAGCTCGTTGAGTCCTGCTAAAAGCAAATCGCGCCGCTTGAGATAAGCGACGCGGTTCGCTTCCAGCATATTTGATTCGGTGGTAAATGCTGCCAGCGCCGCCCACTGCGTCGGCGTGGAAACTCCATTCGAAGAATAGAGCGTCGTCTTGCGCAGGCCCGTCATCCACGGCTCGGTCGCGACGGTGTAACCTAAACGCCAGCCAGTCATCGCGTACGACTTGGAAAGCGTGAACATAGTTATCGTCCGCTCAAGCATCCCGGGGAGGGAAGCGATGGAACAATGCTCGCCGTCGTAAACCAAATCCTCGTACGCCTCATCGGCGACCACGATCAGATCGCGCTCTTGCGCAAAACGCGCCACAGCTTGCGCTTCGTCTCGAGTAAAGACAACGCCGGTTGGATTCTGCGGTGTGTTGTAGTAGATAGCTTTCGTGCGATCAGTTGAGTAACGGGCCAGCGTTGTTTCAAAACCTCTTTCACGGGCCTCGGTTGTTGGAACCAGGACGGTCCGCCCTTGCGAATAGGCGACCAGATCTTTGATGGGTGTCCAAAAAGGCGAGAAGATGAGAACTTCGTCGCCGGGATTAACCACTGACTGAAACGCGCCAAACAATCCCTGCATGCCGCCGTTCATCAACATCA
>JBDUAQ010000183.1:0-6369 GCA_040004575.1 bacterium
TGCTCCAACGTGTCGTTGATCTGCTTCTCCGACCAGAAGAACGAATACTGATCCTGCACCCATTCGTAATAGCTGACGGTAACGCCACCCGCGTTGGCAAGAATATCCGGAATAAGAAACACGCCCTCGTCGGCCAGCACTCGATCTGCACCGGGAGTTGTCGGGCCGTTTGCCAACTCAGCAATAATCTTCGCCTTCACCTGTCCGACGTTACTTAAGGTGATCGCATTCTCCAATGCCGATGGCAACAGAATGTCGCAGTCAACGCCAATGATGTCTTCTGGCGAAATCGCTTTCGCCCCGGGAAGACCGGCCAGTGATTTTGTTTCAGACTTGTGACGGAGTGCTGCCTGCACGTCGATACCGGCTTCCGCGTACAACCCTGCTTTCGAATCGCAAGCCGCGACTACTTTCGCGCCGTCTGCGGCCACGAGCCGGGCGATGTTCGCGCCGGCATTGCCAAAACCGTGCACGGCGACGCGCGCGCCCTTGAGATTGACGCCTCTGACTTTGCAAGCCTCGCGCAACGCATAGAGACAGCCGCGCGCGGTCGCTTCGGCGCGCCCGAGTGAGCCACCGAGCGAGATTGGTTTTCCGGTGACAACGCCAAGTTCAGTATGGCCACGAATCATCGAGATGGTGTCCATGATCCAGGCCATCGTTTGTTCATCGGTGTAAACGTCGGGCGCCGGGATGTCGCGATCCGGCCCGATGATAGGAGCGATCTCAAACGCATAGCGGCGCGTCAGTCGTTCCAACTCAGCCCGCGAGAGACTCTTAGGATCGCAAATCACGCCCCCCTTGCCTCCGCCATAGGGAATGCCAACCGTCGCGCACTTCCACGTCATCCACGAGGCCAGCGCTTTCACTTCATCGAGTGTCACGTTTGGGTGGTAGCGGATGCCGCCCTTGCAAGGTCCGCGCGCGATGTTGTGTTGCACGCGATAGCCCTCGAAGACCTGCACATCGCCGCCGTCCATTTTCACGGGAATGGAAACTATCAACTGCCGCTTGGGGCTGCTCAAGACCATGCGCGTGGAAGCGTCGAGGTCGAGATAGTCGGCAGCGCGATTGAATTGCTGTTTGGCAATTTGAAACGGGTTGAGTTCTTCCGCGAGGGCCTCCCTGGTCGCCATTTTGTTCTTCTCCTGAAATGGGGGTTCGAAAGCGGGGTAATCGTAAAGTGTCCAAAGTCCAAAGTCCAACGTCCAATGTCCAGACCGGCGATGAAGACTTTGGACGTTGGACCTTGGACTCTGGACTATTCGTCGGAACTTCCAGCCGTGACCGGAGTCTAATGTTACCGAGCAAGCGGACCCGAATGGCACCGGCGACGTTGATCAGACAGGAGACAAGAGATGTTTAATAACTTGATTGAATCGAGTTCGCACGCACGCGAATTCAAACGCCGCGGTTCGTTCGTTCTTTTTACCACCGCAACCTATGCGCTGCTCTTTCTGGTCGCAGCTGTAATCAGCATCAATGCTTACGATGCTCGTCTGGACGACCAAAACCTAGAAATCATTACCATGCTGAACCCCGTCGATTTTCCGGCGGCTCCTGTCTCTGCAGCACATAACCCGCCGCCAAGAGACAACAGTAATAGGCCAACCGAGGTTGTCCGCCAGGTTGCGATGCTGGATGTCAACCATCCTGAGGTTGTGCCGGACAAAGCGTCAGCAATCCCAAGCAAGAATCTGCCGCTTCCCGAAGGGGTTCCTGTCAGAATTGGTGATCACGATTCAGGTCCGGTTGTGCCCGGTGGAAGCGGACAGACCGGAGTTGGTGGCAGTGGCCCGATCAATGGCAGTGGCCCGTCTCGCATAGAAATAGACACGCAACCGCCACCGCAACCGCCAATGGTAAAACCCGTTCCAAGAGTAGTCAGCAAGGGACCAATCACCGGCCTTGCGATCTCGCTTCCCAAGCCGCCCTATCCTCAGCTAGCCAAGCAGGCGGGCGCGCATGGAGCGGTAAACGTGCAGGTGTTGGTTGATGAGACCGGAAGGGTAATTTCCGCAAAGGCGGTTTCGGGACACCCATTGCTTTTGGCTGCAGCGCAGCAAGCGGCTTTGGCGGCACGCTTTTCGCCGACCAGACTCGGCGATCAGGCAGTGAAGGTCTCAGGAGTGATCACTTACAACTTTGTACTGCAATAGACACCAGAGCTCTGTGATTCAGCAGTCGACGGCACGTGTCACACAGATCATTCAAGGTCCCTACCGAAAGAAAGAGGTACGCAGGCCACCTGGCCCGCGTACCTCTCCTGCCGTTAAAGAAACACCTGGCAAGTCCGCTCGACCGGTTAGCGCCGTATTACTCCGCGCCCACCGCCGGTCATAACTTCCTTGCCATGCTGATTGCGGCAAATCCAGGTTGAATTGAGTTTGAAGTACTTCTCCTGCGGCTCAAGCTCAGTGACTGTCACCTCGCACGTGATGGTGTCTCCAACAAACACCGGACGGTGGAAGGCAAAAGTCATTTCGCTCGCAATCAGATTAATGTCGCCGCCAATCTTAGTTGGCAACGTGGCTGTTAGTAATCCGTGGGCCATCAGGCGCCCGTGTTCATCAGGGACAAGATGATGCTCGCCCTCATCGCCTGAGACCCTGGCGAACAGACGAATATCCTCTTCAGTGAAAGTGCGTTGCCAGGAAATCACGTCACCAACTTGCATCGTGCACGCTCCAACAAAGGACGCTGAGTTTCTTAGTAGCGGTCTAAATCCTTTCCCATACGAACCGGCCCGGCGAAGCCACCAGCGCGCACGCCGGCAAGTAGATCATCATCGCTGGAACCAAACCGGATGATGTGGGTGAGGACCAACAGCTTGGGCCGGGCGCGTGAAGCCAGTGCGCCCAACTCAACATCAGAAGTGTGAAACTCACGCATGTACTGCGGCCAATATTTTCCGCCTGGTCGATCCTCCGGAGCGAGATGCAACGGGGAATAGACTTCATGTACCAGAACGTCAACACCGCGTGACGCGCGCATCAGAGATTCGCTGGGTCGCGTATCGCCGGAGATCACAAGCGAACGGTCGGGCGTGTCGATGCGATAGGCGTAAGCTTCCTTCCAACTTCCGTGTGGCACCGGTATCGCAGTAATCCGAACGCCGTCGCGCTCGTAAACAACCCCAGCTTTGATCTCATGGACCTTCACGCGATAGCCCCTGGGAACTTCCCGCTCCAGTCCATAGGTTCGAATCTGAATGTCCTGCGCATAAGCCGCGAGCAAGTGCGCAGTCATTGATCGAAGGCCGTGCGGTCCATAAACCAGCAGTGGAGAGACGCGCCGCATGATCCACGACGTCAGAATAACGTCCGCGTAGCCGAGTGTGTGGTCGCTATGAAGATGCGTTATGAAAACGGCTTCCGGCCCGCTGATGGGAAGTCCCGCGGCGTTCATGCGACGCATCACACCAGCACCGGCGTCAAACAGAAACACACGTTTGCCCACCACCACTGCGGTCGCGGGACCGGAAGCATTCGGGTCGGGGTAAGGCGTACCGGTGCCGAGCAAAATGATCTGGGTTTGTTTTGATTCATCGGATGTTTGCGCAGCTACCAAAAATAGAGGCAACAGCAAAACTGCGCAGAGAATTCCAAGTCGGAAGAGAGGGTAACGTTTAGGCATTTGTTTTCCCTTGACGGAAAGTGGTGGTCTCGCGCTCAATTCGCCACAATCGGCTCGCGCGCCCAGAAGACAAAATCTGTTACTGCAGGGTGATTATTCTCTCGACCCTCTTTAACCCGCGAAGCGGGTGGCGAGCATAAAGCCTGGGGTGAAGCGAAGCGAACCCCAGGATCGAATGGAAAATAAGAGATGTTAGCCCGCGGATGCGGGCGACAGAGCAAGGCAATTTCTTCCCGGATTAACGAACGTGGAAGATTCGTGCCGCCACCATCGCCTGCCGCCCGTTTCACGGGCTCACTCCTTTTTGTCTTACCAGATCACTGCCTCCTGCCGCTGCTTGCTGCTTACTGCTTACTGCTTACTGCCTTCTGTTCTACGGTTCCTTCAGCGCCAGCTTCGACACATGGTTGCGCGCCGCGATAAAGAGTTCATTCTTGTCATTGAAGACCATGCCGGACGCAGTCCCGCCGGGATCGAACACAGCAAGGTAACGGCCGTTAGTATCAAACACCTGAACACCTTTGAAGTCGCTAACATAGACGCGGCCCTTGCCGTCAACCGCTATAGCTGACGGCGCGCGAAATTGTCCCGGCTGATCACCATCGTCGCCGAAGCGCGTTAGGTATTTTCCGTCCGGCGAAAACTTGAAGACAGCATTATTGAATAAGCCCAGCGCGTAAATGTTGCCTAAACCGTCGACAGCAACCTGGGTGTCCAGTTCGCTCTCGTCAGTTACCGAGCTAATCGCGGCCCGAATTGTACGCACCACCTGACCACTCGAATTGAACCGCACGATGTCGTCACGGTTCTTGTACCAGGCTGCGACCAGGCCGCCGTCGGCGGTAACGCGAATATCGTCAAAGCCCCAGCCATCGGAATAGGGTATCTGGCCGAGCAGCTTTCCGGTATCGCCTTCATAGCGAGAGATCGTGCCACTCTGGACGACGTACACCACGCCATTGCGATCAGCAGCCATTCCCGTCAGTGGCATCTTCGGATCGACCATCCATTGCGTTATGAATTTGCCTTCCGGGTCGAACACCTGAATTCGCCCGCCACTGTATTCGCCAACATAGATTTTTCCCGACACATCTACGGCGATAGCGCGCGCGTCCTTAAACATTCCGGGACCAATTCCTTCCGAGCCAAAGTTGAGAGTTTGGTTGGCAAACGCGTTTGGTTGCGTCTTGCCGCCGAGTCCTTTTTTGTTTGGCGGCGTCGTGACTCCAGACGAACTGAGCCCGCGGAACGCTGGAACAAGAAATCCGCCCATGGCGATTGCCCCGATGACGACTCCAATTACGGGGATTAGCACAATCAATAAGATCCACTTGGTAGCCTTGGCGCCTGTATTTCGCAAGTCGATGTTCACCTGCGAAATGATCTGCGCCGGACGGCCGCGCATCTCATCAGGAACTGAAAGTTGACTGTTGCAGTAGGGGCACTTCGCAGTCAGACTTGCGCCGACTACATCTTTTTCGTAGTTCACCGGTGCGCCACACTTGGGGCAATCGAAAGTTTTAAGCATCTATGACTCCAAAAGAGTTACCCACCCGCTACCGCAGGCGGCACTGACCTGCTCCTGCCTCCTGCTCCTGCCGCCTGATTCACCAACCGTTGCGTTCACGCAGCGAAGTAATCTGCGCGACATGATGTTGACCGTGCCAGGCGTAGAGCGCAACGTTCTTGTGAAGACTGACAATACCGAGTTCCGGATGACGAAACGTGCGTTGCCACTCTTCCGGCTTCAGTGATCGCAGAAACCAAATCCAACGACCGTGGAGCGCATCGAGCAAATCGAGCGAAAGCGCAATCGGAGCCTGGCGCGCGTCGTCAAGTTCGGCCCAGCGGTCTTCGAAGTAAGGTTTGATCGTAGGTTCATCTTCGGTGACAGCAAGCTTGAAACGCGTGTAGGCATTCAGATGACTTTCCGGCACGTGATGGACGACCTGGCGGACATTCCAGCCCGCGGGTCGATAAGGAGTATCGAGTTGTTCCTTATTCAAACCAGCCACCGCCGCACGCATGCGTGCAGGCGTCTCTTCAATCTTCAGGATGCAAGCCTGGCGCTCGTCGTCGGTAAGTGGCGCCTCGAATTTGAATTCGCCGATGGGGTAACGCAGATCCATTTTCGCCTCCGGGTTGTATCTGATCAGGAGTTCAGCTTATTCTCGCGCGGCTATTCTATAAGCTGATCTTTAGTCGCCACAACTATGACTGAAACAGCAGAGGTTGTAATTATAGGCAGCGGCATTGTCGGTTCGAGCGTCGCCTACCATCTTGCCGAACAGGGCTGCACCAACGTGCTGGTCATCGAGCGTGAAGCGCACCAGGGTAAAGGCTCGACCGGAAAAAGTATGGGCGGCGTGCGGGCGCAGTTTTCTACGCCGGTCAATATTCAGATGTCGCGCTACTCTATCGATTTCTTTTCGCGTTTCGATGAAGTGGTTGGCTACCCGGCAGACTATCGCGCGCACGGCTATCTCTTCTGCGCGACCAGCGAACGGCATCTCGAATATCTCAAGACAAATCGCGAGCGGCAGTTAGCCCTGGGCGTTAATAACGTTGAATTCGTATCGCGCGAAGACATCGCGAAGTTTGTGCCGCAACTGCGTGTGGATGACATACTCGGTGGCACGTTCTGCCAAACCGACGGCTTCGTCGATCCGCACAGCGTAATGATGGGCTTCATGCTCAAGGCGCGTGAACGCGGTGTAAGACTCTGGCTTGACA
>JBDUAQ010000184.1:0-6364 GCA_040004575.1 bacterium
CCAGGGCCAGACGTAACGCGATCTCTTTTTGTCGTGACGCGGCCCGCGAAAGCAGAAGATTCGCCACGTTCGCACAAGCGATCAGCAGAACCATTCCGACGACACCGAGCAGCAGATAGAGCGATGGCGCAAAATCCCTGCGAGAATTCATTTCCCCCTGTCCACCCGGATCGAGAAACAGACGTGGATACTGCTGGGGCTCGAGGTTTTTTACCGGGTTGCCGCCGGCCCCCTGCGCCTGAGATTGTCGCGCCGTACGATGCTCAATCACGGATTGAAGAAAAGAATTTTCCAACTGGCCGCGGGCTTGTTCGGCGGTGGCGCCCGGCTTCAGGCGTCCCATCAAACGCAACCACCAGTCCCCCGGGCCACTCAGACGCGAACGTTGGCGATCCACGTACAGCGACGGTTCCCAGGCGATCGGTATGCTTACATCCAGCGTCGACCCGGCATCCATCGTGCCTTCGAAACCCGGCGGTGTGACGCCAACGACCGTGAAAGCAACCTGGTTAAGATTGATCTGTTTGCCGACGATCTGCTGACTTCCGCCGAAGCGCTGTTGCCAATAGCGATAGCTGATCACGGCAACAGGGCTGGCGGACGCGTTGTCATCTTCGTCGGTGAGCGTTCGCCCGAGTAGTGGTTGCACGCCGAGCCCGGCAAAATAATTTCCCGACACCACTTGTCCGCTGGCCACATCGGCTAGCCCGTCGGCGGTCACATTCAGGCCGATGTCTCCGAAAGCAAATAGATCGGACAGCGCACTTTGCTGCTCTCGCATTCGTTGATAGCTCTGATACGGGAACGAGGTCATATTGCTCCTGCCCGCCTCATCGGTCCGGGCGTTGCCGTGATAGCTGCCGGCACTGAACTCACGGGGCGCCACTGATCGGAAGAGCACCAGCCGTTCCGGCTCTTTGACCGGCAGCATCTTCAGCAGCAGTGAATCGACGATGCTAAACAGCGCCGTGTTTGCGCCGATTCCGAGCGCGAGTGAAAGTACGGCGATGGCGGTGACGCCGGGGGCCTTTCGCATCGTCCGCAATCCATAACGCAGGTCCTGCAATAAAGAGTTCATCTTCGTTCCTCTACTCAACCAGCTATAGGTTCAACAAGTCCTATCGGGTCGTATTTATTCGTATCTCAGCGCCACCAACGGATCGACTTTAGTTGCGCGCCGCGCCGGGATGTAACAGGCAAGCAGCGTAATAAGAAACAGACCAGTTGCTACCGCTGCGAATGTTCTGGGGTCGGTGGCTGGCACTTCGAATAACAGGCTGGCAATTAGTCGCGTTAATCCAAGTGACGCGGCCAGTCCCGCAGCTACTCCAATCATTCCCAAAATGATTCCCTGCTTGATGACGAGCCGGAGTACGTCGTTTTGTTGCGCACCCAGGGCCATGCGCAAACCGATTTCGTGGGTTCGTTGTTGCACCGAATACGACATCACGCCGTAAATTCCCACCGCCGCCATAACCAGCGCCACCAGGGAGAAGACCGCGAGAAGAGTTGCGTTGAAGCGCGATCGCGCCACCGAGGTAGCCAATA
Source organism: bacterium (assembly GCA_040004575.1). Classification (GTDB taxonomy): domain Bacteria; phylum Acidobacteriota; class Blastocatellia; order Pyrinomonadales; family Pyrinomonadaceae; genus PSRF01. Next base: position 1,549 of record JBDUAQ010000184.1, read on the forward strand.
GCTTCTCCATCGCATTTATTTCGCCGATTGGTTGTTGCGGATCGATATTGCGAATTACATTGCGGGCGGCTGCGGCGACACTGTTTGGCTGCGCCTTGGTTCGCATCACCAGCGTCATCCCCGAATAAACCAACTCAGGGTGGGGCCAGTACGCCATTGCCTCAGTTTCCAGGTCGAGCCCGAGATGTTTAGTATCACCGACCACGCCGACAATTTCAGTCGGGACGTTTTCATCTTTCATGTTGATCGTTACGCGCTTGCCAAGTGGATCCTGGCCAGGCAAATTCTTGCGCACGAACGTCTCGTTCACGACCACGACGTGACGCATTTCTTTTGCTTCTTGCTCGGTAAAAAGGCGGCCGCGTTTTAGCGGGATCTGCATTACCTGAAAATAATCTGCAGCCGTGACGCATATCCCAGTACTCAGTTCCTTTCCGGGCGGCAGTTTTGGCTGACCTTCAACTTCCATCGAAGTACCCGAATGTGGCCCGGCAAATGGCAGCGTGTTAATCGCTCCTACCGCCTCTACACCGGGAATGGCGCGCAATTGCTCAACGGTCTGGCTAAAGAATTCCATCGCCTTTTGATCGGTGTCATACTTTCGCCCTGGCAAGTTGACCCTCATTGTCAAAAGTTGTTTTGGATTGAATCCCGGATCGACTGATCGCAGTCGGTTGAAGCTCTTCATGAACAGTCCGGCACCGACCAGCAGCACGAGTGCCAAAGCTACCTGCGTTACCACGAAGAGACTTCGCGGTCGATGACTACGCGAACCACCCCCGATATTCTTTCCACCTTCTTTAAGTGAATCGTTGAGATCGAACCGCGCTGCCTCGAGAGCGGGCACGAGACCAAAAACAATGCCTGTAAGCAAAGTCAGTGCGAAGGTGAAGCCCAGCACCGGAAGATTGACCGTCACTTTGTGCAAATCCATTAGCCCCGGCGGACTCATCGCAATGAGCGCTTTCGTGCCCCACCAGGCCAGCAGTAAGCCACAGGCGCCGCCGATGAGTGATAGCAACAGACTCTCGGTGAGAAGCTGTCGGGCGATGCGCCAGCGACTGGCGCCAAGCCCGGCTCGCACTGCAATTTCTTTCTTTCGCGAAGCGGCACGCGCTAAAAGCAAGTTTGCTACGTTCGCGCAGGCAATCAGCAATACGAAGCCAACCGCCCCCAAAAGAATAAGCAAAGGCTTGCGAATCTCACCGGTAAACTGTGTACGCAATGGGACGACATTGACGCCCCATTGCGTATTAAAGTCTGGATACTGCTGCTCGAGTCTGGTTCCGATGACGTTCATTTCATTCTGCGCCTGGGCCAGCGTAACGCCGGGCTTGAGTCTCCCAACCGCGCGCGCAAATCGCCCCTTGCGTTGGCGCAATTCATTTGACACTTGCCACGGTGACCAAATCTCGGGCGCCTTACTGATCATTGAGCCTTTTTGCACGTACCAACCCACGTCCGCGGGAAGGACGCCGATGATTGTGTACTGCTGGTTGTTTAGAGTGATCGTGCGGCCGACCACCGGACCGGCGCCGAAGCGTCGCTGCCAAAGGTTGTAGCTGATTACGACTACGTTTGGTTGCCCGGGTTTCCCATCGTCAGCGTCGAAGGTTCTGCCTTGAAAAGCATTTACTCCCAACACCGAAAAAAGATTTGGCGTAGCGAGTTGCGCGGGTATTTCCTCAGGCTCACCGTCCCCAGTAAGATTGACGTTACGATCAAAGAACGCAGCCATGTCCAGAAAGACGCTGTTCTGGTCCTTCCAGTCGTAGAAGTTGCCGAGATTGATTACGTTCTGCGGATTGCCCGTACCGCTCTTCCTGTTTTCCCAAACGACTGCTAAACGATCGCCGTCGGAGTAGGGCAAGGAGCGAAGCAATACTGCGTTGACCACGCTGAAGAGCGCGGTGTTGGCGCCGATGCCGAGTGTTAAAGCGATAACGGCAACGAGTGTTACTGCCGGCGTTTTCACCAACATTCGCGCACCGTAGCGCAAGTCTTGCCATAGTGTTTGCATTTCCTTGTCCCGGCCTTCCTTTTCAAATCCGCAATCCGAAATTCTCACTCATGCCGCAGCGCCACCAACGGATCGACTGTCGTTGCGCGTTGCGCCGGCACGTAGGACGCGACCAGCGCAACGAAGCCCAATACCAGCGGCACACTCACGAACGTCAACGGATCGGTCGCTCCTATGCCGTAGAGAAAGCCCGCGATCACCCGCGTCGCGGCGAATGCGAGCAGCAACCCCAACGCGAGACCCAACGCGATAACGAAGAGTCCTTCGCCAAGGACGAGTCCCAGCACGTCCTTTCGCTTTGCACCAAGCGCCATCCGCACGCCGATCTCCCGCGTTCGTTGCGCGACGGAGTACGAAACGACGCCATAGATTCCGATGGCGGCAAGCAGCAGCGCCAGCACTCCAAAGCCGCCGAGGGTCCACGCGGCCACACGCGAAGGAAATAGCGACAGGTTTAGTTGTTCGCGGAACGTCTTCACGTCTGCTACGGGCAGGTTCGCATCGAGTCCGCGAATCTGTTCACGCACGGCGTTGGCTACAGACTGCGGCTCGCCCGTCGTACGGACGACAAGAGTCATCTTCGGATCGTAGGACTGAAGAACCGGCTGATAGATGTACGGATGAGGCGCCTCGCCGAGCGAACGATACTTGCCGTCGCGGGCCACGCCGACTACTTCGAGGAAAAGTCCCTCCGGCCCATTTACGCCAACGCGTTTACCCAAAGCGTCTTCACCCGGCCAAAGCGTGGCGGCCAACGTCTCGTTGATTACGACAACACCCGGCGCTCCTTTGCGGTCGGCTTCTGTAAAGTCGCGCCCGCGCAGTAATGGAGTTTCCATCGTCTTGAAATAGTTTGGCCCCACCACGTTGAATCCTGTGCTGATACCTTCTCCTGTCGGCCTGCCACCGCGACCTTCGGGGAAGACCTGGAACTGCGCAAAGGAGAAACCAAGTTGGGCAAACCTGACCAGGCTCGCGCGCTCGACGCCCGGCTGCGCTTCGATCCGGGTGAGCAAATTCCGGTAGAAGTTTTCGCCCTCAGTTTCTTTGTAACGCAACAGCCCCAAGTTTATTGGTATCGTCAGCGCGTGCTCGACGCGGAACCCCGGGTCAATCGCGTTCGCGCTTTGGAGCGAGCGGATGAAAAGGCCGGCGCCAATCAGAAGCACTACCGAGAGCGTCACCTGCGCCGTAACGAACATCGCGCGCAGACGTGAGCGACGAGAGTCCGCGCGCTGCAAACCGCCCTCGCTCTTGAGGGCCATGACGATGTCCAGCCGCGATGCCTGGAGCGCTGGAGCGAGTCCGAAGACGATGCCCGTGGTGACCGAGACAGCGAGCGTGAAGGCGAGTACCCGATAATCCAATCGGAGATCGAGTGAAGCTAACGGCGTTGTCTGCAGGTAAGAGATCAGTAACTGATTCGCCCACAGCGCCAGCAGCAATCCCAAGGCGCCGCCCGCAATGCCAAGCAGCACGCTCTCCGTCAGCCACTGACGAACGAGACGCGGGCGCGTTGCGCCGAGTGCCTGGCGGATCGCAGTTTCACGACGCCGGACCGCTGCGCGCGCCACGAGCAGGCTGGCGATATTTGCGCACGCGATCAGCAGCACAAGTCCAACCACTGCCATCACAATTCCCGCCAGCGGCAACGCCTCCTCTTGATCGCGCGGGTCCATGCCACCACTCATGCGCAGAAGTTGAACGCTCCGCAGCGTCTCGGGCGTGACCTTACCGTTGTAGGTTTCCGAAACATGTCGCGCAACAGTCGCCAACTCAGTGCCGGCCTGTTCGCGCGAAACGTCAGGTTTCAGGCGAGCAAAGACTGCCAACCAATGACTATTCCGTTCGTGGAATCTGCTCGAGGAAGGATCCGCTGCTCTGGAGGCCTCAGGCGGGTTTAGTAGTGGCTGCATTGAAAGCGGCACCCAAAGCTCGCGGTTAAGGCCGACTTCGGTGCCGATAAAATTTTCCGGCGCGACGCCGATAACAGTGAAGCCAAGTCCATTTAGTGAAATCTGCCGGCCGATGATGTTGGCGTCCGAATCGAAACGCGTGTGCCAGAGGTGCGCGCTGAGAACCACAATGGGAGTAGGGGTCTGGCCGTCTGATTTTCCGAAGGTGCTGCCCTGAAGGGTGCCAACACCGAGCACGTCAAAATAGTTCTCCGTGACGTACTCGCCCTGGATAAGTTCCGGCTCGCCGCCGAGCGCGAGGCTGAACTCACTCGTACCCGTGATGGCTGCCATTCCCCCGAAACTCTGCGTTTGTTCGCGATAGTCGACATAGTCGGGATAAGAGATAGGCGCGCGAAGCCACACGACACGACTCTCTTCCTTCACGATTGGTAGCGGACGAAGGAGTATGACGTTAACGACGCTGAAGATCGCCGTGTTGAGACCTATACCGAGGGCGAGCGAGACTACCGCCACGAACGTGAAGCCGGGCGACTTCGAAAGCATCCGCAACCCGAAACGCACGTCTTGCAACAGTGTCTTCATCAGTTACCTCGCGTTTCTGCTCCATTGTCCGAAATGCTTCAGCTGGTCGTTGTTAAAAGATGAAGTCTGTTCCGGTTGTCAGAGCATGTCGGACTCATCTACTCGTCTCTAAGAGCCACCAACGGATCAACTTTCGTTGCGCGTCGTGCCGGGACATAACAGGCCAACAACGCGACGACGATTAGGGAAATCGCGACGCCAGCAAACGTCGCCCTGTCTGTCGGCGTTACGTGAAACAACAGGTTCCCAAGCAATCGGGTTAACGCGAACGCTCCGGCCAGTCCGATCGCTACAC
>JBDUAQ010000185.1:0-6361 GCA_040004575.1 bacterium
GCAGGTGACAGAAATCAGCGCAGGTAGCATCGGCACAATCACTTCAGCTGTTAGATTTGCGCAAACGAAATCAGCCGAAGCCGAAGTCTCTTCAACTGTCCCCACGCGAAAGCTGATTCGGTCCGCAACGCCATTCAGGCGCGCATTCTCGCGAGCTATCGCCACTGCTTCTGCGTCAGTGTCGCAGGCTTCAATGTGCGCGTCGGGAAAAAGTTTGGCGGCGGCTATCGCCAGGATTCCCGTTCCTGTCCCTACGTCGAGAAAACTGCCGCCCGCAAAATACTTCTCAATTGCTACCAGGCACAAACGGGTCGTCTCGTGTGTTCCCGTTCCGAAGGCCATGCCTGGCTCAATGCGAATTACAAGCCGGTTGTGCGCGTCGGAAATCTCGGCCCAGGGTGGTGCAATGATGAAGCGTTCGCCCACTTCAACGGGCTGCCAACTTTTATTCCATTCACCGACCCAGTCTTCATCCGGTATTTCCCAAAGGATCATTTCTCCCACTGAAAATGATGACAGTTGATAGATTCGCAGCGCTTCTGTTATCTCCGCGCGCGCGCGCTCGCGGTTTGGAGTTTGATCAAAATAGCCACCCACCTGGAAAAAGCCATTCACTCCGTCTTCGGTTTTCGTTCCGAGGGCGCCCGCCTCCATCAACGCATACTCGACTGCCTCACGAGCGGCTGCATCACACTCAACAACAAGCGCGTACCAAAGTCGTGCCGATTGCGCCGGTCCGGTTGTCATCATCCTATTACTGCCTTATGCCGAGATCGTCCAGCAATCCCTGTTTGTCGCGCCAATCCTTTTCAACTTTTACGAACAACTCCAGGTGGCAGCGATGGCCGAGCAGGCTTTCAATGTCTTGTCGCGCCTCGATGCCGATTTCTTTCAGGCGTGCGGCGCCTTTGCCGATTACGATCTTTTTCTGCGAGCCGCGCTCGACAAAAATTGCACAGTGAATACGGGTAAAGTCTTCACGCTCTTCGTCCCATTTTTCCACCACGACTGCGGTCACGTAAGGAATCTCATCCTGCGTGGTTTGCAGAATCTTCTCGCGCACGATCTCGGCCACCATCGTGCGTACTGACTGGTCGGTGAAGTCATCTTCGCCGAAAAGTGGCTCACCCGCCGGCAGGTGTTTGATCATCTGCGGTGGCAAGACGTCAGCTACGTTTCCGCGCAACGCCGAGATCGGAATAAGCTCGGCCCAATCGTATTCGTTCCGATACCACTCGAGCAGCGGCAACAAAGCGGTTTTGTCTTTGAGTTTGTCGATCTTGTTGAGCAGGAGCAGGGCTGGCTTCTTCGCTCGCTGGATCAGTTCAAGCACAAACTTGTCACCACTGCCGGTGGAGACTGACGCATCACGAATCAGGCAGACGAGATCCACGCCCATCAGCGCGTCCTGCACGGTTGCCATCATGCGCCGGTTCATTTCGTAGCCGGGCTTATGAACGCCAGGAGTGTCAACCAAAACAAATTGACCCTCAGGCTTGGTGATGACGCCCTGAATTCTGAAGCGTGTAGTTTGTGGTTTGTCGGAGACAGCTGCGATCTTTTGGCCGACAAGTTGATTCAGCAGCGTAGACTTGCCGGCGTTTGGCCGGCCAATGAAGGCTACGTAGCCGGCGCGAAACTGTGACTCTTTTGCTTCTGTTTGAGAATTCGGTGTCATACAAAAATCAGCCACAGATTCACGCGGATAAACGCGGATCTGAACTAAACAAGAAGTACAAGTTCAAGAAGATGTTTTTCAGATTTGTGTAATCCGCGTTAATCCGCGGCCAACAACTTCCTTCTGCTATCGATCACCCTGATACTCCCCGTCGCGATTGATTTTATCCAGCGCCGCTTGCAGCTCATTTCGTTTTGGTTCAAGTTCTTCATCGTTAGCGTCGGCGGAGACATAGATAGGCGATGCGATGTCTACGCGAGCGCGTGAAAACGGGAATGGAACCTGAAATCCGTCCCAACTTCGTTTCGCTTCCCAAAAGCGCTCGGCGTTAATGGTGAAGGGCAGGATCGGTTGGCCAGTCTTTTTTGCGAGCAGCACCGCGCCCATCTTGGCAACGTAGCGTGGACCCTTTGGACCATCGATCGTAAACGCCGTTGCTGACCCCGCACGCATTAGCCGCGTCATCTCTATGATCGCGCCGACAGCGCCGCGCGTACTCGAGCCGCGCGCGGCGCCGTAGCCAAATCTCTGAATGAACCGGGCGATGTATTCGCCGTCGAAACTCTGCGAGGTCATCACGACGATGCGGCGCTTCTGCCAGAAGTAAGTCGCGAGGAATACACGGTTGTGCCAGAAGGTATAGATGGGAAGATGGCCATCACGCGTGGCGGCTTCCCAGTTTTCCCAGCCTTCAACTTGCCAACGAATCGTCCGGCCTATCACCTTGATCATTAGGAAGAACGCGAGGTCCGCGGCGCGAATCAGGAATCGCTTCTTTGGCGGGTACGAAGAGAGGTCGGCAAACTTGTAAGCCCGCGCGACGGTTTCATCGGGAGGACGCGCACCCTTGAATTCTTGTTCGGCGGAAGCTTGCATGGGGTTAGGTGGCTAGAAGTATACGTGAGAAAGCAGAAGGCAGTAAGCAGAAGGCAGTAAGCAGTTCTCGGTTTTTCTGCCTACTGCTTTGTGCCTACTGCCTACTAGTACAACTCCGGCTCCCCCGGTGGCCGTGTCTTCCAGCGCTTATGAATCCACAGCCACTGGTCAGGGTAGAGACGAACCATGCGCTCAACCGCCGCCGCGAAGCGAGCCGTGTTCACTTCGATATCCTTAGCGTGATCGCCGGTTCGCACTAACTCCACGGGCGGGTCGCCGTGAAAAAAATAGCGCCTTCGTTTCTTGTTCCAGACGGCGCAGGTGGGAATCACCACCGCGTCAGTCTTCAACGCGAGCGTTGCGATGCCGGCAGTTGTGCAAGCGAGTTTGCCAAAGAAAGGAACAAAAACCCCTTCGCGCGTTTGCGTGTTTAGATCCGATAAGATGCCCAGCGTGCCGCCTTCGCGCAACACGCGTAGCGACTGTCGCGCTGCGCTTTGCTTGTCTATCGCACGATTGCCAAAACGCGTCCTTACAGCTTCGATCAGTTCTTCGACGCGCGGATTGTCGAGCGGGCGCACCAGGAAACTCAAGGGATACTCAAGTGCGGACCAACCGAAACTATGCAACTCCCAGACGCCCAGGTGACCGGTCAAAAAAATCACGCCGCGCTTGTTTTTCTCCGCCTCTCTTAAGTGGGCCAACCCTACCTCGTCATACTCGATGATCTTCCGCAGTGATTCCGGAGTCGCCTTCGGAAGTTGACTAAACTCACCAAGCAAGCGGCCGAGACTCGCGAAGCAGCCTCGCAGTAGTCGCCGTCGTTCCCGCTCCGGCATTTCCGGAAAGGCAATTTCGAGATTGCGCTTGCCAGTTCGACGGAGATTCCCGGGCAGGAGATAAGCCAGCCGTCCAATCACCAAGCCAACGGCAATGGCCACAGAACGCGGCAAAACTCCGAGGCCGGAAAGAATTGTCCGGGCCAGCCCGTATTCGAGCGACGTTTGAAGTTTGCCGGGTTTAGCCATGGGTGAAACAGTCTAAAGTCCAAAGTCCAAAGTCCAAAGTCGAAAGACTTCGCTTAAACGTCAGGCATTGAAGTTCGACGGTCAAGCCACAGAACAAGGACGTTGGACATTGGACATTGGACTGGTGGTCGTCAGTCTTCGGTCGCCCGTCGCTTACGTGATATATTGCGAACGCAGCAGCTCGAGTTATCGTAAAGTTAATTGGAAGCGCAGTGTATAAGCACTTCCATCTCTCCTCGGACTATCACCGGCAGATTGGAGCGGGATGCAGAAACGTAGAATTCTCATCGTCGACAATAACGATGAGCTGCGTGCCATACTCGAAAACGCGCTCGGCAGCCTGGGCCACGAGGCTGTCGTGACGGGTGACCGCGAGGAAGCCCTCAGCCGCAACGACCTCGACCAGTTTGATCTCATCATCAGCGATCTTACCGAAGAGGCCGCACCTGATAAGGCTGAAGGCACTATCAACGACCAGCCAAAAGATCAGCATCGTCGCCATCTGTTGACTCGCGTGGTCCCAAACGACGCAGAGCCCACGATCGTCAAAGCCTTTAAGATGGTCGCGGCAAACTACCTCCGATTTCCTTACAACCAGGATGAACTGCGCGCGATAGTCGAACAGACGCTTTCTTACAAGCTGCGCTATGTGGACGATCCCAGCGTGCTCTCGCACACTCACGAGAAAATTGAGTTTGAATTGCCCAGCGACCTTGCCCTAATGAGTGGCGTGTTGCAATACCTGCTCGAGCGCGTCGCCAAGCTGGGTGTTATTGCTCCCGAGAAATCGAACTTGTTCATCGCGCTTGATGAAGCGTTTGTTAACGCCGTTAAGCATGGCAACAAGAACGATCCCACCAAACTGATTCGCGTGGGCGCCGAGCTGTCTCCCAAGGAAGCCTCTTTTACTATCGAAGATGAGGGCGAAGGCTTTGACGTGCAGACCATACCCGACCCGTGTGACCCGGCCAATCTGTTCAAGTCGTCCGGCCGCGGCGTCCTGCTTATCTACAACATCATGGACGAAGTTGAGTACAATGCGCAGGGTAATCGCGTCAAGATGGTTAAGCGGCCGGATCCAGTGGCCGAAACCGAAACTCGTTGAACCAGACACACCCAACGACAAACACGCCGGCAACGTCTGAAGAAATTTTCCAACGCCAACCAAGCGCGGCGGCAACTCTTGCTGCCGATGCGTCGCTCTCTTTCTGGCGAGCATGGGCCTGGTGGCTTGTGCCCGCGGTGATCGGATTAGCCCTCGTCCTCTATTTTGTCGATCCCTTCATCGGCGACTGGGACGGCATTGACTACACAATGCTTTCGTTGGCGGGATATCCGTCGTCGATGGCGCTCGGCCGCAATCTCTTCATCTTCGGAAATCATGCACTCTACGAAATCGCCCACGCGCTTTTCAGTGTTCAGCCTGAACACGCTTATCTGATTTTCAAATACGCCGTAGTAGCGCAAGCGCCGCTGGCGGTGGTTGCATGTTGGGCGTTGGCTCGCGACTTTTCCAGGTCTATTCACACGGCGACACTGGCCGCGCTGTTTCTGGTCTTCTCGCCGGTGTTTGTGCTCTACGGCGGGCAAGTAATGACAGACGTCCCGTCCGTGCTGCTGCTGTCCATTGCCTTGCTGGTCCACTATCGCGGCATACAACAGGAGAATGTCTGGCTGGTGCTTGCAGGCGCAGCCCTGTTGGGATTGGGTGTCAACCTTCGCGAGACAATGGGGTTTTATGCGCCGTGGTTGGTTGTGGCCCCGTTCGTTTGTGGTTGGAGATTTCGCCGGCGACAGGTTCTCATCGTGGCAATTTCGTGTTTGTTTTTTTTGCTATGTGCTACCAGTTGGTTTGCGTATTGGTTCATCACTGACGCGCACTACCGTTCGATTTCTTTTGGCTGGCGCGAATCGATGTTGCAGGAGAACGCGCGACATCCGGTGACGTTGCGCAATCTAAAGCCCTATCTCGGCTATTTCTTTGTCAGTGCGCCGCTTGTGTTCGTCTCGCTGCCGTTTGCTTTATGGAAGGCGCTTCGGAATGACTGGAGTGAGCGAAAACTTTCGCCGCTGTTGTTGCTTGCCGTGATGGGCCTGCTCTGTGACCTGCTGCTTTTTTTCAACTACGGCACTGCGGTTAACTGGCGCTACTTCCTAACCGGCTTGCCGGCAATTGCGCCGCTATCTGCAAACTTTCTAATTCGCAGTTTGACTGGTCGACTCAAAAGCGCCCGACTCGCTTTCGCAACCTGCGCAGCCGCGGTCCTGGCACTGGCAGTCGTCTTCAGTCTCATGGTTCGGCCCGCTAGCCAACGATTCTTCGAGCGGCGCGCGATGACCAAAGAGTATCGCGAACAGCTTGCGAACGTGCCGCGCGATGCAGTCATGATTGCAGGCTCGCAAACAATTGCCGTCACTTACTGGAAGGCGATCGGAGCCGGCGACTGGAAAACGATTGGCACCGGTGGCGGTTGGCCAGGCGATGGTCTCGTTCCGCTGATTGAAAGTTACTTGAAGGAAAACCGGCGTGTCTTTCTGGATACTGATCCGCGTTGGTGGCTGCCGTGCAGTTGGCAACGCGAAGAAATCCCGGCGATCGTCAAACTTCAGGAGCAGTTTAGTTTTCGCCGGGTGACGGATACGATCTATGAACTGAGGCCGCGCGGTGAACCGGGCGCGACTGACTGGCCGAAGCTGGAAAAATTGCTGCCGGAAAACAGACCTGAAGAACTGAAGAAGTGCCCGCAGATAAGCTCGTGAAAGCAGTAGCCAGTAGACA
>JBDUAQ010000186.1:0-6341 GCA_040004575.1 bacterium
CAGTGGTCAGTGGTCAGTGGTCAGTGGTCAGTGGTCAGTGGTCAGTAATGATCTCGCAGCGGATAGGCGCGACTGACAACGGACAACTGACCACTGACAGATTGTCAAAACGCCGCGCCCGCAGTTTCGTGAACGGCGTACGCGCGCGAGTCTCTGATATCTTTCATTTCGCGAACTACGAGCTCGAGTTCCTCATCGCTCGTGTAGAAATGCGGCGAGATGCGCACGCCGGCGCCGGGCCGGTAATCGACGATGAACTCTCGACGAATCAACTCCTTGGTGATCGCCGCCGCATCCTCATGGCCAACGGTTATGGTTCCGCCGCGGTCTGCGACAGCCTTCGGACTCGTCACTCTAAATCCGGCTTCTTCCGCCAACGCAATCAGACGTTCCGTTTGCCGCATACTCTTTGCGCGGATCTTTTCAACGCCAATATCGTTGATGATTCGATACCCCGACTGCGCGGCATAGAGCGCGGGAATTGCCGGCGAGCCATGAAGAAATCGGGTGATGCCTTCCGCGTAACGCAGTTCAGTGTCGAAGGCGAAAGGCGATTCATGCGCCATCCAGCCGGTCGTTTTTGGTTGCAGTCGTAGCTGCAAATCAGGACGCACGTAAAGGTAGCCGGCTCCCGGGCCTCCGCAAAGCCACTTCACTGAGCCGCCGGTCGCGAAATCTACACCAAGTTCCTTAACGTTGAAAGGCACCGTGCCCGCTGACTGATACGCGTCGAGAACAACCATGGCGCCGACTTCATGCGCCCGCTCGGTAATTGCTTGCGCGTTTTGCAGGAAACCACTTTTGAAAAGCACGTGGGAGAAGGGAACCAGCAACGTCTCCTCGTCGATCGCCGCGAGGAAGCGTTCGAGTGGAATTGTAATACCGTCGTCTGAGGGAACAGTTTCTATTCTGAGTTTGCTCTCGCGCGCATGAGCTTCATAGACGTACATCACCGACGGGAAGTTTAGTTCCGAGTAGACGATCTTGTTTCTTTTCGGCGCCGGTTCAAAACAGGAAAGGATCAGCGACTGGCAGATCGAAACGTTCTGATGCATTACGATGTTGCCGGGATCAGCGCCGATGATGGGCGCCACTTCATTGCCGACTGTGACCGGCATGTCCCACCAACCTTCGGCCCAGGCACGCACGCCGCGTGTCGCCCAGGTCTCGGCGTACTCGTTAAGCCGCGCGTAGGTTTCTCTGGGCATAGCGCCAAGACTGTGGGAGATCAAATAGACAGTCTTGTCGAGGATGGGAAACTCACTGCGCCATTTCAGAAGTTCGTCAGTCAATTCGTTCTCCGGTAAATTTTCAACGTGCGTTTAATTTACCATAACACCCGATGATCTTTCTCGTTTGCGGTGCAGCTGCGTACTGGGGTGCAGTTTGAGTTGGCAATACCTGTCGTTACTCAAGTCGCAGTGGCATGAGGTCAGTACCAGCTCGCGGTAGCGGGTGGGTTCTGCTCACATTTTCGCCCTTTACCGGTCCGTCCTGCCACGATCCACCCGCTACCGCGAGGGTACTGACCTCATCACCGAGGGCCTCGTGGTAAAGTGCATATGAACATATGTGGAAGTTTGCGAACCCAATCAAACATCCGATTTTGCCGACTCGTTGGCCCACCGCCGAGGAAGCAGCCCAATCTCTTCTTTACCAGCCAATCAACATCGGACCGCTGGAAGCCAACAGCCGAACGTGGGTGCCCGCAATGGTCCCCTGGCGCGCGACGGACGACGGCTTTGTTACACGGGAAAACCTTGATTGGTATCGACGTTTCGCCGCAGGACAGCCCGGCGTTTTGGTCGTTGAGGCAACCGGTGTTCGCGATATTCCCAGCGGCCCGTTGCTGCGCATCGGCCACGAGCGATTCATCCCCGGTTTGAAGGGGTTGGTGGAAACTGTTAAAGAAGCAAGCGGGGGACAGACAAAGCTTTTCATCCAGATCATTGACTTCCTGTCCGTAAAACGCCGCCCCGAAAGAGAAAAATACTTGGCGCGCTTTCTGCAAATTAATGACCGTCATCGACAGGCGCTGGCGGACATTACTGAAGACCCAGCGTGGTTAGGCGCAGCCGAGACAGGAGTGAGGGAGTTTCTTAAGAACGCGCCGGAGGAAGCAATTGATCGAATACTTGACGCGCGTGAGTTGGAATCCCTTCGTTTTGGTTATCGCGAACACGTCACGGACATGCATCTGCCGCACGTGCGCGAGTTGCCGCAAGTGTTGCCGCATATTTTTTCTGAGGCTGCGCGGCGCGCGCGCGAAGCAGGCTTTGACGGCGTCGAACTGCATTACGCCCATGCTTACACGATGGCTGGCTTTCTCAGCGCCCTCAATAACCGCAATGACGGCTACGGTGGTTCGCGCGAAAATCGCCTGCGCCTGCCGCTCGAAGTTTTTCAGTCCGTGAGAAAAACCGTGGGCGGTGATTACGTCGTAGGAGTACGTTTTTTGGCTGATGAAGTAATCACCGGCGGAAATCGAGTTGACGATGCGATCTATTTCGGAGTTGAGTTTGCTCGCGCCGGTTTTGATTTTCTGTCTCTTTCGAAAGGTGGAAAATTTGAAGACGCGCAGCAGCCCAAAGTTGGGCAGGCAGTCTATCCCTACACGGGCCAGAGTGGCTACGAGTGTATGCCGACAGTTCTTTCCGACGCGGCCGGCCCATTTGGTCGCAGCGTGCCTTTGGTTGCCGCAATCAAACGCGGCGTGAATCAAGCGGGGTTTAAGACGCCGATCGTGGGCGCTGGAGGTATTTCTACTTTTGCACAAGCCGAGGCGATTCTGCAGCGTGGCCAGGCCGACATCGCCGGTCTTGCTCGCCAGGCGCTTGCCGATCCTGATTGGTTCATTAAAGTGAAACTGGGTCGCGGCGAAGAAGTCAGGCGCTGCACGTATACAAACTATTGCGAAGCCCTCGATCAGGCGCATCGACCGGTTACCTGTAAGCTTTGGGATCGCTTTGAGTTGGATGAACCGGGAATCGCTACAGTTGATGAAGGACGGCGCAGGTTGTTGGCTCCGGAATGGCGGGTGGAAGAGTAGGCAGTAAGCAGAAGGCAGTAGGCAGAAAGATCAGGCAGCCTTCTGCCTACTGCTTTCTGCCTACTGCCTTCTGATTTTCGTACGACGCGATGAACTCCGGATCGCGACGCTTCAGGTCCTCATAACCCACCTTGCCGCTGCGCGTGATTAGTTCGTAGGCCAGTTCGATTGGGCTCAGGTGCATATAGTCGCGCGCGGTCTCAAACCAACGCATGCTTTCATACGCAGCCGCCTGATACTCTTCGATTACCGGCTTACGAGTTGACTCGAATTCTATAAGCGCATCGGTCACAGTTTCGGCTTTTTGAAAACAATCAAAGAGCGCGATGGCATCTTCCAGCGCGAGCTTCGTGCCCGAGCCGATGGAGAAGTGTGCGGTGTGCAACGCGTCGCCAATCATCACGACATTCTCAAAAAACCAGTTGGCGTTCTTCACTAACATGAAGTTGATCCATTGGGATTTGTTTGAGAGCAACGGGTGACCTTCGAGATCTCCGGCAAAAACGTGCTCCAGATAGCCGCGCGTCTGGTCATCAGTCATCGTGGCGAAGGAAGCCGCGTTCCAGGTTGCTTGATCGCATTCGATGATGAAGGTGCTGGTCGTTTGGTTGAACTTATAAGAGTGGGCGGCAAATACGCCGGCCTCATTCTCGCGAAAGGTTAACGTCAGACCGTGAAACAGCCGATTCGTGCCGTACCACATATAACGGTTTGGCCGTATATTTAGCGTCGGCAGAAACTCTCTCGAGTATTGCTTTCGCGCGGTGCTGTTGACGCCATCTGCGGCAACGAGCAAGTCGCAACTCGTGCGTGCGGAATCAAGGTCAGGGACTTCAGTCCGGAATAGCAACTGAACGCCGAGCTGTTCCGAGCGTCGTTGCAGAATTGTGAGCAACTGGAGACGGCCGATTCCGGAAAAGCTGTTGCCGTGGATGGAAATCTTTTCCTGCCGGTGTACGACATCAACATTGTTCCAGGCCGCAAACGCGCGTGTTATCTCCCCATGTGACTCTTCGTCGGCCGAGCGCAAGTTATTTAAAGTCTTTCCTGAAAACACGACGCCCCAGCCAAACGTATCGTCCGGCCCGTTGCGCTCATACACGGTGATCTCATGCGCGGCGTTGGCCTTCTTCATCAGGATCGCGAAGTACATTCCCGCCGGCCCGCCGCCGATGATGTTGATTTTCATTTTTCCTAACCGCCGCGGCTAGTCCTTCTTCGCTTCCATGAATGCTTTATCGAGCAGGTCTGTGAGACCGAGTCTTTCAGCCCACTGGTGCAGGTAGTCAAGCTCGAGTTTTGTCGAAGACGCACCAATAATCCCGACAACATCGGTCCACTGATTATTTGAGACTTGTCCGCCCGAGTTATACCAACGTAGTTTTGCCAATATCGTGTCCTCCGCGGTAGCGACGTAAATCATCTGTTCAAGATCGGGTGCAAGCTGTCTAAGTTCGCGCCGCTCGATCTGCTTTCTGGAGAACTCATCTGATTTCGGGATAAAGATGTCGATCTTGAAAACTGAGTCGAAGTGAATTGCATTAAACGACTGCCGCAGATCAACAGCCTCGCGCACCGCTTGCTCGTCGACGTAGAAGCTCCCTTGAAGCGCATCGAGCAGGGGAATAACCTGCTCAGAAGTAATATCGGCGACGATATCGATATCGGCGGTGGAGCGATACATGCCGTGAATTGAACTGGCGAAAGAGCCAACGAGAGCATAATTGATCCGCTGTTGCTCCAACACACTCGCAACCAGGGACAATACTTTGAACGGGTTTTCCATCCGTCTTGTCAGTATCCTTCAACCTTCGGATCGAAACCGTAAGCGCGGATTACGTCTTCGCGGGGCAGAACTCGGGCAATGAAACGCCTGCGAACCTCCTCGTCGCTCGCGTCAGGATAGCCGCGACGAATATCGGTCAGCACTAACTGGCGCATCGCTTGAGTGAGATCGAAAGCCAGTGTCAGACGCTGCCAACCGGGAAGCTGGCGCATTAGCTCGAAGTGCATCTCTTGAGCTTCGGGTGTTGTGTCGGATGACAAAGGTCTCATTTGGCAAATCTCGTCATAACAATTCTGGCGGGACAGACAGGAATGTCTTCCTACTCCTTCAACAGCTTGCTCGCGATGATTAGTTTCTGAATTTCAGAAGTGCCCTCGTAGATCCGCAAGGCGCGAACGTCGCGATAGAGCCGTTCAACTACGCTGCCACGGACGAGTCCAGAGCCGCCATGAATTTGCACTGCCTGATCGATGATGCGGCAGGCGGCTTCCGTGGCGTAAAGTTTTGCCTCGCTTGCCTCGCGCGTAACACGCGCAGCTCCGGTGTCCTTCAAATGCGCCGCGCGATAGACGAGGAGTCTGGCGGCGTCGAGTTCGGTCACCATGTCTGCCAGTTTCTCCTGGATCAGTTGATGCTCGGCGAGTGGACGGCCGAATTGTTTCCGCGTCTTTGCGTAGCCCACCGCTTCGCCGAGTGCGCGCCGCGCCATGCCGCACGCGGCGGCGCCAACGCTTGCGCGAAACGTGTCCAGCGTGCGCATGGCCAGCACGAAGCCATCGCCTTCACCGCCGACCATATCTTCCGCCGGCACGCGGCAGCCGTTGAATTCAATTTCACCAATCGGATGCGCGGCGATCATTGCCGTTCGCTCGACAACGCTGAAGCCAGGCATCTTTGCGCCCACCACAAACGCGGACAACGAAGCGCGACCATTCGCATCGGTTCCGGTTCGCGCAAACACGGTATAGAAATCAGCAACGCCGGCGTTTGAGATAAAACGCTTGCGGCCATTGATCACATAGGCATCGCCGTCTCGCGTAGCCGTGGTTTTGATAGCAGCAACGTCGGAGCCGGCGTCGGGTTCAGTTAACGCAAAAGCGGCAACTGCTTTTCCTTCGACCGCTCGCGAAATCCAAAAGTCGCGCAGATGTTCGGGAGCGGCCTGGCTAATGGCGAAAGTTCCAAGGCCCTGCATGACGAAAGCGAGATCAGCCAGCGCCGAGGAGTAAGCAAGCGCTTCGCGAATCAAACAGAGAGCGCGGACGTCGAGTTTGGTGCCCGGCGTGGCAACGGAATAATGGAGTGCGCCGGCCTTCGCCAGCACGCTCACGAATTCGCGGAGTTGCGCATCGAGGTCGCGCTCTTCAATGGCTCGTGTTTCAATCTCCTGCTGGACAAACGAATCCATGTCCGCCGCCAACGTGCGATGCTCGGGCGTGAAGAAGGGAAGTTGTTCGATGAATGTGTCCATAGCGTTAGTGATGAGTGATGAGTGATGAGTACTGA
>JBDUAQ010000187.1:0-6252 GCA_040004575.1 bacterium
AACTTCATCCTTGCTCGTATCCATTTGCTTTGGCGCGCCAGGCGAGCGCGAACAACAGTGAACCGAGCGCCGCGACGATTATCAAACCTGCAAACGCAACATTCCAGCCGTAATGCTGGACCAGCGCACCCAATCCCCAACCCGAAAGCACGGTGCTGGCGTAACCGAAGATACTCGTCAGGCCGATCGCTGTGGCAGCCGCCTTCTTGGTCGCCAGGTTCGCAGCCGTAACCGCCAGCAAACACTGCGGACCGTAAATGAAAAAACCCGCGGCGCCGAGTAAACCTGCCGTGGCCAGCTCTGACTGTCCCGGAATTCTCCAAAACAGAAACACCGAAACGCCGGCCAGGATCATATAGATCAAACACACGCGAACGGCACGCCCGCCAAAATATTTGTCGGTCAACCAACCACCGATGACGGCGCCGAACAAGCCACCGAATTCAAAACCGGCAACCATCCAACCCGCATGCGCGATCTTGATGTGCTTCGATTCAGTCAGCAGCGTCGGTCCCCAATCGAGCACAGCATAACGAATGATGTAAACGAAGAAGTTCGCGACAGAAACTATCCAGATGTACTTATTGCGAAAGACGTGCTCATAAACGAATAACCTGAACTCGCGGCTCGCTTCCTTTTTCGACCCTTCGTCCAACTCCTTGTTTTGTGGGGCGTCCTGAGAGCCGATTCGCGTGCCTTCTACTTCCGGCAGACCAACGCTGGGCGGCGTGTCCGGCAACGTGAACCAAAGGAAAACTGCGCAAGCCAAAGCGAGAGCAGCCGGAACAAAAAAGGCGAGGCGCCAGTTGATTACGACCAGATAGCCACAAAGGATAACGACCAAGCCGCCGCCAATCGGATGCGACATGTTCCACAAAGAAAACTTGGTGGCGAGTTGCTTCGGGGAAAACCAGTTGGCCATCAAGCGGGCACACGGCGGGAACCCCATTCCCTGAAACCAACCATTCAAGGTCCAAATAATGCCGAGTGCGATCACTGTCGAACTGAAACCGAATAGCACGTTGAGAATTGCGGACATGGCAAGTCCACTGACCATGAGCACGCGAGCATTGGCGCGGTCGCCCAGAAAGCCATTGGCAAACTTCGAAACGCCATAGAGCAATCCGTGCATCGTGAGAAACAGACCGAGCTGAGTTTTCTGAATGCCGAGACTCTTTTCCATCACCGGCATCGCGATGCTGAGGTTCTTGCGGACGAAATAAAACGTCGCATAGCCGATGATCGAAGAGACCAGGACACGCCTTTGCCAGCGGCGATACTCGCTGGTGATTTCTGCCCGGTCTGTTATTTGAAAGTCGGCGGCGGGCGCAGGTTGAAAGATGCTGATAAAACGAGCGAAGGATGAGGTTGGCACAGCGCTCGGCGTTTCTGAGCTCATAGGCATGACATTGACGAAGCGCAGCAGCTTAAGATAAGGCGACTGAGATTAGTCTGTCGCGGTAGAATCTAGCAAGAAAACTCATGACGCAGTCACCAGAACAATCCGAGATAGCGGCGGCCTACAACGATTGGGCCGAGACCTACGACACGGCCCAGAACCGCACTCGCGATCTGGCGGCGGCGATATTAAGGCAAGTCAAACTTGATCTCAACGATCGCAAGGTGATCGAGGTGGGATGCGGTACCGGGCGCAATACCGTCTGGCTGGCTGAGCGCGCCGCTGAGATTGTGGGATTGGATTTTTCTGAAGCGATGCTCGCTCGGGCCAGAGCTCGCGTGGACGATCCACGTGTCCGTTTCATTCAGCATGATGCTCGCGTAACCTGGCCGCTCGCGGATTCGTCAGTCGATGTAGTCATCGCGATGCTGATTCTCGAACACGTCGAACACGTGGAAACAGTCTTCGCGGAGGCCGCTCGCGTGCTCGCCGCTGGCGGTGAATGCTTCGTCTGCGAATTGCACCCGATGCGCCAACACGCAGGAGGGCAGGCCCAATTCAGTAACACAAAGACCGGGGAGCGCCAGCGCGTGACTGCATTTCTCCACGATGTGTCGGATTACGTGAACGCCGGCTTGGCTTCCGGACTTGAACTCAGACATCTCGGTGAATGGCGCGACGCCGACGCTCCCGCAAACAATCAACCGCGGCTTTTGTCACTACTATTCCGCAAGTGATCTACGCGTCAAAAAGGAATTGGAGAAAACCCTTCGTGCCTTCAGGGCCAGTCAATTCCAACCAGAGCGGACCGTTTGCCGGTTCGAGCCGAAGGTTGAACTGCAGGAACGGACAGCACTCGCGCTCAAAAGTAATCAGTTGAGCCAACTCGGCGATCCAGTTTCCATCCGAGGGAAAGCGATAGGCATAACCGTCATCGAGTTCTTTCGTTTCCAGAAGGGCTCCCTGAAACGTCTTTAGCAAGTCGGCACGGCGCCGCTGAAATTCCGGGTTCGTCAGATTGCAAGCAATTGGTAAGTCAATAGAAGTCATGTCTACCTCTCAGCAATTGCAGAACCGGGAGCGGACCGGGGAGCGCCGCAGCCCGCGTGGGGTGGTGGTAGCGACGCGATGCTACGCTCAAGCTGTCTTTGCAATTCCATATTCCGCTCCAGTAGTCCATTCGCGTTGAGTATGGCATCCGGTCGCTACCGCTCCCGTTCTGCAAGGAGTTGGTAATTTCAGCACTCATTGAAACTGACCCACTACCAAACAAAACTCTTCAACTCGGCCGGCGTCTTATGATAGGATTCCGCCACTCGATATCCCGGTTGGCCTCGCGCATCGCAGTTACTAATCCGCTATTTCTCAAGAAAGCATACCCCCAGGAGGTAACTATGTTGAAGTTAAAGATGACTCGGTTGACGATCCTCTCGTTGGTTTTTGTCGTTGCTTCGGCCTTCCCGGCGCCAGCCCAAAAAAAGGATAAGAAAGAGAAAAAAGTTTACACCGGAACGCCGGTGCTTTGGCACGCGCCTGAGAATATTGAGTCGCGCAATCTTTTTTTAGGCGCGGGAGGGGAAGCGATGAAGCCGGATCTCAGCCGCGTCACCTTCGTTGCTGTGAAGGAGGGTGGCTGGTCGACGAAATATCGCGTGCGGGATGGTAAGGGGGTCGAGTGGGTTGCAAAACTCAGCACAGAGGCGCAACCCGAGACTGCTGCCAATCGCCTGGTCTGGGCCGCCGGCTACGAAACGGAGATCGTGTACCTGGTTCCAGAGTTGAATATCGAGGGAAAGGGAACATTCAAGAACGTAAAACTCGAAGCCCGGCCGAAAGACGTCAAACGCACCGGCTTTTGGCTTTGGGACAGTAACCCTTTTTTTGGCAAGCCCGAGTTCCAGGGCCTGAAGATCATGATGGTCCTGCTTAATAACTGGGACATGAAAGACGATAACAATGCGATCCTTGCGACCAAGGGTGCGACAGGTTCTGAACGCCGCTACATCATCAGCGACCTGGGCGCGACCTTTGGAAAGACCGGCGGAGCTTTTTCACGCAGCCGTAACAAACCGTCCGACTATGTTAAGGCCGCGTTTGTGAAGGGGATCAGGGGGAACGTGATTGACTTCAACTACAGCGGCAAGAACCAGGGACTCTTCGACAACCTCACAGTTGCCGATGCGCAGTGGCTGGCCGGCTGGCTGGGTCGCTTGAGCGATGAACAGCTCCGGGACGCGTTTCGCGCCGCCAACTATTCGCCTGCGGAAGTGGAGATGTTGACCGGCGCCGTGCGCGCCAGAATCAAGACGCTCGCAAGCTTTTCTACCGTCGGCGGCCGCTAACTTGAAATTACACCCCACAAAAAAGTAGGACAGGCATTCCTGCCTGTCCTTTTTCTTTGTAGGACAGACTTTCCAGTCTGTTCCATTTCCTTGGAAGCTCGGCCTGTGGCGAACACTGGACAGCCAGGAATGCCTGTCCTACTCCGCCACTTCTTCAACCTCACCATCAGCGCCGGCTGCAACCAGCGGCTCGCGCACTGGAGGCGCCGTGATTTCATGGCCGCCGACGATGTCAGGGAAATCATCAAGGTCGCGCTCGCGAGCTTGATCGATCGTCTCATCGCGCGCAATCTCCACGTTGCGGTAATACTCCATGCCGGTGCCGGCAGGAATCAAGCGCCCCATGATGACGTTCTCCTTCAGACCGCGCAGGTAGTCGATGCGTCCTGAGATTGCCGCCTCAGTTAGCACTCGCGTTGTTTCCTGGAACGACGCCGCGGAAATGAATGAGTCAGTTGACAACGAAGCCTTGGTGATACCGAGCAACAGCGGCTCGGCCTGCGAAACTTCGCCGCCGTCTTTGTTGACGCGCTCGTTTTCATCAGTGAAGCGGAAACGATCCACCTGCTCCTCGAGCAGGAAGTCAGTATCGCCAACTTCCTTGATCTTCACCCAGCGCAGCATCTGCCGCACGATCACTTCGATGTGCTTGTCGTTGATGTTCACACCTTGCAGGCGGTAAACCTCCTGAATCTCGTTGACGAGATATTCCTGCAAGCGCTGCATACCGAGCACGCGCAGAATATCGTGCGGATTCAGCGGGCCATCCATCAATGCTTCGCCGGCGCGCACGCGATCGCCTTCCTGCACATTGATGTGCGTGCCGCGCGGGATGTCATACTCGCGTTCTTCACCGTCGTCGCCGGTAATAATCAGTTTACGTTTGCCCTTGGCAATCGGACCCAAAGTAACTGTGCCGTCGATTTCCGACATGACCGCGGTTTCAGCCGGCCGTCGTGCTTCAAATAACTCCACGACGCGCGGCAGACCGCCCGTGATGTCCTTGGTCTTGGTTGTTTCGCGCGGAATCTTGGCAATGATGTCGCCAGGCTCCACGTTTTCGCCGTCGACCACCATCAGGTTCGCGCGCACCGGCATCTGGTAAGTCTTCAGCAGCTTGTTGCTGGCATTGCGAACTTCCAGACGCGGCTGCTTCTTCTCGTCAGGCGAGTCTTTCACAACATTGCGCGACTGGCCCGTAACCTCGTCGACCTCTTCATCAAAGGTCACGCCTTCTTTCAAATCCTGATACTTAACGTGGCCCGCGACCTCTGTCAGGATTGCGAAGGTAAATGGATCCCAGGTAGCCAACAGTTGATCTTGGGTAACACGGTCGCCCTCTCCAACCAGGATGTGCGCTCCATAAACGATCTGATATCGCGCTGCTTCGCGACCGCGGTCATCAATGATTGTCAGCGAGCCATTGCGATTCATGGCGATGCGTTCGCCCTTGCGGCTTTTCACCGTCTGGAGGTCTAAATATTTAATCGTACCATCCTGGCGAGCCTCATGTTTCGACGACTCTTCCAAACGCGCCGTACCGCCGATGTGGAACGTGCGCATCGTTAGCTGAGTACCGGGTTCGCCGATTGACTGGGCAGCAATCACGCCCACCGCTTCGCCGATCTCGACTGGCCGTCCTGTTGCCAGGTTGCGACCGTAGCACTTGATGCAGCAACCGCGACGCGATTCGCAGGTCAACACCGAACGAATGCGCACGCGCTGCACGCCGGAACGTTGAATCTCGGACGAAAGGTCTTCGTCAATCTCCTGGTTCGACTCGACGATCACACGGCCTTCAACCGGATCGATGACATCTTCAAGAGCGATGCGGCCCACAATGCGGTCACGCAGTGACTCAATCTCTTCGCCGCCTTCAATAATCGCGCTGGCCGAGATTCCACGCAGCGTGCCGCAATCCGGCTCGCTGATGATGACATCCTGCGCAACGTCGACGAGGCGACGAGTCAGGTAACCAGAATCGGCGGTCTTCAGCGCGGTGTCAGCGAGACCCTTGCGCGCGCCGTGCGTCGAAATGAAGTACTGCAACACGTCCAGGCCTTCGCGGAAGTTCGCTTTGATTGGCGTCTCAATGATTTCGCCCGAGGGTTTGGCCATCAAGCCGCGCATACCAGCGAGCTGCCGAATCTGTTGCGCGCTGCCTCGCGCTCCGGAATCGCTCATGACCAGGATTGGATTTAGTTCGCCCGAGGATTTCTCGCGCTCGTCCATCGCCTTGAACATTTCCTTGGCGACTTTATCAGTCACTTCAGACCAGATAGCGATGACCTTGTTGTAGCGTTCACCGGAGGTGATGACGCCGTCGAGATACTGTTGCTCGACTGCGATAACATCTTTTTCCGCTTTATCAACCAAAGGCTTCTTCGCATCGGGCGTAACCAGATCGTCGATGCCAATGGAGATGCCGGCCTTGGTTGCATAAAGGAAGCCGAGGTTCTTGAGATCGTCAAGCATCTTCACCGTCATCTCGTGGCCGAGACGAATGTGCGA
>JBDUAQ010000188.1:0-6243 GCA_040004575.1 bacterium
CCGATGATCTGAAGCGCTACAAGTATCGCGGCTCTTCGGGCAAAGTGAATCTGGCGCTTGATGGTTTGCCGGATCTCAAGTCGCTGCCGGGCGCCGGCCCACATCTGCGTGGGGCGATATCTATCAGTCCCGGTGTGGAATACATGGAGCGAGCTTACGACGAAGCCAAATATGGCCGCTATTCGCGTCGACCATACATCGACATTGTGATTCCAAGTTTGACTGATCCATCGGTGGCGCCGCCGGGCAAGCATGTGATGTCCTGCTTTGTGCAATACGCGCCTTACCACTTGAAAGAAGGAACGTGGGACGAGAAGCGCGAGGAGTTTGGCGACACGGTGATCGATACGATTGCCGAACATGCGCCAAACATTAAGGACCTGATTCTGCACCGCCAGGTTCTAACGCCGCTCGATCTTGAGCGCGATTTTGGTTTGTCTGAAGGCAACATTTTTCAGGGTGAACTAACTCTCGAACAGCTTTTCTTTCTGCGGCCGGCGCCGGGCTGGGCGCAGTATCGCACGCCGATTCGCAATCTTTACATGTGCGGCTCGGCGACGCATCCGGGCGGCGGCATCATGGGCGCGCCGGGTCGGAATGCGGCGCTGCAGATGCTGAAGGATAAAAAGTAAGGAATTCTAGCCGCGGATTTTCGCGGATACACGCGGATCAGAAACGAAAAGGAAATATTGTTGAGCAATCCTTTTTCAAACGCTCTTTCAGATCCGCGTTCATCCATGAAAATCTGCGGCTAAATTAGTGTTGAATTAGCTTCGATCGCGAGCATGTCAAACTACGACATCATCATCATCGGCGGTGGCCACAATGGACTGGTGGCGGCCTGCTATCTGGCTAAGGCCGGCTTGAAAACGCTTGTGCTGGAGCGGCGCGAGATTGTCGGCGGCGCGGCAGTCACTGAAGAAATCCATCCGGGCTTTCGCTGTTCAACACTGGCCCACTCCGCGGCGCCGTTCTTTTCTCAAATAACCAAAGACCTACAGCTCGATCGACACGGACTTGAATTCATCACGCCGTCGGTGAAAGTTCTCGCGCTCGTCCCTGACAACGGTTCGATCAGTATTTACAACGACGCAGACCAAACAATTCAAGAACTTGACAAGGTTTCCACAAGAGACGCGAAGAGCTACCCGGAATTCGAACGAAGCTTCTCGCGCATCGGTAGGATGCTGGCGCCGCTACTGACAATGACGCCGCCGGCGTTAGAGCATCCCTCACCGGGCGAGCTCTGGAATTTGGGCAAGCTCGGCCGGTCGTTTCGCGGCCTTGGCAAGAAGGACGCGTACCGGATGCTGCGCTGGGGACCGATGGCGGTGGCTGATTTGGTGTCGGAATGGTTTGAGACTGAAACGTTGCGAGCTGTAGTTGCAGCGCGTGGAATCTTCGGCGCGTTTGCCGGACCGTGGTCAGCGGGCAGCAGCACCGGCTTGCTTTGGCAGGCAGCAATGGATGGTCATGCGATCGCCCCCGCCGCGTTCGTGAAGGGTGGCATGGGCGCGCTAACTGAAGCGCTTGCGAAGGCTGCGCGAAACGCAGGAGTTGAAATCAGAACTGGTACAACGGTTGAAAAAATAGAAGCTAGCGAAGATCGCGCCTCGAAAGTCTTACTAAGCAGTGGCGAAGAGATTGCGGCGCGCGCGATTGTCTCCAATGCCGATCCACGCACGACATTTCTGAGTTTGGTCGATCCGGTTTATCTCGATCCGAGTTTCCTTTTGAAGATTCAAAACTACCGGTCGACTGGGGTATCGGCGAAAATTAATCTCGCGCTTTCGGGCTTGCCGAAATTTATCGGAGTTGAAGGCAAAGCTGCCAGCACTAAACTTTCCGGACGCATTCACATTGGGCCGGACATTGATTATCTTGAACGAGCTTTTGATGCGGCGAAGTACGGCGACTACTCGCGGCCACCATACATGGACATCACGATACCTTCTTTGCTTGATTCTGCGCTCGCGCCTGCCGGCGCACATGTGATGTCGGTTTACGTTCAGTATGCGCCGTACAAATTGAAAGATGGCGATTGGAATTCGCGGCGCGAAGAGTTTGTCGATACTGTGGTCGACGTCCTGAGCGGTTACGCGCCGGACCTGAAGGAGTTAATCGTTGCTCGCCAGGTGATTACACCGCTCGATCTCGAGGAGACCTACGGAATGAGCGGCGGCCATATTCACCACGGCGAACAATCGCTCGATCAGTTCTTTACTTTTCGTCCAGTGATCGGTTGGGCACAATATCGAACCCCAATCAAGGGACTTTATCTTTGTGGCGCCGGCACGCATCCCGGCGGTGGCGTCACGGGCGGACCAGGCGCGAATGCGGCGCGGGAAATTATCAAGGACTTCAGAGCCACTCGGATTTAGCTCCGTAGGAGCTACATGCCTATAGCCGTGACGAACAACCAATTCTTGAGCTCTGAAGGAGCGAAATGTTCGGAGTATTCGGTCAAATGTTTCGCTACTACGGAGCTTTTGGATTTATGTTAACCAGTAGTCTATAAACATTTCGTCCCTACGGGACTGGAAGAACTGCAGTCATGACCAAGAACACAAAACCATCCCGCAGTTTTGCCAGCGACAACAACGCCGGTGTTCATCCTAAGATCATGGAGGCGATTGCTGCCGCCAACGACGGCCACGTTATTGCCTACGGCGACGATCCCTACACAGAGAGAGCGGTTAAACTCTTTCGCGAACATCTCGGCAGAGATGCGGAAGTTTATTTCGTTTTTGGCGGCACTGGCGCCAACGTGTTGGGCTTAAAGGCGGGCACTGAGTCGCATGAAGCAATCATCTGTGCGCAGACCGCCCACATCAATGTTGACGAATGCGGCGCGCCTGAGAAGTTCACGGGCTGCAAACTGCTTCCGGTTTTAACAGCCGATGGGAAGATTAAGGTCGACCAAATCAAGCCTTTGCTGTATGAAGTTGGCTTTGAACACCACGTTCAGCCCCGTGTGATTTCCGTCTCGCAGGCTACGGAGATGGGCACTGTCTACACGCCTAAGGAGTTGAAGAGTCTGGCAAAGTTCGCGCATGAACATGGCATGTTGCTGCACGTAGACGGCGCGCGCATCGCAAATGCCACTGCAAGTCTCAACCTCAAACTGAGAGACATCACGCGTGATGCGGGCGTCGATATTCTCTCTTTCGGCGGCGCGAAAAACGGAATGATGTATGGCGAAGCCGTGGTCTTCTTCGACAAGAGTCTGGCCACAAATTTCAAATACACGCGCAAGCAGGGCACGCACCTGCCTTCAAAGATGCGGTTCATCTCCGCGCAGTTTGAAGCGCTGCTGTCAAACGATCTATGGCGACAAAACGCGCAGCATGCGAACCGCATGGCCCAACTGCTGGCGAGCGAACTCGGCAAGATTCCCCAGATCACGATCACGCAGAAGGTGGAGGCGAACGGCGTCTTTGCCATCGTGGGGAAGAAGTATGTTCCTCTTCTGCAAAAGCAATACTTCTTCTACGTTTGGAACGAAGAAACTTCTGAAGTCAGGTTCATGACTTCGTTTGATACTACCGAAGCAGACATCGCGGACTTTGTCGCTTTGGTAAGGAAAACCGTGCGGTAGGTGTTATCCGCAGATTACGCAGATTACACTGATTGAGAAATGGCGGCGGAAGTCGTTAGTTCCAAACCACCTGAAAAGTTCTTGTTAACCATTTTGTTTCCAGCTCTCCCCGCTCTGCGTAATCTGTGTAATCTGCGGATTAGTCATCCAGCAGGAATTTCAGCAGTCCACGCGCAGAAGCGAGCCCCGTTAGCCGAGGATCGTCGTCGCCCAACCGTCCAAAATGTCTTGAAACCTGGCTGTCGGCTGCGGCCTGTTGCTCAAACAAACGCCGTCGCTCTTCTTTGATTTCATTCTTCTCTTTTACGCGCGAAGCTTCGAGGCCTCCATCGCGGATGAACTCAACGATGCGGCTGAGCTCGTCGCGATCAAACCAGGTTCCGTGTCCCTTGCAGACATCCACAATCACGCCCGAGCAGCGGGCAAAGTTGATTCGATTCATTAACTGGGAACACTGGGGGCAGGGCGCATAATTTACCTTACTCGTTTCATGAATCGCATGGGTTGGTGCGATGGAAGCGCTTCCCAAAACAGCCGACTGCTGCTCGCGATCGGCGCAGATCTTTTCAAACGAGGTAACGTCGAGCCAAAGACCCAGGCATCGTTCACATTCAAGCACTGCGGTTGAGCCGATTGTCGCCAACACCATTTCAACTTTACAGCGAGGACAATTGCGATCCTTCGCTTCCTTGATCTTTGGAACTGCCGCCGCCGCTCCACAGCGCTGGCAATGCTTGCTGCCAATGAACATCATCGCAAAGCATGATGGACACGCAACCGTCGCCAGGCGTGAACCGCAAAACTGGCAGACGGGTGCTTCCGTTGAAGTCGCCGCGCCACAGTTTGGGCAGTTGAGTGTTTCAGCTTGCATCGACGGCATTCTAACAGTTCAGTCAAAATGTGGACTACAAGAATCGACTGTGCGATTCTTGCTTTTCAAAAGCAGACCAAAGTCCAACGTCTAATGTCCAAAGTCAATCAAATGAAAACAGACGTTGGACCTTGGACTAGAGACTTTGGACAAAACCGCGCATGAGCAACGTATTGGATGAAGTGATCGAAGGTCTTGAGCCGTGGTCTGGAATGCTTCCGGTCCTGGGCGGCTCGAGAAGACCGGCGGTGCTTGCGCTGGATATAGGATCGTCAGGCGTACGCGCCGCGCTCTTTGATGAGCAGGGCCGTGAACTTGAGGGCGCGAGCGTTAGATCCAGCTACCAGCCGGAGACTCGCAACTTCGCGACCTTCGATGCCGAGAAACTCCTCGAGCAGGTTGCAGAAACAATTGACGCACTCTTCGTCAGGTTTCCCGAATCGAGCACGCGCATTGAGTTGATCGCAGTCTCTTGTTTCTGGCACAGCCTGCTTGGTGCGGACGGAGCCGGGCGGGCTACAACGCCGGTGCTTGGTTGGGCCGATGCCCGAGCCACCGCCGCTGTTTACCAACTGCGTTCGGAGTTTGATGAAGCAAAGACTCACGCGCGCACCGGCTGCCGCTTTCATTCGAGTTACTGGCCGGCAAAACTGCGACGACTGCGAAGCGAAGAGCCCAAAATTTTCCAAGCAACAACACGCTGGTTCTCGTTTGCCGAATATCTAACCTTGCGTTTCTTTGGCGAGACGGCCGTAAGTGTTTCGATGGCCTCCGGCACTGGCTTGCTCAATCAGCGCAAGTGCGAATGGGATGACGAACTAATCGCAGCGCTCGGTGTCAGCGTTGCCGGTCTACCCGAAATCGCCGGCCCACAGCAAAGTTTCTATAGTCTTACCTCCGCTTACGCCACGCGCTGGCCACAGCTCAGCGAGGCGCGCTGGTTTCCGGCAGTAGGCGATGGGGCTGCAAACAGCATCGGCTCGGGGTGCCACTCAACTGAAAGAGTAGCGCTGATGATTGGGACTAGCGGCGCGCTGCGCGTGTGCTTTACGGGCGAACCACCGGATAAACTGCCGCCTGAGTTGTGGTGCTATCGCGCTAATCGCGATCGAATTCTTATCGGCGGGGCGCTGTCTGACGGTGGCGGGCTTTACTACTTAATCAAAGAATCGCTGCTGCGCACAGAAAACTTCGCCTCGATAGAAAGCGAATTGGAACTGCTCAGTCCCGATGCTCATGGCTTAACAATTCTCCCGTTCTGGGCGGGTGAGCGCAGCCCCGGCTGGAATCCAGACGCTTGTGGCGGCATTCTCGGTCTGACTTTGAAGACACGCCCGATCGAGATTTTGCGTGCGGCCATGGAAGCGATCGCGTATCGTTTCGCCTTGATTGCGGCTGCACTCGAAACCTTTGCGCCCGGTGCCACACTGATCGCTTCGGGTAATGCGCTGCGCCTGTCGCCGACCTGGGTTCAGATCCTCGCGGACGTGCTCGGCCGGCGCGTGGTGTTGTCTGAGACTTCCGAAGCGTCGCTGCGCGGTGCGGCCTTGCTTGCGCTGGAAGCGGCGGGCAAAATACAGTCGATCGAAAAATCATCAGTACCGTGTTCAGAATCAGTGGAAACGGCGTTTGAGCCAAACATGAGATATCACGCCTTATATCAAGACGGGCTCGACCGACAGCAGCGAATCTACCAAAAGTTATTCACTAAACCTTAACTTCAAAACCAGGATGGTGAAATGAGCGCACCAGTGCAGCAGGAAAACATCACACC
>JBDUAQ010000036.1:0-20823 GCA_040004575.1 bacterium
CGATGTGGATTGAAATAGTCAACAAGCCTGCGGCAGCAGGCGGAAGAGTAAAGCCTTAAGTAGTGATGAGTTATGAGTGATGAGTTATGAGTAAAAAGCCAAATCATCGTGAGGTGAGGGGTGTTTGCTCATCACTCATTACTCATCACTTATCACCGTTGCCTTTACTCTTCCGCCTGCTCCGCAGGCTCGTTGATGCGTTTCTATGTGAGCCCATTTCTTCGCGACAGTTTGCCGGGCTCGTTACGCTGTTCTCTGTCGTGGTCTTATTAGGGACAGCTCCAGGTGCAACTTTTGCCCAACAAGCCAAGCCAGATAAAGACTATCTCGTCTACGTCTTGTCGGAAGCTGCCGACACGATTTCTTTGATTCGCTTTGGACCAGGCGGCGCCCGCATCGATCACGAAGTGCCAACAGGCGACATGCCGATCGATATAGATGGCCCTCACGGCATCGCGATCTCGCGCGACCAAGAGTTCTATTACGTTTCCCTGGCCCACGGCCGGCCGTTCGGATCGGTTTGGAAATACTCGACCAAAGACGATCGCTTTTTGGGACGAACCACGCTGGGCTTGTTTCCAGCCACGATGGATCTGTCTCCGGATGGCTCCCTGCTGTATGTAGTGAATTTCAACCTGCACGGCGATATGGTGCCTTCGTCAGTTTCCGTGGTCGCGACCCAGCCGATGCTCGAAGTTGCACGTATTCAAACTTGTGCGATGCCTCATGGCTCACGTCTGAATCCTCAGGGAACGAAACACTATTCAGCCTGCATGATGGACGACATGCTGGTGGAGATCGACACCGGGACGCTCAAGGTCTCGCGCCATTTCCT
Organism: bacterium; assembly: GCA_040004575.1. Lineage (GTDB taxonomy): Bacteria > Acidobacteriota > Blastocatellia > Pyrinomonadales > Pyrinomonadaceae > PSRF01. Next base: position 836 of record JBDUAQ010000036.1, read on the forward strand.
GCTGACGAAAGGTCGGGAGATGGGGATGAACGGTCCACCGGCCCCAAAGACAATGGGAACCTCGAAAGGTTCAAAGCCGCCGACGAATGCCAGGCACATGGACATGGGCGGACACGGAATGGAGCCACCCAAGCCCGGAGATGTTTCCTGTTCTCCGACGTGGGCCCAACCCTCGACAACGGGTTCTTCAATTTTCGTCGCGTGTAATAAGTCCGACGAGATCGTGGAAGTGGACGCCGCGAAGTGGTTAGTTAAGCGACGCATTCCTGCGCGACCGGGAGTTTACAATCTGGCAATTACTAAAGACGGCACGCGATTGCTGGCCACAAACAAACGCGATCAGTCGGTTTCGGTGTTTGATCTAAAGACTAGCCGGGAAGTCGCCAACATCCCGACGCGACGAAAAGTGCTTCACGGTGTGGTTGTTTCGCCCGACGATCGCTACGCGTTTGTTTCTGTGGAGGGCGTCGGGTCCGAACCCGGGACTGTAGAAATAATCGATCTTGCAGCGCTCAAGATCGTAGCCAGCGTCGACGTTGCGGAGCAAGCCGCGGGAATCGAGTTCCTAAGAACAGAGTCGGCGAAGTAAGGCGATGCTGCAACCGCAGCTGCTCCGAGCGTGCCCTATTCACTATTTACTATTCACCATTTACTGCCCTTCGCGTCCTCATATGTGTACACTTGTCTATCCATCTGTGTGAGATGTTCACATGGAAGAATTGTTGCAATGAGATGAATCCTATTCTGATCGCATCAAAAGCTTCGTGCGATCAAGTCCGGTATGGTCATTGCTGGCATAAGAAACAATTCCCAGGTAGTGGAAGCAATTCCCAGGTAGTAGAAACAATTCCCAGGTAGTAGAAACAATTCCCAGGTAGTTTAGTTGGCGGAGATCCTCCCAGATGAAGCCCAGAATTCTAATTGTTGACGACGATGAAGCTATAACCCAACAGCTTTTTTGGACGCTCAGCGATGATTATGATGTGGTGACGGCAAACGACCTGCAGTCGGCCGTGCGGCGAGCGAGGATCTATGAGCCGGCGATTTCAATTCTCGACCTGCATTTGCCACCAGAGGCGGAGTCGCCAGAAGTTGGACTGCAAGTTCTTGGATATCTGAAAACGCACCTGCCAGACTCGAAGGTCGTGGTCATCACTTCGGCAAACGGTATAGAGACTCGCAACGCGTGTTACGCTGTTGGCGCGGACGAGTTTCTCGACAAGCCTTTTGATACTGAAAAGCTCCTGGCAACTATGCGAAGGATGGCGCCTCGCTCGCTGGACTTCGTCTGAATTCCTCATCGACAATTCCGTCCGGTTCCTACTGACTTCTCCCTGCCCGTCTGCGATAATGAGCCCCTCGCGATAGTCCAAGCCGGTTTCTTAATTAATGATTGATGAGCGAAGCAAGCGACATGGTGAGTGGTGTGAGTGAACTCCCACTCTTTCCGCTGTCAGTAGTTTTATTTCCCGGCGTCCCCATGCCGCTACATATCTTCGAGCCCCGCTATCGACAAATGCTGGAAGACATCCAGGCCGGCGACAGTCTTTTTGGGCTTTCGTATTTCGATGCTTCTACCTCAACACGAGAGATGCCGGCCGTTGGCAGTATCGGTTGCGTGGCCCGCGTCACTGACACGCAAACTTTTCCTGATGGCCGCTCGAATATTCTTACTGTCGGCCTGATCAGGTATCGCATTGAAGAATATGTGGAGCGCGGAGATCCGTATCTGGTGGTGCGGGTCAGTTACCTTGAAGACGAAGCCGAGGAGGCCGGAGCGTTACAGGAGAGGTCGCGCGAAGTTGCGGAAACGTTTACGCGCATTGCACGCGCAGTGCGAATTATTAACGATGAGCGCGCGAACCTGCCAAACATCGCCGACACTGAGCCGGAGCGGCTTTCATTTCTGGTAGCAGCCGCGATGGAAGTGGAACCAGAAGTGAAACAGGAACTGCTCGAGCTGCGCTCAACTTCCGAGCGCTTACGTCGCTTGCGCGACATTCTGGCCCGCGCCGTCTCCGGTTACGAAGAGCGGGCGCGGGTCCATGAGCTGGCGAAGGGAAATGGACACAGCGGCAAGAGGATTGAGCTGGAATAAGCCTGAATCAACGAAAAAGATAAAGAATTCTCCATTTGTTATTCGCGAATTCAACTTGGAAGTAAAGAGTATTTGCCACGAGACTGTTGCTATGCCGATTCATCTCATTCACACCTGGCTTCAGCCAGGTGGCTAGTCACGAGAGAGAGCGGAAAACCGTTTAAACGGTTTCCATGTTTCCTGTTCGCCTTGAATCACCTGGCTGAAGCCAGGTGTGAATGAAAGGAGTCGCGAGCGAGGGTCGCAAATCTCATTTGAGTAGGAACTCCAATCCCAGTTGGCAAACAATACTAATAACGAAATAACCGTTCGCCTGCTCTTCTTTGGCGCGGCGCGCGATGCGGTGGGCCAAGGCGAAGTCGACCTCGTCTTGCGGGGCACACCGACCGTGACGAATGCTTTCGCCCAAGTGCTGGAAAGTTTTCCTGGGCTTTCGCGGTTCGGACGTTCACTTTTGTTCGCCGTAAACCAGGAATATGCCCAGCCGGACGCGCCGGTTCAGGACGGTGACGAGTTGGCCGTGTTTCCGCCGGTAAGCGGCGGGGCCGGGAGCGCAGGCATCCTGCCTGCCTCAACTTTTCCAAGAGACTTCTTCGAATTGACCACTGACGCGATCGATGTTGGCGCCGTCGCCCGGCGTGTCGTCCTCCCTGAGTGCGGCGCGACAGTCACTCTGGATGGCTACGCACGCGAATGGACACACGGTCGTAGAACCCTTCACTTGGTTTATGAAGCTTACGCGCCGATGGCCGAGCGTGAACTCGAGCGGCTCGGACGTGAAGCTCACGAGCGTTTTGAAATTGCGCACATCGGCATAGTTCACCGGACCGGCAAGCTTGAAATCGGTGAGACGAGCGTAGTGATCGTCGTCAGCGCGCCACATCGCCGCGCCGCGTTTGAAGCCTGCGAGTGGGCGATTAAGGAACTGAAACGCACCGTGCCGATTTGGAAGAAGGAGAGTTTCGCAGACGGCGAGGTTTGGGTTGAAGGCGAAGACTCGCCGGACCCTCGACCGGTATGAGGATCTTTCAGTCTTCGCTCCGTTAGGAGCGAGATGTTTATAGCACTAATTGTCGGTGAACAACCTAAGCTCCTTTAGGAGCGAAATGTTGGCAACCAATGATCCAAACATTTCGCTCCTAAAGGAGCTTTGTATTTTGGTGGGGTCAGAGCTATAAACATTCGGCCCCTACGGGGCTTAGCTGGATGGTGTCTCCTCGATCTCTTCCTCCGGCGCCGCTTCAACCAGTGACGCGCTCGTAACCCGATCACCCTCGTCAGTCTTTATCAACCTAACGCCTTGCGCGCTGCGACCAGTCTTGCGGATTTGTCCCGCCTCGAGCCGGATCAGTTTGGCTTGTTGCGTGATGATCATGATCTCTGAATCGGCATCGACCGGGAACACGGCGACGACCTTGCCGGTCTTGTCCGTTGTTTTCATGTTAATAACGCCCTTGCCGCCGCGTGACTGCAAGCGATAAGTCGTGATTGGGGTCTGCTTGCCGTAACCCAACTCTGATACGGAAAGCATTTTCTCCGAGTCGTCGGCCGAGACCGGGCAAACTGAAACCACATAGTCACCTTTGCGCAGATCGATGCCGCGAACACCGCGCGTCGCCCGGCCCATCGGCCGCACATTCTTTTCATCAAAGCGAATAGCGAGGCCATCGTGCGTGGCGATAAAGATTCGTTTCTTCCCGTCCGTCAGGACGACATCGAGTAATTGATCGCCGTCATCCACATTGATGGCGATGATGCCGTTTGAACGGATGTTCTGGAAATCCGCAAGCGACGTCTTCTTGATCACGCCATTGCGCGTGACCATCAGCACATAGCGCCCTTCCGCGAAGTCACGCACGGCCACCACGCCCGCGAGTTTCCGATCGGAAGGAATATTGATCAGATTCACTACCGCTTTGCCGCGCGCCGAAGCTGCGGCATCGGGTACCTCGTGGACCTTCAACTTGTAGACCATGCCGTCGTCCGTAAAGATCATGATGTAAGCATGCGTGGAAGCGATGAAGAGATGCTCGACGTAGTCGCTGCCCTTTGCCGTGGCGCCCAAGCGGCCCTTGCCGCCTCGGCCTTGCCGCGAGTAGGTCGTGATGGGAGTGCGTTTGATGTAGCCGCTGTTGGTAACGGTGATTGCGACATCTTCGTCAGCGATCAAGTCTTCGATGGAAAACTCGACGCCTTCATCAACGATCTCAGTCCGGCGTGCGTCGCCAAATTCTTTCTTGACCTCTTCCAATTCATTGCCAATCACGCGTCGCAGTGAGCTTTCATTCGCCAGAATTTCTTCCAATTCTGCGATCAGCTTAATGATGCCTTCATACTCATCGACAATCTTTTGGCGCTCCAATGCCGATAGGCGACGCAATTGCAAATCGAGAATCGCCTGCGCCTGGATATCGGAAAAAGCCAGACGCTCCATCGTCTTTTGCATTTTCCCCAGGAAAGTCTTGAGGGCAACATCCGAAGGAGCGCCCTTCCAGGTTTTCACTTCGCTCATCGTCTTCATTTGGCCGGTGAGCCACAGCCGCGCTTCATCCACCGAGCGCGAGTTGCGTATCAAGGTAACTATGTAGTCGAGCGCGTCGATGGCTTTTGTTAAGCCCTCGAGGATGTGCGCGCGTGCCTTGGCTTTCCTGAGCTCGTATTCTGTTCGCCGGCGCACCACTTCGCGGCGGAAGTCGATGAAGCACTCCAGCATCTGCTTGAGGTTCATGACGCGCGGCTGTCCGTTTACGATCGCTAGATTGATCACGCCAAACGAAGATTGCATTGGCGTGAGTTTGTAGAGCTTGTTCAGGACAACCTGCGGCACCGCATCCCGCTTAAGTTCAACTACGATACGCATGCCGCTGCGATCCGATTCGTCACGCAGATCAGAAACACCTTCGAGCTTCTTCTCGTTGATGAGCTCCGCAATTCGTTCGAGCAGTCGGGCCTTGTTTACCTGGAAAGGAATCTCGGTGATAACGACGGCATCGCGCTCGCCAGTGCCGCGACCAATGCGATCGATGCCGGCCCGCGCGCGCATCTGAATGATCCCACGACCGGTCAGATACGACTTCTTGAGCTCTTCGCCGCCATAGATGAAACCGCCGGTTGGGAAGTCGGGCCCGGTAACAATTTTCATGAGCGCTTCAATCGCGATACCCGGATTGCGCAGCAGCGATAACGTAGCATCGACGATTTCCGTGAGGTTGTGTGGTGGAATTTTCGTAGCCATCCCCACTGCAATTCCATCCGAGCCGTTTATCAGCAAGTTGGGAATGCGCGTGGGCATTACCTTCGGTTCACTCAGAGACTCGTCGTAGTTTGGCTGAAAATCAACCGTCTCCTTTTCGAGGTCGGCGAGCATTACATTCGCCACGCGCGCCATGCGAATTTCCGTGTAGCGCATTGCCGCAGCGGCGTCGCCATCAACGGAACCGAAGTTTCCCTGGCCGTCGATTAGCGGATAGCGCATCGAAAACTCCTGCGCCAGACGAACGATCGTGTCGTAAACCGCTGTGTCGCCGTGGGGATGATACTTACCGATTACATCGCCGACGATGCGCGCACTTTTCTTATATGGCTTGTTATAAGTGTTGCCGAGCTCGTGCATCGCCCATAGCACGCGCCGGTGAACAGGCTTCAGTCCGTCGCGCACATCCGGCAACGCGCGCCCGATTATTACGGACATCGCGTAGTCAAGATACGAACGTCGCATCTCGTCTTCGATGTTTATTGGTTTGTGTTCAGAGGCTGTTTCCATCCCGTTGACCTTTCCAGTACAATCCGCCCGCAGCTAGCTTTCTGTTAGACTGTTCGCATCGTCGCGCGAGGGACCCGTAGTTCATCATCCGCTTTTACCCGGCTCTAAATTTTGTCTGAAGTGAGCATCATTCGCGCGGAATTCAGGTCCTCAAAAGAGTGCGCATTAAGTAGCTCAAAATGGGCTTTGAAAAGTAAGCGTTATTGTAGCCTGACGAGTCGTTTTTGGCAAACACAAAAGGCCCCCAAACCCCAGTAAAATCAATAGCTTCGACCATGTGATAACTTTGGGAATTGTTACCCGGTGATCGGCTCGAAATCAACGGCACTTTAACCTGAATCCGTAGCGCTCAAACTCCGGACTTCATATGTCTGAACAACGAAACTTGACGCGCACTCGCGAGCGATTGGAACTACGACTTCCCGTGCGCGTGCGCTGTCGCGAGACCGGGGAATTAGAGTGGAGCGAAATCACCCGGCTCATCGACGTCACGCCCTTTGGCGCTGGTTTCACTCTGAAACGACCGATTGAAAAAGGCCGCCTGCTGCATATGACCATTCCGATGCCGCGACAGTTGCGAGTTTTTGATCACGGCGAAGACCAATACAAAGTTTGGGCAATCATACGTTACGTGAAGCCAATGGCGCCGGCTGAGGGTAAGCCGTCTCAGTTCGAAGTTGGCGTTGCATTTATCGGCAAGCACCCGCCGCGCAGTTACGAAGCGAATCCTTCGAAGCGTTACGAGGTCGGCCCGGTGACTCCAGGTCAACTCGCCACAATTGGAGAGTGGACGCCGCCTGAGTCGAGTTCATCCGATAAGAGGTCGACTACGCGGCATAACATTCCCGTCGACATGTTGATCGAAACTCTCAATGAGAGTGGCCAGGTCGCGTATAGCGAGCATACCGTCACCGAAAACATCAGCGAAAAGGGTGCCGCAATTTATACGACGCTTAATTTACCGGTGGGACGGTTTATCCGGCTGTCAAGTGAGCAGTTTAAGATCTCGGTCTACGCGGCCGTACGTGGCACCAGCATTGGACCGACCGGCGTAACGCGCATTCATGTTGAGTTCATCGACCGTGAATGGCCGCTTTAAGATTTGGCTTAGGAGTTTTTGACTGAGAAGATGTGATTTTCCCAGTTTGCACATTTTGCGCTATTTCTGTTAACGCTCCCGAGTCACGTGAGTAACCCGGAAACAATGTCAGGAAAGAAGAACGGCGCGGGCTCCAAGCGCGCCGGGACGGCACTGCCGGCATGGTCGATCAACCTGATGCGACCAATCGTCGGTCTGGGCAGCAGACTGCTCTGGCGACTGGAACATAAAGGCGTCGAAAACATTCCGCCAGATGGCGGGCTGATTGTCGCGGCCAATCACCAGAGTTACGGCGATCCCTTTTGGCTGGCGATCCCCATTAAGCGGCGGATTCGGTTTCTCGCGTGGAGCGAGGCGTTTTCATGGCCCGTAATTGGTAAGGCTATCAGGCTGCTGGGCGCCTGGCCGCTTCACGTCGAAGGTAGCGATCCGGCAGCAATTCGCCGTTCATTAACGTGGCTCCGCGATTCCGGGGTGATTGTTATTTTTCCCGAGGGTGGGCGCGGGCTGCCGGACGGTTCGATGATACGGATGAAGGCCGGCGCAGTGCGGATGGCCCTGGAGGCCGGAGTGCCGATCCTGCCGGTAACAATTCGCGGTGGCAATCGCGTTTGGCCTCCTGACAAATTGCTTCCTCGACTTGGAAAAGTTGAGATTACTTATCACCCCGCGTTCCACGTCGAGCAGCGACCGGGTGAAGAGGCACGCGCTTGCGCTCGCCGGGAAACCGAACGACTTGCCGAGATTATCCGATCCGCCTTGTAAATTAGTTGGTTCCCAGGACGCGCATCATCGCGTTGTGAACCAGGCCATTGCTGGCCAGAACCTTGGGCGTATAGATGTTCAAGGCGCCACCGTTGAAATCAGTTACTCGTCCGCCGGCTTCTTCAATAAGGAGCACGCCCGCGGCGACGTCCCAGGCGTTTAAGCCATCTTCCCAAAAGCCGTCGAAGCGTCCGCACGCAATATAAGCGAGATCGATCGCCGCGGAGCCGTCGCGTCTGACCGCCTGCGCTGCCATCGTGAAATTTGCAAACTCGCGCGCAAAGTCGGGCCGTTCACGCACGTTGTAGGGAAAGCCGGTGCACAACATCGCGCGGTTTAAATCGTCCACGGTAGATACGCGCATGCGTCGCCCGTTCAAACTCGCGCCCTGACCTCGCTCGGCCGCAAACAATTCGTCGCGCGTCGGATCGTAAATTACGGCTACTTCGATCGTGCCGGCGCGTTCAAGTGCGATGGAGATACAAAAGCACGGATAGCCGTGCGCGTAGTTGGTGGTGCCATCAAGAGGATCGATGATCCATTTCCACTCAGTCTTCCCGGGCACTAACTCGATTCCCGCAGTAGCCCCGGATTCCTCAGCGAGAATTGCATGACGCGGATAGTGAGACTTAATGCGTTCGATGATTAGCTTTTCCGAGGCGAGGTCGGCTTCGGTTACAAGATCAATAGCGCCTTTGTTCGATACCTGAAGGGCGCGCCCGAGACGATCAATGAGTATGGCACCCGCCTCGCGAGCTGTTTGAATCGCAAAGTTTAGCAATCTCTTCTCTTCCTGGTCTGAAGTATGGGCTGCCTATAGAGCATAGCCCGAATACGTTACTGCTAGCGAACGACCCAAGGTCCAGTAATGCTTCAGGTGTTAGCAACGAGCAATTCTTGATTTTCGCGCTTCGCGCTCATTGCGGGCGAGACGCCCGCGGTCCCAGCAATCACTTGACCGTCTTAGCCACAGATTTCAACCTGAGTTGTCGGACATGCATGTATTGACATTGAGCGTGTGGTGGTTATTCTAACTTCCTACAATTGATTCGGTGGGATTTCGGATTCACTTCGACGACCAGACCCGTTAGGGAGAGCGGCATAAATGAAAAGAATAATTTCTCTTTTGCTGAGTGTACTCATCTTTCTCGTTCCTGCAGTTTCGGCCCTGGCCTGGGGTGACGATGGCCATCAAACAGTGGGCAAAATCGCCTCGCTCCGCATCAAGCCGCGCACTGCCGAAAAGATCGCGATGATATTGAAACCCGGCGAAACGCTCGCCAACATCTCCACCTGGGCCGACACTGTAAAGTACCGAATCGGCAAAACTGATCCCGATCCGGATACGAATGCGTTTCTCCAGGACGTTGCACACAACGAGAAGAATAACGAGTGGCATTACGACGACCTGCCACTCGGTTGCAAAAACTATCAAACTTGCACCGGGTTTACACCCGACAACGACATCGTTCACATGCTCAACGTCTGCATTCGCACATTGCAGGGACATCCCGATCCAAATCATCCCCTCAGCCAACGCAATGCGCTGAAATTGTTAGTCCATTTTCTGGGCGACATGCACCAGCCGCTGCATATCGGCTGCGGCTATGTTGATGTTAATGGTTCCAGTGGCGCCATATTGATCGTCAGCGATCCGGTTGTAATCAAGCAGAAAAGTTTGCCGAGCGATAAAGGCGCCAACGATCTGATTATCGATAACGACCGGAAGAATCTGCATTCATTCTGGGACTTCACCCTGGTTACATCCTTGATGACCACAGTTGGTCCGGAGATCACTTCAGACACGCTGGGCACATTCCTGAAGTCGAAGGTCAAACCAAAGGCGAGTTGGAATCCGCACGGCGCGTTGGACACCTGGGGGGCACAATGGGCCACCGATTCTCTTTACCAGTCGCGGGATCACACTTACAAGTCCGTTCATATTGTTGGCAAGCGAACGATTCCTGTTCTAAGCGGCGGTCAACCGGTGGTGCGCGATGGGCAAACCGTGATGCAGACGGTGTTCGACATCACGCGTCCGGTCAACTATGAAACGCTGAATCGAGAACTGGTGCGTCAGCAATTGGCGAAGGCTGGGTACCGGCTGGCGAAATTGCTCGATGCGATTTACGGGAAATGAGTCAGTGGTCAGTGGTCGGTGGTCGGTTGTCAGATGAACAGGATTGAATCAACGCGACTTACTTCCCACTGACCGCTGGCAACTGACCACTGACCACTGACCATCATGCAAAAGATCAATCTCCGCGAAAAACTTGCGCTCATTAATGACCATTGGAACCCGCGCATCATCGGCGAGCTAAACGGGCAACACCTCAAACTGGTAAAGTTTAAGGGACCGTTCACCTGGCATCATCACGAAACTGAAGACGAGATGTTCTTAGTTGTGAAGGGTAGATTTCGGATGGAGTTTCGCGAAGCCAGCAACTCACCGGAATCGAGCGAGCAAAAGGAAGTCTGGCTGGAAGCAGGTGAGTTCATTGTTGTGCCCCACGGGGTGGAACACCGGCCGGTTGCCAACGAGGAGGCCGAGGTGCTGCTTTTCGAACCGGCCTCAACGCTGAATACCGGGAACGTTCGGGATGAGTTTACCGTACCAATAATCGATTGGATCTAAAACTTGATCGGCGGAACCAACCGCCAAGGCGCCAAGACCGCCAAAGACGAATTTCTTTATGCTTAGATCGCCCTTGGCGCTCTTGGCGCCTTGGCGGTTAATTCCTTCAGGTCTGTTCGCCATCGTTGCCGAGCTATCGGTAATAAACGATATTATGTGAAGATAGGCAAAACGTTGAATGGAGGCTTTGACTGTGAGAAAAAACTTTACTCCCCTTGTGCTAATTCTTTTGCTGGTTGCAGCTGCCGCAGTAAACACGCGTGCACAAAATGCGCTGCCTCAACCAGTGCCCGACGCCACGCAATTGGCGATAACCAAGTCAGCGGGGCTGGCCGCAACAAGCGCGGCATCCACAACGGTTCCGCAGGGCGTGATCAATTCCCTTTCGAGCCTACCGGAGGCGGATGGTCTGATTTACGTCAATATGCAACGCATCCTCAACGAGGCCCTGCCGAAGTTTCTGCCGGCGAAGGATCTCGAGGAGATGCGCAAGGGTTTTGAAGAAGCGAAAAGCAATGCCGGCATCGATCCGGCGAAGATCGATTACCTCGTCATCGCCATTCGATTCAAGAAGCCGACCGCTGATCTTAATTTCCAGGCGCCGGAGTTCATGGTGGTATCGGGTGGCGACTTCAGCGCCGAATCATTGCTGACGTTGGCGCGAATGGCTTCACAGGGAAAACTCCGCGATGAGAAATATGGCAACAAAACGATCGGACTGATGACGGTTGATCCCATCGCGAAAGAGTCGGAAAAAACTCCGCTGCTCAAGTCTTTTACGGAACTGGGAATAGTGGCGCTAAACGCCAACACCATAGCCAGCGGCAGCCCGGGATATTTACGAGCGGCAATCGACGCGGGCGATGGCAAGGAACGCATTAGCGCCGAGTCCTTAAACTTCCTGGTGCGCGATCCAAATGCGCTCATCAGTTTCGCGGGTTCGCCCTGGGGTTCGTTCGCGAAGAGCTTCGGCATGCTCGGCACGGAGACAACAACTCGAGCGCCGCGCTGTGAGTCGAAAATTGGCGACTTCTACGCAGCGCTTACAATGGACGCAACAAACTTCATGATTCGCGGCGTAAGCAACGCTGACAATCCCGACACCGCCAAGATAATTGCCAACTTGTATTCGAGCCTGCTGCGATACGCCACCACCTCCGTACCAGATCCGGCAGCACAGTCGCTCTTGAAGGGTCTCAACATCAGGGCGGAAGGCGATGAAGTATTGGTCCGCGCCGACTTCCCGCAACAAATGGTAATCGATCTAATTCATCAGCACATGAAGCCAAAGCAGCCCGAAGTGCACGCTACTGAGGAAATGACGGTAACGAAACCGGCAGTAAAGAGACGCAGAACCCGACGCCGGCACTAGCCTCGTTTCGAAGTTAGAAGTGGACCAGACGACTTCAGCGGTGGCCGTGTTAACGGCGATGATCACGCCGGCGGTATTGATCTCTGCGTGCGGCAGCATGATTCTCTCCACCTCGTCCCGGCTCGGGCGCGTCGTTGATAGGGTTCGCGGGTTATCGGACAAGCTGGAAGAACTGGCGCAGAAGAATGCCGAGGAAACGAAAGAACGACAGGCTATAATCTTCGCGCAGTTAGACAAGCTGACCAGCCGCGCGCGCATCCTGCAACGTTCGATGGTGTCGTTTTACCTGGCGACTGGAATGTTTGTCGCCACCAGCGTCGCCATCGGTGTGGTAGCCGTCATACCAAGCAGTCCGCGTTACAATCTGGTGCCGGTGATTGTTGGTCTGTTGGGCGCGTGCTTTCTTTTTTACGGCAGCATGCTGTTGATCTTCGAAGCGCGGTTGGCGTTAAGCACCATTCATGCTGAGATGGATTTCATCTGGCGCCAAACCACGCGGGTTGCGCCGCCGGACCTGGTCGAACACCACAAACCGCATTTTGTGCATTTTCGTAGTCACAAGTAGTTTTAGATTTGAGATCTTGAATTTCAGATCTGAAATTCTTCAATCGACAGGATAGGTAAAGTTGACAGGATTAATACCTCGCTACCTGGAACTACTCGCAACCGGTGAACTGAAAAGCCGCGTGGCAGCGCTGGAAGACTTGCTCGAGCGCTGCACCGTTTGCCCGCGCGACTGTTTCAACAACCGTTTGCAAAACGAAATCGCCGCCTGCTATTCGGGCCGGCTGCCGATCGTTTCTTCCTTCACCGCTCACTTCGGCGAAGAGCCGGCGCTGGTCGGTACGCACGGCGCCGGCAATATTTTCTTTGGCAACTGCAATCTGCGCTGCGTCTACTGCCAGAACTACCAGATTTCACAAACACACAAAGAACAAGTGCGGAATGAAATAACGCACCAGCGACTGGCGGAGATGATGCTTGAGCTGCAGCACAAGGGCTGTCACAACATCAACTTCGTTTCGCCGACGCACTTCGCCCCGCAGATGGCGCACAGCATCCTGCTTGCCGCCGAAGCCGGATTGAAGCTCCCGATTGTCTACAACACCAACGCCTACGACTCCGTGGAGGTGTTGCGGTTGCTTGAAGGAATCGTCGGCGTCTACTTGCCGGATCTTAAGTATGCGGAGGACGAGGCCGGCTATCTCTATTCCAAGGTTCCGGGCTACAAAGAACATGCGCGCCGCGCCATCGCCGAAATGTACCGGCAAGTGGGCGATGAATTGGTTTTTTCCGAGGATGGTTTGTTGCAACGCGGACTCATCATCCGTCTCTTGGTTTTGCCCAACGATATCGGCGGCGTTCGCGAATCGCTTGAATGGATCAAGGATGAGCTTAGTCCGCGCGTGGCAATTTCCCTGATGGCCCAGTACTACCCAACGCATCAGGCGGCCACCAGCAAGCGTCACATTCTGCTTTCGCGCCGCATCACCGAAACAGAATGGCTGCGCGCAATCACCGCGCTGGATGAATTAGGAATGGAAGAAGGCTGGCAGCAGGAGTTTGACGACGCCGCTTACTATTACCGCCCCGACTTTGAAAACCGCGAAACTCCGTTCAAAGACATTCGCGACTTCACCGCTTAAGCTTCAATACAATTCAGACTTCCCTCGCCTTACGATTTATTTGGTTTGAGTTGGTGTGTCGTGTGCTCGGTCACAGATGGGCGACTGGCGATGCGGTCGTTCGCGCCTGGCAGGTCGTTGGTTGTCTGAGAACTCGCGGAGAGTTGATTGGCAGGATAGGCGCTTTGGATACTCGCCTCCAATTCCCTTTGCGACTCCGCATCGTCTGAACGATCCGCAAGAGTTTTTCGCGGGATAGTGAAAGCAAAGCCGTTGATTATCAAACCGAGGCCGATCAAAAACGTAATAACGCCCAGCGCAATGAAGGGAATCAGATCGTGAGATCCAACGCTCATCAGGAAGATTAGTAGCGCCGCCCCCGAACCGCTGGCCGCAGTCACCACGCCGGCACGCACGCGCCTTAACCTTTTCTCTTCTGGCGATTCAAGGAACTTGGCAATCTGTGGCAGAACATCCTCTGCAACCTGTTTCAGCTCGCGTGACCCTTCCATCTCCCGGATCTTCTCGGCCATCATCTGGCTAATCTGTTCGCGCGCCGAAACCGCCGACGCCGTAATCGTATCGGGCCGCTCCAGCCCTCTACGCACAACGCGCAGGTCAGTTCCGCAAGCGCGGCAATACTGGCTGATTTGTCGTTCTTCAGAGCCGCAGGTGGGACAATACATACTGCTGGGTTATACGGAGGTGGCGCCGGGTTAGTTCCAAACGTGGTGAAAGGTGAAGAGTGAAAGGTGAAAGGTAAAAACAAACGGTCTTTACTTTTCACCTTTCACTCTTCACTTTTCACTGTTCTCCGCCGCTGACTGCCGGCAGAATCGTAATCTCGCAATTGTCTGGCAGCTTGGTCTCAAGCAGTTCCTTGCGCCGCACGTTGTCGTCGTTGAGAAAAATGTTTACATGCTGGCGAAGTTTTCCCTGTTCATTCAGCACGCGGTCGCGCAGGCCAATGTGCCGGCGCCATAAATTATCAAGCGCTTCACCAACAGTTGTAGCCGGAGCATCAACCACAATCTGACTCTGCCCGTTCGTAAAGTCAGTTAGGAATCCGGTAACGTTGAAAGTGATCATGAAGCTCCTGACTACGGAAGTACGCCTTCCGGCACCAGCCACGGGTGCATCTCGATTGCGAGTCGTCCTGCTTGCACTGCCGGATCGGTTTCCGCCAACGCCTTTGCCTCGTCAATCGAAGCGACCTTGAAAACGAATATGCCGCGAAGCGTCGTGTTGTCTCCGAAAGGCCCGGCAACGACGAGCTTTTTCATCTGGGCCAAACGGTTGATATTTGCCAGATGCGCCTTCTGCAACTCAGCAGTCGCTGGAGTTTGTTCCGGCGTCCACTTTGCCCCGCGTGTTAAGAAGCCAAGGTAAGCCGTCGTCATACTGATCGGCGAAGCCGGTTTTTTCATGACGTCTTCAGACCACCAGGGATGCATTTCAGCTTTAAGGAATCCGGCCTTGACCGCCGGATCGGATTCTGCCCAGGCGCGCGCCTCCTCAGCAGACTTAGCGCGGAACACGAAGACACCGGCGATGTCGCTGTCGTCACCAAGCGGCCCGGCGATGACAGCCTTCCCGGATTCAAGCAGCGACATCGCATTCGCTATATGGGCCGACTGCAACTCCTTCGTCATTCCTGCCGCGTTGTAGTTCGGACCGTGCTTCAGCAACGCCATATGAAACTCGATCAACTTGTGTTCGGGTTCCTTCTTATCCTGTGCTGGGACGAGTGCCGCGATTGAAATCAGCGACAGAACAACTAAGAAAGTTACAAGAACATTTTTCATGTGGTTTTTCTCTGAAGCGATCTGTGTTGTTGTTGGGGAGTTTACTGTACCAACGCTGCCTTCACACAAACTACCGGCGGCAAGCTTTCAAGAATCGCGCTCCACGACTCGCCGCTGTCAGTCGATCCAAATAGTTTTCCACTGCGCGTGCCGAAGTAAATTCCGGTAGGCTGCATGGTATCTGCCGATAGGCCGTCGCGCAAAACTGTCTCCAGCGCGTTCTCCTGCGGCAGTCCGTTTCTTACAGCGTCCCACGATTCGCCGGCATTCTTCGTGCGATAGAGCCGCAACTTGCCCTCCGGCGTGCAACGAAACTCGTCTGACTCGAGCGGGATGATGTAAACATCGGCATTCTTAGGATCCATTTCCATAGCGAACCCGAAATCCGAGGGAACACCGTTGGCAATGTCGGTCCAGGTATCGCCGCCGTTCTCGCTCTTGTAGAGACCCCAGTGGTTCTGCAAAAACATGCGCTGCGGATTCGTGGGATGACTTACGATCTTATGGACGCACTGCCCCCATTCTGGATACTGCTGGCCCTCCGGAAGAAACTGCGCGCGCACGCCCTGGTTGCGAGGCTGCCAATTCTCGCCGCCATCGTCAGTGCGATAAACACCGCCAGTCGATATTGCGATGAACAAGCGTTTGCTGTTTGACGGGTCAGGCAGAATCGTATGCAGGCAAAGACCACCACCGCCGGGCTGCCATTGCGAGCGATGCGGATGATCGTAGAGACCTTTTACCAGGTCCCAACTCTCACCGGCGTCAGTGGATTTGAACAACGCTGCCGGCTCAACGCCACAATACAGAGTATCAGGCTCTCCGGGATGGCCCATGGCAATCTGCCAGATCTGTTTTACTGATGAGTCGGCTCCTTCCGGAAACTTCACGCCGTAGGTTTCCGGCTCAGTCCACGTTTTCCCGAAGTCGTCTGACGAACTCAAATACGAACCCCAGAAGGAACTGTTAACCGCCGCCCAAAGTCGCTTGCGGCCGTTGCGATCGTCGTAGGCAAGCGCGTAAATCGCGCGGCCCGGAAAATAAGGACCGCCGACTTCCCATTTTTGACGCTGC
Organism: bacterium; assembly: GCA_040004575.1. Lineage (GTDB taxonomy): Bacteria > Acidobacteriota > Blastocatellia > Pyrinomonadales > Pyrinomonadaceae > PSRF01. Next base: position 17,072 of record JBDUAQ010000036.1, read on the forward strand.
TTGTCTGAACGAAGCACGAATGCGCCTTTCATCGTACCGGTAAGTAACAGTACATCGCCGGAGGCAGCTTCGATGTGATTTGGTTTGGGCATAGGAAACCTCCGAGGGCGAATTTTGCTGAACGGTGAGCTGCATTATAGAGAAGGACCGAACGAGCGCAAAGACAGAGTTGAAATATTCTCCCGATCCAAAAATTCGTAAGAGTTTGCGGACAGAATGTCAACAATTCCAGAATTACCCTGCCATTGGTAATATATAAGAAGCATTCGGAAAACTGTCGAGCACTGAAGGGTTAACGGTGGGGAAATCCCTGGCGGACCCTCGTCCAGATTTGTCTTTCTAAGCATTTGCCAATTGCCCGTCATGGCCATTGAAGTCACATCGATTCCGGAGCCCGGTGGCCCTTTCTCGCTCCGCAGGTTTGCGGCCAGCCTTTCCTCTTCCTTTCATGACGACCCGCTAAGTAATCGCCGACTCCTCTTTCGTTCGGTGTGTGGGCTATTCGCGTTAGCGCTGATTATTGGCGGCGATTCACTACTCAGTTCTTACAAATACTATTCGCGAATAATTGACGCGCGACTGGCAAGCGGTTACCTGACCAGTCGTCCCGGGCTCTATGCGGCACCGCGTACGCTGCGAGCCGGCCAGAAGCTTTCGCGCGGGGATTTGATCGTCGCGTTGAGACGAGCCGGCTATGTCGAGTCGGAAGGCAGCAATGTCTGGAGCGGCAGCTTCCGCGAAACAGATTCGGCAGTTGAGATTCGACCCAATGCAAAACAGGCGCGGTCGGAGTTAGTCAAGATAAGCTTCGACGGCGACAAGAAAATCTCAGCGTTGACGGGCGACGAGATATCGATCGACTCGTTCACGCTGGAGCCTGAAGTCATTTCCAACGACCCACTCTCCAAAGCCGGTAAGCGCGAGGCCGTTCGTTTTGCAGAAATCCCGCCAGTCCTGGTTCACGCCATACTGGCTACCGAAGATCACCGTTTCTTTCAGCATTCGGGCGTGGATATTTTTGGGATCGCTCGCGCGTTGCTGCGTAATGCGGGTGACGATCGCCTGGGCCAGGGCGGTTCGACCATTACTCAGCAGCTTGTCAAAAACACCTACCTGTCTCCCGAGCGTACCTTGCGGCGCAAGTATGCGGAAGCACTGCTGTCGGTCGCTTTGGAACGACGACTCTCTAAGGAAGATATTTTCGCGCTCTATTGCAACGAAGTTTATCTGGGACAACGAGGCGCGGTGACGGTGCGCGGTGTGGAAGAAGCCGCGCGGATCTATTTTGGCAAGGAGTTAAAGGACCTGTCGCTCGCAGAAGCAGCAACGATTGCCGGAATGATTCAGGGACCAATGCGGTTTTCGCCCACGCAGCATGCAGAAGCCGCGCAGGCGCGTAGAAACCTGGTGCTGGAGGCGATGACGCGCGACGGTTGGATCGCGATGGAACAAGCTGCGGCAATATCGGAAGAACCCGTTGTTGTATCGCCGTCGTCTCACTCCGACAATTCACTCGCGCCTTATTTTGTCGACTACGTAAACCGAGCTGCAGACTCCCAGCTCGATGTCTCGCCTGCCAGTCAGCGGATTTACACGACTATCGATCTCGACCTACAGCAACTTGCCGAGGCGGCGGTGAGGCGCCAACTCGATCGCCTCGCTGGCGGCAATAAAGACCGAACCCGGAAGCCACAAGCAGCACTAGTCGCGCTCGACCCAAAAACCGGCAACGTATTGGCGATGGTAGGCGGCCGCGACTATGCGGAGTCGCAACTCAACCGCGCGACCGACGGGCGACGCCAGCCCGGCTCAACTTTCAAGCCGTTCGTCTACGCCGCCGCGCTCGAGGATGGCATGTCGCCGGTGCAAACATTCGCCGATTCGCCGCGCGAATTCGTTTACGACCGCAACAAGATCTACCGTCCGGCAAACTTTGGCGGCGGCTATTCGATGCGCGATGTAACCATGCGCACGGGGCTCGTGAAGTCGCTGAACGTGGTTACCGTTGACGTGGCCCTGCAAACTGGTTTGGCGCGCATCGCGAACCTCGCGGAAAAGTTTGGTCTGCCAAGACCGGAACGTTATCCCTCGCTCGCGCTCGGAACTAAAGAAGTCACGCCGCTGGAGCTGGTTGCCGCGTATGCAGCGTTTGTGAATGGCGGACGTCGAGTTAAGCCGAGAGCAATTTTGAGTGTGGGCGAGCCGCCCGCCAAACATGCAAGCAACGACGACGATCCTGACGCACAAGTCATCAGTCCGACGACGTCATATATGATCACAAACATGCTCTCCGCTGTTATCGATCATGGAACTGCGCGCGCCGCGCGCGATGCGGTCAAGGGAACAGCGACGGCTGGCAAAACCGGCACTTCGCGCGACGGCTGGTTCGTGGGCTACACCCCGAACCTGGTTTGCGCGGTCTGGATTGGTTACGACGACAACGAGCAATTGGGACTGACAGGCGCGGAAGCCGCGCTGCCTGCGTGGACAGATTTCGTGAAGGCGGCGGTGGATTTGAAACCTGAACTCGGCGGCAGAAATTTTGATTGTCCGGAAGGAATAGAGTTTGTGGAGATTGACGCGGACAACGGCGCGCTTTCAACTCTCTCTTGTCCGCATCGCGAGTTGATTGCAGTTACTGAAAGGCTCGCGCCTAACGTCGAATGCTTGTTGCACGGGAACCTGCCTGACTCAATTGGCGTTGAGGCTGATCAGGTGGCTGAGAGTGAACCCAACGATGAGTCCCTCCAGTCAGAACATTCCCGATCACCAGTTCGAACCTACCAATACAACTCCTCTTCGTTGCTGCAGACTCGCGTGGATGTTGACCAACGTGGCAGACGAACGCTGGTTAATGACATGCGGTAGTGGGCATTCTCAATTCCGCCGATAACTAAATCCTTGCATTGAGTCGAAACGAGCACTGCGTTTGGACTGCTTTCTATCGATTTGTGATGTGGTATATTGAGCAAAGATTGGTGAAAGTTATGAAAAGAGAAACTTCCCTTAAACAGGGCAAGGGCCGCCCCAGCCAAAAAAGTTCGAAACAGAATTCTCAGTCCGTAACAGGCAACGGCAAATCAGCAAAGCGAGTTTCTCCTGTTACAGCTAAGCGTGACTCCGCAGCTCGCTTTGTCGAACGCGCAAACGAGCATATGCTGCGAGCCTGGGAGTCGATCCATAAGAACTCTGGTAGGGAGAGAAAAACCAGCTGAGTCAAATGCCCAAAATAACGTACGACTCGGATATCTTCATCAAGCACAAGCCGGCGCAATTTCCCGCCGGCTTTTATATGTCTATCGTTGTTCTGCAAGAACTCTTGGCAGGAGCAAGGGATTCAGAAGCGATCGAGGAATTTGAAGCAGCTTATCGAGATTACGAGAAAGCAAATCGACTCCTGGTGCCGACTGCTGAAGACTGGTGGCACGTGGGCCTGATATTGAACGCTTTACAAAGACGGAGAAGATCCAAAAAGAGCGGTCTGATACCAAAAATATCAATCGGCGAGAAATACCGGATTACAAATGACGTACTCATAGCTCGAACCGCACGACGAGCTGGAATCGCAATAGTCACTGATAACATCAAAGACTTTGACAGGATAAAGAACTTTTGCAACGTGCGCTTGATCAAGGGTACTGACTTCTTCCGACGCAGACCTTAAAAAATCGGAATCTCTCTTCACAGTCTTTCTAATATCACCTGCGCGATCGCGTGCTCAGTGGTGTGTGAAAGGGAAAGATGCGTGGAGG
>JBDUAQ010000037.1:0-20823 GCA_040004575.1 bacterium
ATTCCGGCCCTTCGGGCCTCATGCATGATTTGCTGATCAAGCGCGATATACGGGGCTGGACGATGTGCGTGGGGTGCGAAGAGTTTTTGGGAAAGTAGGGTTAAGCTTTAGCGGAGGTGCTTAATTTATTGACGAGGTGACCGGCTCCAACCCCATGATGGCATCCAGGGATAGGACGTCGCCACCGGATGGGTTTTCAATAACCAGCTTCGTTGCCGTTTTAGCGTCAACCGGTCTCGAGAACAAGTAGCCCTGACCATATTCACACTTTAGCGACCGCAGCAACTCCAGTTGCTCGCGAGTTTCCACGCCTTCCGCCACGACTTCCATGCCGAGATTGTTCGCGAGGGTGCAAATTGTTCTGACGATCTCGGAATTCTCATCACCCTTCGCCATTCTGCCGATGAACGAACGATCAATCTTGAGGGTGTTAACTGGAAAGCGATGCAGGTAACTCAGAGATGAGTAGCCGGTGCCAAAGTCGTCAATGCTCAAATGCACTCCCAGCTTCCTTAGTTGCAACAGCGTGTTGGTCGCGAGTTCGGCGTTTTCCATTACGACAGACTCAGTGATCTCCAGTCGCAAGCAGCCAGGCTTTAGTCCGGTTTGCTCCAGTGTCTCTTGTATCTGCTGAATAAGATTCGTCTGCGTCAATTGCTTGCCTGAGAGGTTGACACTTATCGTGAGGGATTCTCTTCCCAGCGCCGCATGCCATTGGCGCATTTGCTTGCAGGCCGCTCGTAAGACCACGGCGCCGATCTCCGTAATGCATCCGGTCTCCTCGGCAATGGGGATAAATTCGTCAGGCATGACGAGGCCGCGCTCCGGATGGTTCCACCTTACCAGCGCTTCGAAGCCGGTGAGTACTTCAGTCTCGATCGACATGATTGGTTGATAATGAACGCAAAACTCTTCTCGCTCGATAGCGCGACGCAGGTCATTCTCGAGTTTAAGCAACGCAACAGCACGCGTGTGCATGGCGCTGTGAAACAATTCGTGCCGAGCTTTGCCGCTGTCTTTCGCGCGATACATGGCGGTGTCGGCGTCGCGTAGCATTTTCGCCGCATCCTCGCGGCCATCCATACTCAAGCGAATGCCGATGCTGGCAGTCGTGTACACTTCGTGGCCGTTCAGACTAAAAGGTTTCAATAGCTCGGTTTGAACTCTCTCCGCGACGTCAGTCGCGATGGTCCAGTTTTCCAGGCCGTCGAGCAGGATCGCAAATTCATCGCCTCCCAGACGGGCAACGGTGTCCGTCGGGCGCAGGCAGCCGGCGATTCTTCGCGCGATAGCGACCAGAAGTTGATCGCCGGTGTTGTGGCCCAGGCTGTCGTTGATGTTCTTAAAGCGATCGAGATCGATAAACAGAACCGCGAATAGATGATTGTGATTGAGCTTTGAACGTTCAATCGCCAGTCTCAAGTGATCGAGGAGCAACGGGCGATTCGGCAGGCCGGTCAGGGCATCATGAAACGCCGCGTGACGGAAATGTTCTTTGTTTTCTTCCAGGGCCTTGCTGATGCGGTCTTGCTCGGCGATGTGGAGGCTCAATTCATCCACGTGGCGCTCAGCTTGTTCCGCTCGCTCACGTTCCAGTTCGGCGCGTTCGCGTTCGGCCTTTTCGGCCAGCGCGGAGGTTTGGCGGATATCTTCAAGATACTTGTTGTAGGTAAAGTAAAGTATGGAAATGATCGGGATTGTCGCCACCAGGGCGTAGAGGCCAATCGTGTTGAAGGAGCGGAAGAGAACTCCAGCGGCGGCAGCGCCACCAAAGTAGGTGATGGACGTCCACAAATAGTGCTTCTGCCAGGTAGGCCAAAAACGAGTGCCTGCTTTGAGGGCCAGGGCAATTCCCGCGAGACCCGTGTTTGAAACGTACTGGACCAACGCCATTACACATACCGCGATTATTGTTGCTTCCAGACTGGCGCTGGGATCAACCCCCAGCAGCGAGAGTGCTATCACGGTGACCGCGGTCGCACAAGCCATCACGGCGGAATTGAATAGAATGATTGTCGGGGTCTTACTTATTCTAATGCCGGAAGTGAAGCCCTCAGTGGCGGCGACAAGGATCGCTGCTGGTCCACCGTAAAGCAGCATGACCAGGAATATGAAGGTGTCAGAGATGGTGATGTTTGTGTTTGCGCGCGGAATGCGGACCGAAACGCGGGAGCTAATTCCAACGGTAATGAAGGCCAGCAGCAGGAATCGCAAACCAAGGCTCGCCCACGGCAGGCGCACTATTGCAGCGAGAATAATACCTCCCCCAAGGAGGATTATGCTCCGCATGTAACTGGTCATTGAATCTTGTTTAGCCATCGCACTTGGCTGTCGTTGCTTGTGTAACCGAGTCAGAAGTTTAAGGACCGAAAGAGGCTGGCGATTGGGGGACCGGCCCTTTTGGCCAGATTCTTGGCCTATTTGGCCGCTGCCCTTAGTGCGAACGGCGTGCCGTTAGTGAAAGCCTCCGCTGAGTCGTTTTTCTCAGGAAATCTCACGCTTTCCTTCAGAAACTTCCGGCCCTGGGGCGATTTGAACGGTCAGTTTGCCAAGTCTCATCGTTCTGACCGGAATGTTGTCAGCCGCAGTCTCAGAAACTCGCGCGCTTCCCTTTGTCTAAACAGAGATCAGGGTACTGGCTCTGTTGAACGATGCCGTCGGCTCAACTAGAATCAACCAACATTCAATCGTTATTGCCAGGAACTAATGTCAAACGACGAAAAGGCGTCGCCGCGCGCGCAACCACCCGAAGAGAACTCTCTCGTCGAGATCGAACCCCTCAGCAAAGTGGCTGGCGGTATTCCTGCGATCATGGCTACCGCGAAATCAGCCTGGAACGAAATGGGGGTCGCGCGCGGAGTGCGAACGCTGCTGAAGCTCAATCAAAAAGCGGGCTTCGATTGTCCTGGGTGTGCCTGGCCTGAACCCGATGGCGAACGCTCCCACGCTGAGTTTTGTGAAAACGGCGCCAAGCACGTCGCCGACGAAGCAACGACGAAGCGGTTAACTCGAGAATTTTTTCGCGAGTGGAGTGTTGCCGACCTGGCTGAACAATCTGATCACTGGCTGGGCAAACAGGGCCGCATTACACACGCGATGGTGCTTCGCCGTGAGGCGACAAACTATGAAGCGATAAGCTGGGACGACGCGTTTGCTCTGATCGCGAGCGAATTAAGATCCCTGCGCGATCCAGACGAAGCGATCTTTTATACCTCTGGACGGACCAGTAACGAAGCTGCATTTCTCTACCAACTTTTCGTGCGGCAGTTTGGCACAAACAATCTTCCCGACTGCTCAAACATGTGCCATGAGTCGAGCGGCTCTGCATTGAGCGAAACAATCGGCTCCGGCAAGGGAACAGTCACACTCGAAGATTTCGATCTTGCCCAGGCGATATTCGTCATCGGACAGAATCCAGGAACGAACCACCCGCGCATGCTCACGTCGCTGCAAAAAGCTAAACAGAACGGCTGCAAGCTGGTGCATATCAATCCACTGCCCGAAGTGGGCATGACGCGCTTCAAGCATCCGCAGGATGTTCTGCATTGGGTTGGTCACGGCACCAAGCTCGCGGATCTGTTTCTTCAGGTGCGGATCAATGGCGACGTGGCGTTGCTGCAGGGCATTAGCAAAGCCGTCCTAAAAGAAGAAGAGCGGCGGCAAAGCAAGGTCCTGGATCACGGTTTCATTGACAGTTACACAACCGGGTTCCAGGAATTTGCGGTCGCGATCAATAACGCTTCGTGGGACGAGATCGTCGAACAATCCGGCATCTCGCGAAAGCAGATCGAAGAGGCGGCGAGGATCTTCATTGAATCTGAGCGCACAATCTTTTGTTGGGCGATGGGCCTGACGCAACACAAGAATGCGGTGGCCAACATTCAGGAAATAGTGAATTTGATGTTGTGCCGCGGGCAGCTTGGCAAACCCGGTGCGGGCTTGTGTCCCGTCAGAGGGCACAGCAACGTGCAGGGCGATCGCACGATGGGAATTTGGGAAAGACCCACAGATGCTTTTCTTGAAAAACTCGGAAGTGAATTCAGTTTTGAGCCGCCGCGCCGTCACGGCTACGACACGGTAAAAGCGATCGAGGCAATGCACGCGAAGCAAGCGCGCGTCTTCTTTGCACTCGGCGGCAACTTTCTTTCCGCAACTCCCGACACCGAATACACGGCCGAGGCATTGCGGCGTTGCAGTTTGACTGTGCACGTTTCCACGAAACTCAATCGCGCGCACTTGATCACCGGCGAGCAGGCTTTGATCCTTCCTTGTCTGGGACGAACGGAGATTGACTTGCAAAGTTCCGGTCCGCAATTCGTGACCACGGAGAACTCAATGGCGGTCGTTCAGGCGTCGCGCGGTTTTCTAAAGCCCGCCTCGGATGATCTCCTGAGTGAACCGGCGATTGTTGCCCGTCTGGCGATGGCGACGCTGGGTGATCGTTCGCACATCGATTGGCAGGCACTCGTCGCTGATTACGATCTGATCCGCGATCATATCGAGCGCGTCGTACCCGGGTTTGATGACTACAACACTCGCGTGCGACAGCCAGGCGGCTTTCATCTTCCAAGTCCGCCGCGCGAGCGCGTTTTCAAGACGCCAAGCGGTCGCGCGGTTTTTACGGTTCACTCTTTGCCGCGTCATGACCTGGGGCCTGATCAGTATTTGATGATGACGATCCGCAGCCACGATCAATTCAACACGTCGATCTATGGACTCGACGATCGTTATCGCGGTATTTACAACGGGCGGCGCGTCGTCTTTCTTAACGTCGACGACATACGCGCGGCCGGTTTGACTGCAGGACAAGCGGTAGATTTGATTAGCCACTTTGAAGGCGAGAAGCGTGTCGCGCGCCACTTCGTTGTCGTTCCCTACAGCATTCCGCGCCGTTGTGCCGCCACTTACTTTCCGGAGACAAATGTACTGGTGCCGCTTCGGAGCGTGGCCGATAAGAGCAATACGCCGGCATCGAAGTCGGTGGTGATAAGCATTCAACCGTCGGTGGAAGAATGAGGAGAGCAAATTCGATGGTTATCCCATCCAATGAAGCGATGAAGTTGAAGGCATTCAAGGAGCCCGCGGGAGCGGGCGGAAGAGAATAGCCCCAGGCGTTAGCCTGGGGTAAGAGGCTGGAAATCAATCGAAGCCCCTGCAAGGGGCGACAGAATTGATTTCAAATTGATTTCAAAGTTCGTTCTGAAGGAGTTCTGCCGCCCTCTTCGAGGGCTTAGTAGTCTCTCTACACCTTACCCCGGGCTTACGCCCGGGGCTACTATCTACCGCCATCTTCGATGGCTGGTTGAACAGTTTCTTGAGCCGATGAACGCATTGGAACAAACAAAACTTGAGTCATCGAAGGATGAGCCTTACGACCGGCTCGCTTCCGAGTTAAGAAGCTTACTCGCAGGCGAGCGCGACTTCATCGCCAACGCCGCAAACTTCGCTGCGCTGCTCTATCATTCGCTCCCCGATCTGAATTGGGCGGGGCTCTATTTGTTAAAGCAGGACGAACTCGTGCTGGGACCGTTTCAGGGACAGCCGGCCTGCGTACGCATTGCGATGGGCAAGGGAGTTTGCGGAACGGCCGCGGAACAGCGACAGACCATTCTGGTTGATAACGTGCACGAATTTCCCGGGCACATCGCCTGCGACAGCGCCTCGAATTCCGAGATCGTTGTTCCGTTAATCGCGCATGAGCAATTGATCGGTGTCCTCGATCTCGATAGTCCATCGTTCGCCAGGTTTGACGACGAAGATGCGCGCGGGTTAAATGAGTTGGCGGAGATTTTTGTTCAAGCTAGTTCTGCGTTCAAGTAGTTCAGCGTTCAACCTTTAGGTTGTTGCTTTGAAATTGGCAAGCTAAAGCTTGAACTCTGAACTACTTGAACTTCTAGTTACCTGAAGGAATTCCATGATCACGATTCGCAAAGCTGAAGAGCGCGGCCATTTCGATTTCGGTTGGCTCAATACCTATCACAGTTTCTCTTTTGGTGATTACTACGACCCGAGCCACACAAGCTTTCGGACGCTCCGGGTATTCAATGAAGACTTCGTGCAGCCCGGCCACGGCTTTCCCACGCACGGACATCGCGACATGGAAATCGTCACCTACATTTTGCAGGGAGCCCTTGAACATCGCGATAGCATGGGCACCGGATCGATTATTCGGCGCGGCGACGCGCAACGCATGAGCGCCGGCACGGGCGTGATGCATAGCGAAACCAACCCTTCGCCGGATGCGCCGGTGCATCTGCTCCAGATCTGGATCTTCCCCAGCGAGCAAAATCTCCAACCGGAATACGAGGAAAAGAAGTTTTCTGACGAAGAGAAACGCAACAAGCTTCGACTCATCGTTTCGCCTGATGGCAGCGATGGCTCGGTCAGCATTCATCAGGATGCGAAGATCTACGCGTCGCTCCTCGATGACCAACAGGAAGTGGGTCACGCTTTGGAAAACGGGCGCAGCGCCTGGCTCCAGGTTGCTGACGGCTCGGTGACCTTGAATGACGTTGTCCTCAAACAAGGCGACGGTGCGGCGGTTAGCCAGGAATCAAACCTCAGCATTAACGCGCGAGGGCCTGCGGAAGTTTTGCTGTTTGATTTGAAATGAATCATCAGCAAATGGAATGGAGGAGAGCGATATGGAAGCGACCAGGGTAACGATTGACGAAATCAAAGAAAGAATGGATCGCGGCGAGCAATTCACTTTTGTCGACACGCGAAACCCTCAGGCCTGGGCTGAAGCCGAAACAAAATTGCCTGGCGCGATACGCGTGCCCGCCGACGAAGTTGAGCAACACCTTGGCGAGATTCCGCACGACCGGACGGTGATCACCTATTGTACTTGACCGCATGAAGCCTCCAGTGCCCGTGTGGCGCAGGAACTCGCCGAGCATGGCTACAAGAATGTTCACCCTCTCTTCATTGGTTTTACGGCTTGGGAAAAGGCGGGTCTGCCGTTGGAACCGAAATAATAATGACTACCGACAAAGCCAGCGAAGTTCTCGCCGCCTGGGAAGTCTCATCTCAATACTGGAATAAACACCAGGCGTTGATCGAGCAGATGTACGCGCCTCTGTCGCAGGCGCTGATTGAGGAAGCCCAAATTGTTTCCGGTCAGACGGTGCTCGATGTTGGTGGTGGTAGCGGTGAGCCATCGCTCACGATCGCGGCGGTTGTTGGCAACTCCGGCTTTGTGACCTATACGGATCCGGCGGCGGGCATGGTCAAAGCCGCGCGCGCCGAAGCTGAACGACGAGGTTTAGCAAACATTCAATTCCACCAGTGTTCAGCGGAGCAGCTTCCGTTTGCTGACGCTTCCTTCGACGTTGCCGTCGGCCGTATGTCGGCGATGTTTTTCAATGATGTGGCGGCCGGCCTGAGGGAGATATTGCGAGTGGTAAAACCTGGCGGGCACGTCTCCTTTCTCGTGTGGGCCAACAAGGAAGTCAATCCTTTTTTCAACGTCGTTACCGAAATCCTCGACCGGTTTGTGCCGGCTGATCTTGAAGAGGAAGACGCGCCCACCGCTTTCCGGTTTTCCGTCCCAGGAAAACTCGCCAAACTTCTAACAGCAGCGGGGGCGACGTCAGTCACAGAGCGTCCTTTCCAATTCTCGATTGAAGCGCCGATTACCGTCGAACAGTTTTGGGAGCTGCGCACCGAGATGTCTGATACGTTTAGAAATAAGCTTCGGAGATTGGTGCCCGATCAGGTGGGCGCAATCAAGTATACCGTTCAGAAGAAAGTCGGAAGTTACTTCAAAACAGGCGGCATGGTTTTTCCCGGGCAAGTTTTATTAGTGACGGGGAAGAAGCCGGCGAATTAGTGAGCACGCGCGACTATGTAGTTCATTAGGCGCCGGCTCGGAACGATTGTTAGGGAACCAGTTCTCTCGGCCCAGCAGGCTTTGTTAGCGCAAACAGCAACGGCACAATCGATAAATACAACGTTACCCCACGCAACCAACTCAATCTCTGCCAACGTCTTCCTCGGGCAAGCCATTCAGTCGCTGGAACGGTTGACTCTGGGCTGTGTTTGAAGAGCGTCAGTTCGGGAACGAAGTAAAAGAAAGATATCAACAACACCGTTACGTAGATCGCGAAGCTGACGGCGATAAGTTTGCGTCGCGAGCTTGAATTCCAGTTCAGCACCAAAGCGGCGACCAGCGAGATGATTAGCAGCGGGTGAATCACTGCCCCGAATATTGCGTCGTTCAAACCGTAAGGCCCGTTTACTACGACTGCTGAAGCGGGCAGGTCGGAGAGATAGGCAGGGAAGTAGACCAGGTGCGAATAGGCAACGCCGCCCAGCAGTGTTCCCCAAAGGATGATCGCGACCATTAGCGCAAAGGTGCCAAAATTACGTGTTGTTGCCATTTTCGCTTCTCCTATGATTTGGGCAGCGCGTTTGCCGTTAACCTTATTTCCTTAGGTGTCTATCAAACCACCCAATTATCCGATTGAGTACATCAAGCTGATGTTTTTCTTCGCGGAAGCCGTGACCCTCCCGTGGGTAGACGACGAATTCTGTGGCGGAGTTTGTAAACTGACGAACTTCGCGCGTTCCTACTTCCAGAATCCAAATATGCCTGCTGCGACTCGCGCCCTTCGGTGGCTCGTTCACCGTGAAGGTTACCCGACTACCGTCAGGTGAAAAGCGGAGTTCCGAGATTGCGCGGCGGTTGAGCGTCTGTTCCGGTTTGAGTTGCGCCAAACTGGCGGCCGGAATCAGCACCAGGAGGGCTGTTGCAATAAGGTAGTGGATTTTCATAAGGGATTGTCTCTCCGGAAGAAAGTTATCAAACAACTTCAAGGCGAACAAGTCAGAGAATCCAGCAGCGCTTCTATTTCAGTTCATCGTCAGGCGCAACAGCAATTCCGTAAATCACCCAAACGATCAACCACGGCGTTAGTAACTTCAAGAAGCGAGAGGTTCGGGTCCATTTGTTCGATGGCGCTTTGAATCTGCTTAATCCAGGCCCAGGTCACTCGGTCGCTATACTTGGCGCGGCCAACGCCATGATGACCGAGAAAGCGCAGGAGACCGTGGCGCATCTTCTCGAAGGTTTCCTCAGGAGTTGCCTTGCCTAGATAGTAAGCCGCAACCGTTAAGTGACTTAAGTGTGTGAATTCGTCTTTGGCAGTCGTGCAGTTTTCGAAACCAGCAACCACTGCATGAATCTCTTGCTCGCTTTGGTAATGGTCGGGCATCGCGCTCCTTCTTAAGTAGGACGGGCATTCCTGCCTGTCCCTCCTTCGTTGGTTTTCCGCGCAAGCAATGGACGGGCAGGAATGCCTGTCCTACGCAAAAAGAAACGAGGCGGACCGAAAATTCGATCCGCCTCGCCTCAAATTGTTTTTCGTCTATATCTACTTGGCTGCTGCCGCGTTCGAACGAGCAGTCAAGCGCGACTTGTAGCGTGCAGCCGCATTCTTATGCAGGGCGCCGTTCTGTACTGCCTTGTCGATCGTCGAAACCGTCATCGGCAAAAGCTCCTGAATCTGCTTGGCATCGCCAGAACCGATTGCACTGCGTAGATTCTTGATGGTGGTTCGCAAACGGCTGCGATTTCCACGATTGATTTTTCGGCGCGCCTCGCTCTGGCGCATTCTCTTTTCCGCTGACTTATGATTAGGCATTCACTCTCTCCGTTAACACTTACTGCTAACTTGTGCTTTGGTAGTCTTTAGATAAACAGTTTACACGATGGGGGTCATTGCGCAAGTGACGGAGTATAAGGAGCACGCGATTGAGTGTCAAGCAAGCGCGCGGATTCGCGCAGGCGCGGCGTATTGATTATTTGACAGCTATTGCCGTGTGTAGTAGCGTCGAAGCCTATAGATTATGCCAGCAATTCCAGCACGCTCACGCACCTTGGTTAACACGTCACACTTGAGTTTGTCGCCGGCAGAAAGAGAGCGCGACAGAACTTGATACAAATCGAACTTCCACCTCGCGGGCTGGAAACGCTCTTTGGTGTTCACGATCAGAACATCAAATACCTCGAGTCGCTGCTCGATGTCCGCATTGATGCACGCGGCCAGGACGTCTCAATCGATGGCGGTCCCGAAGACGTTGCGACCGCACAAGCCATCCTCGAAGACTTCTCAGAACTTTTTCGTGAGGGGCGTTCTTTTACAGACAAAGAATTGCGCGAGGCGTTCGCGCAGATTGCGGAAGATCGCGCCTTCAGCTTGCGCGACTATTTCACCAAGTCGCGCTTCAATCCGACGGGCAAGAAACAAGTCGCGCCCAAGTCGGCCACGCAACGAAAGTACATTCAGGCGATTCAGGAGCAGGACGTCGTTTTCGGCATCGGCGTAGCCGGCACGGGAAAAACTTATCTGGCGGTGGCGCTTGCGGTGCAGGCGTTGATGCAAAAGCAGGTGAACCGGATTGTACTGGCCCGGCCCGCGGTTGAGGCCGGGGAGAAGTTAGGTTTTCTTCCCGGCGACTTGCAGGAGAAAGTAGATCCTTATCTACGTCCGCTCTATGACGCGCTGTTTGATTTGATCGACTACGAACGCGTGACGAAGCTGCTTGAGAAGCAGGTAATCGAAATAGCGCCCCTTGCCTTTATGCGCGGCCGCACGCTTTCCGATGCTTTCATCATTCTTGACGAAGCGCAAAACACCACCAGCGAACAGATGAAGATGTTCTTGACGCGCATCGGTTTTGGCTCGAAGGCTGTGATCACCGGCGACGTTACCCAGGTCGATCTGCCTGCCGGCAAGCGCAGTGGACTAATTGAAGCTGAGCGCGTGCTTAAGAATCTTACAGGGATCGAGTTTGTCTATTTCACCGAAAAAGATGTGGTGCGGCATAAGCTGGTGCAGATGATAATCAAGGCTTACGAAGAGCATTCCAACCACAAGAGCCACATTTAGCGAGAAGTTATCCGCAGATTTCGCAGATTTTGAGAAAGATAAGAGTACACACATCGCCCGCGAATGATCCTCACGGTTTTCTATTCTTAATCGGTGTAATCTGCGTAATCTGTGGATGATCATGATTGAAGTTGTTAATCGCCAACGCAAACTACCGATTGACCGCGAACGCTGGCAGGCGTTCGTCGAAAAGGCGTGGCGAGTTGTCCCTGCTGACGCTCAGGGCGTGACCGTTGCTTTTGTTTCCGACCGAGCAATGCGCGAACTCAACCGGCTTTGGCGCCACAAGCAGGGGACAACGGACGTGTTGTCGTTTCCAGCGGAGCAGGATGAGTTTGAAAGAATGGATGGCCCGAGCCTGGGAGACGTGGTGATTTCAGTCGAGCAGGCAGCGCGACAGGCAAAAGAAAACGGTTTGACGCTGGACGAGGAAATCGCACAACTTATTCTGCATGGTCTGATCCATCTTTGCGGCTACGATCACGCCACGGACAAAGGGGAGATGAATCGGTTGGAGCTGCGGCTGAGGAAGAAGCTTCGGATATAGCCAAGCACTTTCATTCGCGGACTCAACTGAAGGCAACAACCTAGTTAGGCGAATAGTAGTGGCTTGCTTGGTCTCATTCACACTTGGCTTCAGCCAGGTGGCTGGGTTACGAGGGGAACCTGAAACCGTTTAAACGGTTTCCCTTTTTCTTTGGAACCTTTGATCACCTGGCCGAAGCCCATGTGTGAATGAGAGCGCCGCCACTTAACTATTCACTATTTACCATTTACTATTTACTGAACAATGCAGAATCAGATTGAGCTTACTCTAGCCTTGCTGCTGCTGGTTGGGTTGTCCTTGCTCGCGACGGTCGATATGGCCTTTGGCCAGTTGAGCGACGTCGGCCTGCGTCGCCTGATTACCGAAGCGGAGGAACGCGCTAAGTTACGCTCGGCAGCTTTTCTGAAGCAGGTGCTCGAGAATCGTCCCCGGTTTAGCTTTGCTATCTCGGCGACAATTCAGATTCTGCTGGTAGTAATCGCGGTTCTTATCACCTCCATCTCACTAAGTTTGTTTCAGCAGGATCGTTTTGTCCTGTTCGGTCTACTCGCGGGCTTGATGCTCGCCGGCATCTTCCGCCAAATCATTCCGCTATTTATCTCGACGCGCGACCCGGAGGGGACGCTCCTGTTTCTCTTGCCCGTGATTCGTCCGTTGCTGCCGTTGATGGCTTTCGCTGCGGATCCCTTTCACAGGTTATTTGATCGTTCGCGGCGCAAGGATGAGGAACTGGAAAACGGCGAGGAAGATGAAGAGCAGGACGCCGGCGACGACATTCAGGCGCTGATTGATGTGGGCGAGGCAGAGGGGATACTCGAAGAAGAAGAAGGCGAACTGATCCATTCGATCATTGAGTTTGGCGATACTCGCGTCAGTGAAGTGATGACGCCAAGGCCTGACATTGTCGCGGTCTCAGCCGCGGCTACGGTTCGCGAGGCACGCGACGTGATGATCGAATCGAAGTATTCACGACTACCCGTGTATCGCGACCAGATAGACAACGTTGAAGGACTCATCTACGTGCGCGACCTGCTTCAGCGTTGGGCGGAGGGAAATGAAGACGGGTCCATTTCGCCGCTGGTGCGGCCGGTTTATTTTATTCCCGAGACCAAGCAAGTTTCCGACCTGCTGGAGGAAATGCAGAAGGCACACGTGCAGCTTTCGATGGTGATTGATGAATACGGCGGCGTGGCGGGTTTGGTGACCGTTGAAGACATCCTCGAGGAAATCGTCGGTGAGATTGAAGATGAAGACATCGCGGGCGAAGAACTGAACGACATCGTCCAACAAGCCGCTGGCTGCTACGAGGTGCTGGGCTCAACCGAGATCGGAAAGATCGAGCGTTTGTTTGACATGGAAATAGAAGCCGACGATTTCACGACGATCGCCGGTCTCGTCATCAACGAGTCAGGGAAAGTGCCGCAACCCGGCGAGCAATTGACCTTTCGCGGACTCGAGCTGGAAGTGTTGGAAGCAGACGAGCGACGCATCGGGCGGCTGCGCGTGAGGCGGGCCGCTGTAAGGAAATCAAACGGAATGAGCAATATTACTTAAGCCCGGCAAGGTACCTACAGCTAATGGCGAAGCGAACAAGCAAGTTTTTACGGGGACGAAGAATCGATCCAGCGCCGATCACTAAGAGTACAACTATCGCAGAGTTGGTTGACGAATCATTTCTCGCTTACAACGGCGCGCGCTTGCGTGAGGCCTGCCAACTCTTCGCGCTGAAGATGCTCGAGCCGGAAGTTACGATTGGCATGTCAATTACGGGCGCGCTTACGCCCGCCGGCTTGGGAATGTCAGCGCTCATCCCTTTGATCAAAGCGGGATTTGTGGATTGGATAATCTCGACCGGCGCCAATCTCTATCACGACACACACTTTGGTATCGGCCTCGTAATGCGCGAAGGCAATGCGCAGATTTCCGACATCATCCTGCGTCAGGAGGAAGTTGTTCGCATCTACGACATCTTCTTCGACTATTCCGTGTTGCTGGACACTGACGCTTTCTTTCGGAAGATGATCACCGCGAAAGAGTTTCAGAAAACGATGTCCACCGCTGAGTTTCACTACCTTGCCGGGCGTTATGTGCATGAGCGTGAGCGGGCCTTGGGCTTGAAAGATAAATCACTCCTGGCCGTTGCTTACGAGTATGCCGTGCCTATTTATACGTCATCTCCGGGCGATTCTTCGATAGGCATGAATGTCGCGGCGAAGGCGTTGCAGGGCAACAAGCTGGCCTTTGATCCGTCGCTGGATGTGAATGAGACTGCGGCGATTGTGTTGGCAGCGAAACGCAACGCAGGAAAAGCCGGAGGTGGTAAGGGCCGCATTGAAAAGAAACCCGGCCGCTCTGCCTGTTTCATTCTCGGCGGCGGTTCACCCAAAAATTTCCTGCTGCAAACAGAACCGCAGATTCAGGAAGTATTGGGGATAGACGAACGTGGTCATGATTATTTTCTGCAAGTAACCGACGCAAGACCCGACACTGGCGGTTTGTCAGGCGCCACGCCGGGCGAAGCTGTTTCCTGGGGCAAGGTCGATCCTGAGCGTTTACCCGATGCCGTTGTTTGTTACGTCGATTCCACGGTAGCGCTTCCGATCATTACCGCTTATGCTCTAGCCAAACACCGCGCGCGTGAACCAAAGCGGCTTTACGATCGCCGCGACGAGTTTATGAAACTGCTCCGCTCTGAATATAGAAAGTCGAAGCGGCGCTGAACAGGAATAGAGGAACCAAACCAAACATGGGTGTAACACCAGCTAACGGGCACAAGACGCTGAAGTATGACTGCGATAAGTGCATCGCCTACTGTTGCTCGATCTACGATCGGGTCCAGCTAACGCCGCGTGACATCCGCCGACTGGCGGCGCATTTTGACGTGCTGCCTGAAGTTGCGATTCAGCGGTTTACCAAAGTATTTGGCAAAGAAAGAATTCTCCGGCGCAAAGCTGATCGCTTGTTTGGACAGGCCTGCACGTTTCTGGATCAGGACACGCGCAAATGCACCATCTACAATGCGCGGCCGCTGGTGTGTCGCGAGTTTCCGACAACCTCGCGCTGCGCTTATTACGATCTGCTGGAATTTGAACGCGACCAACAGGGCGACCCTGACGTGATCCCGCTCGTGAAGATTACTTTTGAGAACGGCAAAAAGTAGGACAGACATTCTTGTCTGTCCTTTTTCTAATATTGGGTCGTGGTCTTATTGATGCCGTCTCCGCCGGGGCAGTAGCCCGACAGTTATGGAGGGCTCGGTTTGAACGGCAAAGCCCTCCTTAACAGTCGGGCTACTGCCCCGGCGACGCAAGCGCATCAATTTGCAACTAGAATTATGTCTTATCAAAAATTGACAGGCAGGAATGCGTGTCCTACATTGGCAAAATCATGCAGACACTGTTAGCCAAACTCCGGGGCAAGAAGATCGATGTCTACTGCGGCGGCGGATCGAGCTTGCGCGGGGAAGTTCTGAAGGTCGAAGAGGGAGTGCTTCACCTGAAGGACAGCGACGACAAGACGTGTTACGTTGCGATAGAGAAGATTACAGTGGTGTGGGAAGCCAGAGATGAAGAGCATCGTGCTGGTTTCATGCCAAGTCCTTCGGAGAAGTAGACCTGGCGGAAGCCCGATCGTCAGGGCTCAGTTCCCAAAACAAAAACGCCGGCGCTTTGATCAGAAGCGCCGGCGCTTTCGTTTTTGGGGCGATCTTGTTTGGAGTTAATCAGTGGTCTTGGCCGGTGTCGTGGGGACCTTGCGAAAGCCGTCAATGCGCGCGAGCCAGTAGTCGTTGAAAGGCGAATAGACCACGCCATGATGACGCGAGGCGTGATAGAACCCGTGTTCGTCAACGACAACTCCGACGTGCGCCAGATTGCTGAAGAAGACTAGCGTGCCAAACTTGTATTGTTCTTCGGGAGCCGGCGCCTCGAAGCGACCCCACAAGGTGCGCGCGCTACCCCGTTCAAAATCAATTCCCGCCGACTGGTAAATGCTCCAGACAAAACCTGAACAGTCAAAGGACGTCGGTCCCGTTGAGCCCCAGTGATAAGGCGAGCCAAGTCGTTCCTCTATCGCCGCGGTGAGCAACTGCCGAACCTGAAGACTACCACCACCTTTGCTGGTTAAAGGTTTCGACGCCTTGATGTCTTCTGCCGAAGCGAGAGAGATGATAACCGGTTCTTTGTCGAGCTTGGAGGGCTCGAAAGTTTTGAGGGTGGGCTTGACCAGGCGTTGGCGAGTTTCGCCAGTCTGCGCGGTCGCCAATGACGGAAGCGCGAGGGCAAAGCAGGCCGCGAGCGCATAGGGGAACAGTTTTTTCAATTGCAAGGGGGTCTCGCTCTCCTTAAATTTTTTCGTGATGAGGGGGGTACTACCTGGAGGCAAAAACGATTCTAGAGATCGGAAGTCTGACGAACAAGGGGCAATGTGACTGTTTCGTGACGAATCACACTAGATCTAAAAGGTGCGAACCAAAAGAGGTCACACGAATTTGGAGAAAATGTTAACTTATGCAGTGAGTAACGTCTGAAGTTGTTTTATCTTCAAACACAATCAGTCAATGTGAAGGCGAATTTCGATGAGTCTTGGGCAGACTTCGGAACAGATTCAGTACGAATAGCATCGTGAGTGCGAGCGTCAAGGGGCACGTTCCTTTCCGGATTTCGTTATTTCGTTATGAAGTAGGAATACAATCAATGCCTGACGTGTTCCCATTGGTCTTAGGTCTCACGGGCCACTTTCGCGAATGAAGCATTCAACGAGCCTGCGAAGCAGGCGGACAAAATGATAGCGGGCGAGGCTTTGCGAGCCTGGGGACTGGCACAACAACAATTCGAGCCCACGAAAGTGGGCGACAGACGAACGCGCGATAGAGTGGGTTTGATTCGGTTTGTGCTGATCTTAGAACTCTGTCGCCAGCTTCGCAGGCTCCTTCCTTTTGTTTGGTCAATGTCTAGTCCGCTTGTTCGGGCGAATGTCGTTGTAGTAGGTTCGGAGTGATTAACTCTTCAGTCGCCATGTGAGGCGGCGTGATAGTTCAGTCCGACGGTCATTATTTTCTGTAGCAGTTGATCGTAAGGTAGGCCGCTGTGGGCGGCGGAGTCGGCGAAGTCCTCGCCCGCAGCGATCTGAGGATTGGGATTCGCTTCGAGCAGGTAAAACTGTCCCTCTTCGGTCAGGCGGTAGTCCAACCGCGCGTATCCACTAAGAAAAAGATAGCGGTAGATTCGTTTGGAGAGTCGTGCGAGAGTCTTGTGTTGTTCGGGCGTAAGTTCGGCGGCGCGTGTCTTTACGCCGACTTTTTCCTGATAGGCCGGGTCCCATTTCACCTTGAGCGTGGCGATGTTTTCAGAGCCTTCTGGAAGCTTTTCCATCACCAGCTCCCAGGGCGCGTAGGTTTGAATATTCTGGTTACCGATCACGCCTACGTAAATCTCGCGTCCCTTTATGTACTGCTCGGCGATCGCCGTCGTCTTGTTTTGCCGGTGAATAAACTCCACGCGCTGTGCGAGCTTCTCGTCGTCATGAACCACCGATGCCTGCGAAATACCTACCGAACCCTCTTCGCTGATTGACTTCACGAGCAAAGGAAACTTCAAACGCTTCGGTCGCTTCACTTTTCGATTCATGGGAAAGACCGCGAAGCCGGGAACCTGCAAGCGGTGGTAGGCGAGGATCATTTTCGTTAGCGCCTTGTCGTGAGCCAACGTCATACCGCGCGGATTGCAGCCGGTGTATGCCTGCCGCATCAGCTCCAGGTAACTAACCACGTGCTGATCGTAAAGCGGATAGCCATGAAACTCCTCGAGCAGGTTGAAGGCGATGTGCGGTTTGTGTTCCAGCAACGCGTCGCCGATCACATTCAACTGATTGTAAAGGCCTACGGGATAAACCTCGTGACCCATCTTCTTGAGCGTGGAGATAACGTCGTATTCAGTTTTGACTTCAATCTTTTCTTTGTCGCTCAGTCCGTCGAGCGAATCGGGAGGCACGAGGTCCTGATGCACGAGGACGATGATGCGCAGCTTTTTTTTCGGCTCGAAAGTCTTGGGACGGCTCATAGCGATCAAAGGGCGATACGATGATAACCCGAATGCAGCACATTCATTACCTGAACTGTCAAAACAATCATGACACGCCTACGCGCTTCCCGCGCAGGAATACCTACGCGCAACTTCAAATCTTTGCAACGGTCGATCATGTTTTCGAGAACGTGGTCGATCGTGTATTGATGAACTCCGGTCCCTTCAGCAACGATTTGTCGAACCTCGCGCCGCACTGTGCGGAGAAAACTCGCGGCGCTCTGCTTGGAACGATGACGCGGATCGTCTGAGAAGATGCGCAGCAGATCGCGATCGTAAACAGCGGGCCAATCAAAGTTGTACTTCTCGCGTTTGCGAAGGTAGTGTTCGCGCAGCGTAGTGCGTAGTTCCGAGATTGGTTCCACTTTGGTGCGGGTGCGGTTTCGTGGTCTCGTTCCCGCCAGATCCTGCATCAGGTCGTCGATGTATTCCAGTTTCTGCAGCGCGGGCCAACCTTTGTAACGACGACGCCAACGGGAGCGCGGCGTTAGCCAAACGGCAAACGTTTCGGCGAAGTCTTCGGCAGGGTGTGCCTGCGCGTACCACGCAGGCAAGTGCAGCACAAACTTCCGGCTCTTCGGTTTTGGTTTATAGAACTCCGGATAGCGTTGCGCAAACGATCCGAACAGTTCACGCCAGGGACGTTTGAAATGCAGACGAAACGCCGTGTCGAGAGCATGGCCCGCTTCGTGACGAAGAATACGCAGGCACTCGGGATCGGTGCCGCCTTCAACTTCCAGCATCTGCTTGCGCTCGAGCTTCATCAGCCGCGGATGCGCGAGATAAAAAGGTATGGCAATGCCAGGCACGCCATCAGGCGAGAACCATTCTTCGGAAAGCCAAACGTGGGGCTTGAAGCGAATGCCGCGTTCGTTTAGTTCGCTGTAGAGGCGTTTGATGTGTGGCTCGAGAAATGAGCCTTTGATCTTGAGCGTCAGATCGCAGATGCGCAGATCGAGCAAATGCTCGTCGCTCAGCCGATGCCAGGGAAAGCGGTAACTCATGCCCCGACCTCTCTGGGTGGGTTGATTACGCCGCCTACGAAGTTGAGCGTCAGGTCGACAGAGCAGGGAATTGGGCCGAAATTACGGCAAATTGCGACGGGCATGGGAGCCTGCGGGGACGGACGATTCCTGCATCAGAATAAGCGGAGCGGGCTCATTGTAGCGGCGTTCGCGGCGATGTGCTAGCAGGGTCTATCCTTGGCAAGCGCTAGTGCGTTTCTGGGACCGCGGGCGTCCCGCCCGCTCTCCTGGATAACGCCAAATCATATTGGAGGGCTTCAACCACCTTGATCTAAGTGGTTGCTTGATGCGGCGGGACGCCCGCGGTCCCAGTAAGAGAGTTTCGCTTTCCAATCCACCTTTAGGGCGAGGCTCAGGGTTATTAACTTCCCGGCATCACTCCGGTCTTTAGGAAAGACGAAGGACACAGCTTCTCAACCACGCATTCGGCGCAGAGCGGATTGCGCGCTTTGCAGATGGAGCGGCCGTGGGCAATCATCAGGTGCGGAAAGATAACCCAATCTTTTTTCGGGACGATCGCGATCAAGTCCTGCTCGATCTTTTCTGCGGTCTTCTCTTCAGACAACCCGAGGCGATGCGAAAGCCTGGTGACATGCGTATCGACCACCACGCCCGCGCTTATGCCAAAGGCATTACCGAGCACAACGTTTGCAGTCTTGCGTGCAACGCCCGGCAACTCCAGCAGTTCGTCCATTGTCTGCGGCACTTCATCGCCATACTGCTCGTGCAACATTTTGGCAGCGCCCTGGATTGAAGTTGTCTTATTGCGGAAGAATCCGGTGGTGCGAATGTCTCGCTGCAACTCCTTTGGCGAAACCTTGAGATAGTCTTCAGGTTTGCGATACTTGCGAAAGAGATCCTGGGTAACAATATTCACGCGCGCGTCGGTACACTGAGCGGAAAGAATTGTCGCTATCAACAACTCAAAAGCGTTTGCGTGATTGAGCGAACACTTCGCGTCGGGATAGGCGCGCTTCAGTGAACGGATGATCTTCCGAACGCGCTGCTTCAGTTCTGTAGTCATATCTGTCTCTGGACAAACCGCCAAGGCGCCAAGAGCGCCAAGCCTTTGGAAGCAATCATCGAGCACTTCGCCTTTGTCGTTCCATCTTGGCGTTCTTGGCGTCTCAGCGGTTAGTCCGTTATCGCCTTCCGTGCGCGATCTTCGCCGCTTCCGGCAACGCGCGCAACCGGAGCATTGCAAACACGCCCAGCAATGGTCCGGGCGCCAGTGTCGCAAACGCGTATCGCCAACCCACCGCGCGAACGAAATAAGGAATCAGCTCAATCGAGATCGTCGTCAATAGAAATCCCACGCTGGTCTGCATCGTCAAAGCTGTGCCGACGTATTGCGGATCGCCAAGCTCCGTCACGCAGGCAGAAAACTGTGCGGAGTCGGCTACCACAGTCGCGCCCCAGATTGCAGCGACCAATAAAAGTAAAAACGGATTGCCGCCAAACAGAAAACCAATCAGCAAACAACAACTGCCGCTAATCGCCATGGCCCACGACGTTACGATTGTACGCCCGACGCGATCTGCAACCAGTCCGGCAACGACGCAACCAGCCGCGCCACATCCAATAACGAGAAATGAAGCAACTTCGGCCAGCACAGGCGACTCTTTCGAAGCCAAGAAGCTCGCGCGAATCATCACAGGAATCCAGACCCACATCGCATAGAGTTCCCACATGTGTCCGAAATAACCGAAGCTCGCGAGACGCACGCCGCGATTACGAAAAACCCCGGTGGCCTGCCGCCAGTCAAACTTCGCCGCCGGCAAAGCATGTGGTCCGTCCCCCACAAACAGGAGCACGATCAGTCCACCGGCTATTGCCAGCAATGAAACAAAGAAAATATTCTGGCGCCAGTTTGGGCTGCCCAGTGCGTTGACCAAATACGGCGAAGCTTTGCCGAGTGTTAAGGCGCCGACCAGTACACCCAGCGCCATGCCCCGCGATCTTTGAAACCAGGTGGCCATGATCTTCATGCCCGGCGGATAAACTCCCGCGAGAAACATTCCCGTCAGGAAGCGAAGCGCGATTCCAGTCTGAGCATTGTGCGCATAGGCCCCAAAAGCTGCGTTGCTTAAAGCGCCGGCCAGCGCGGAAACGGCGAAGAGATAACGAACACGAAGCACATCGGGCAGGTTGAGGAAAGCGCTGAGCAGGGTGCCGCAGACAAAGCCGAGTTGCACGGCAATCGTCAGCCAACCAGCGCTTGAATCGCTCAGTTGCCATTCAACGCGCAGCGCCGGAACAACTGCCGAGGCGCTAAACCA
>JBDUAQ010000038.1:0-20695 GCA_040004575.1 bacterium
CCTTTCTTTCCCGGCGTTGAAACGCCGGGCTAAATTCACCCCGACGCTACGCGTCGAAACGGACTTGTTCAGAGCTGGACTCAAATTATCGGAATACGAGATGGACGAACGCTTGCGATTAGAGTTCAACGACTGGGCCAGGGCCGGACGCGGCGCGGGCATGGAAAAAGGCCATCGTCCGGTTGGCGAGCAGGCGATTGAACTGATGAATATTCCGGCTGACGCGCGCGTGCTTGATGTTGGCTGCGGATCCGGATGGGCCACGCGACTGATGGCTGAGAAGGCGTCGAGTGGTCGCGTCATCGGCATCGACATCGCCGACGAAATGATCAAGCTGGCGCGAGAAACTTCGACCTCGTTTCGGAACGTCGAGTTTCAAGTAGCTACTGCCGAGAAACTCCCATTCAGTGACGGCGAGTTTACCCACGCGTTCTCGATGGAGTCGCTCTATTACTACGCGGACATGTTGGCGGCTTTGCGTGAAATCAGCCGAGTGCTCAAACCCGGCGGGCTGTTTGTTACCGTAGTTGATCTCTATCAGGAAAACGCGCCATCCGGCCAGTGGATAGATCAGTTGAAGGTGCCGGTCCAATTTCTGAGTATCGCGGAGTATCGTTCTCTTTTTGAGCGTGCCGGTTTCAATAACGTGTCGGACCGCAGGCTCTACGACCCGGCGCCAATTCCGGTCGAATACAATGGCGGCTCCTTCAAGACACGCGCAGATTACGTCGAGTACAAGGAGTCGGGCTCGTTGATGGTGAGCGGTGAAGTGTAACGGTAAGTTTATGCGATCGGGGTTAGAAACTAGCAGGTTGCTGAAAATGGCATTGCATCGGTTAAGAACGGAAAAGCCATCCACGAAATCACACGAATCGAGTCTTGCTAGTGTTGCTTAGTGTAGTTCGTGGATCGTAGTTTAGTTTTTCAGCAGCCGGCTAATCGGCAATCGGCGAGAACATGACCAACGAAATTCAAGAACGCATTGTCACGATTTTCGGCGGCGCTAAATGCAGTGAAATTGATCCGGAATACGCAGAGGCGCGCCGGTTGGGCGGGCTGCTCGCCGAAGCTGGTTTTACGATCTGTACCGGTGGGTACCTCGGTGTAATGGAAGCCGCAAGCCGCGGAGCACACGAGCGTGGTGGTCGCGTGCTTGGCATCGTGATGAATCAGTTTAAGGCGGAACCTAATCGCTATCTCACCGACAAAGTCGCGACACCACACTTCTATGAAAGACTACAGCAGTTGATAACCCGATCAGTCGGCTTCATTGCTGTTCGCGGTGGGATGGGGACTGTTACTGAGTTGTCACTGGTTTGGAATAAGATTCAAACGAAGGTTATCGGTCCGCGTCCGCTGGTCTTGCTGGGCGACTGCTGGCCGCCAATTGTGCGCGTCTGGCAAGAACACCTGGTGGTCAGCGATACAGACGTTGCGGCGCTGGACTTTGCGCGCACACCGGAAGAAGCTGTAGAAATTATCAAGGAAAAATCTCAAGGAGTCACTTTATGAACTGTCCAAAATGCGGTACGCAATTGCTTCCGGACGCGACCTTTTGCGGCGGCTGCGGTACCAAGGTTGAGGCCGGAGCGCCACCCGCTGCCCCCAGTGCACCACCGGCAGGTTTCGCTCAGCCCCATGGCATCAACATTGACGAAGACTCCCGCGGCCAGGGCGTTGGCTACCAATATGAAGTGATGCATCAGCCAGCCTTCTCGCTCGCCCTAATTCAACTTCAGGCTGAGCAGTCGATTCAGGCAGAAGCGGGCGCGATGGTTTCGATGTCGGCGAACATCGAGCTGCAATCGCAAATGAAGGGCGGATTGTTTGGCGCCATCAAGCGCGCGGCTGGAGGCGAGTCGGCGTTTGTTTCAACTTTCACGGCGCGGGGTGGTCCAGGTGAAGTTACATTTGCTCCGGGAGCACCTGGCGATATCGCAGCTATCGAACTCAATAACCAAAACTTTTTCGTGCAATCAAGTTCTTACCTCGCGGGCGATGCAAGCCTGACTGTCGACACGAAATGGGGCGGCGCGAAATCGTTCTTCGGCGGTGAAGGTTTGTTTGTCCTGCTGGTACAGGGCCGAGGACTGCTGCTGGTGTCGTCCTTTGGCGCAATTCATCGGAAGACCTTGCGAGCGGGCGAGCGTTATGTAGTTGACACCGGTCACCTCGTGGCTTGGGAAGGGACGACGCAATACACTTTGCGCAAAGCTGCGGCGGGGTTCTTTCGCAGCATGGTAAGCGGTGAGGGCATCGTCGCCGAATTCAGTGGACCCGGAGAGATTTTGATTCAGACTCGTAACCTGGCAGCCCTCGCCGGCCTGTTGAAGCCTTTCTTCCCAACGCAAGGCAATGGCGGCGGCTTTAAGATCAACCTGGGTGGCTGAAGGAAAACGAGCGATGATGGCGGATACGGTTGCCACCGAGAACAAACAAGATCGCGAGACGGCCTCCAAAGAAAAGAGGGGAGTTGGCGTCATCGGCGTGCCGCTGGCTTACGGCGCCAGCATGGCAGGCGTCGAACTCGGGCCGGCAGCGCTTCGCGTTGCGAGGCTCAATCGGCGGATTGCTCAACTTGGCTACAAGGTCCGCGACCTCGGCGATTTGGAGGTTGAAGAAGAGCAAGCTCCGCCGGAACCGGGCGACAAACTGAAACACCTTCGGGAGATCAGCAGCGCGTGCGAAGAACTGGCCCAAAAGGCTGAGGAAGTTTTAACTGCCGGCGAGTTGCCTTTGATTCTCGGTGGCGACCACTCGATTGCCATCGGATCGATTTCCGGTTTCGCGTCATATTGTCGCAAACGAGAAGAGAAGCCGGGCCTGATCTGGTTTGACGCGCACGCCGACATGAACACGCCGGAGACTTCGCCCTCCGGAAACATTCATGGAATGCCGCTCGCTGTCCTTCTGGGCTTTGGGGCCCCGCAACTGACAAACATCGCGAACTTTTCCCCCAAGCTTGATCCAGCACTGTGTGTTCATATCGGCGCGCGTGATATCGACCGCGACGAGCGCGAACTGGTGCGCAAACTCGGGATTCGTTTCATCACCATGCGCGAAATCGACGAACGTGGCATGAGTGCTTGTATTGACGAAGCAATTGGAATCGCTGCGCGAGCCAGCGGCGGCTATGCGGTCACGTTTGACGTCGATGCACTTGATCCTGGCGACGCTCCTGGCTCGGGAACGCTGGTGCGTGGTGGCCTGACTTATCGCGAGGCACACCTGGCGATGGAAAAGATTGCAGAAGCCGGTGGCATGCGCTCGCTGGAAGTTGTCGAAATAAATACTGCGCTGGACGTGAACAACAAGACAGCCGAACTTGGAGTTGAGTTAATCCTGTCGGCGCTCGGGAAAACAATTCTCTAAAACTTTAGGGTGGGTGGGAGTACTCATTTGGCGAAGAAGCTTCGCGTAGGAATAATTTTTGGAGGACGGTCCGGCGAGCACGATGTCTCAATTCGCTCGGCAGCTTCCGTGATCGAGTCGATCGATCGCCGGAAGTATGACGTAGTTCCTATCGCTATCTCACCGGAAGGGAAGTGGCTGTCACCTGCTGATGCCTTCAATCTTCTGCCCGGCAACACTCAAACGCTATTGCCAACAAAACCAGGTTTTGGTTCCCGCGATGCGGTCGCGATTCTGGGCGACCCTTCCCACACGGGGTTGCTTTCGCTGAATCGAAAGGGTGGCGCAGCAAATTCGCAAAAGCTCGACGTCGTGTTCCCAGTGCTACACGGACCGTTTGGTGAAGACGGTACCCTTCAGGGACTACTGGAAATGGCCAACGTCCCTTACGTAGGCTGCGGCGTGCTCGCCTCCTCGTGTGGGATGGACAAAGTAGCGATGAAGTTGTTGTTTAAGCAAGCGGGCTTGCCTATGTGCAAGTACGTCTGGTTTCTCCGGTCACATTGGCAAGGCGATCGCTCAAAAATTATCAAGACGATCACCCGCAACCTTGGCCTTCCTTGTTTTGTTAAGCCGGCCAACCTGGGCTCGTCAGTCGGCGTCTCGCGTGCTGACGATCGAGCATCACTTGAACGTGCGGTGGAGTTAGCGGCTGAGTATGATCGCAAGATAATTGTTGAAGAGGCGGTTGACGGCAGGGAAATCGAGTGTGCAGTTATCGGCAACAATGAGCCGAAGGCCAGCCTGCCAGGTGAATATGTAATCCACGACCCAGCGGCAGCGTTTCTCGATTACACGGAGAAGTACACAAAAACAGGGCACGTCGAGTTTGTGGTTCCGGCTCCGGTTTCCAAGTCCCTCGCTACCAAAATTCAAAAGATGGCGATCCAGGCGTTCCAGTCGATCGACGGGTCAGGTCTCGCTCGCGTCGATTTTTTCCTCACCCGCAACTCGAAGAAACTTCTGATAAATGAAGTGAACACGATGCCCGGACTCACTGAAGTTTCCGGTTATCCCAAAATGTGGGCGGCTTCGGGCTTGAGTTATACCCGAATGCTTGATGTGTTGATTGAACTTGCTTTGGAAAGACATGGCGAGAAGTCGCTTAACAAAACGACGCGGAGCTGATGGCGGAAGCAGTTCAGAGTTCAACCTTTAGGTTGCTCCGTTCCAGTAAACCCAAGCTAAGGCTTGAACTCTGAACTGCTAGTTCTTTTTTGCGCGATACGCCTTACGAGATCTAATCTCCAAGTCACTACGAGAAGACTTCACGTCAAGCTTATGCCACTTACCATCGTGCCTTTGATTCATGGGACGGAACGCGATTGTGTATTGGTGGCCCAGCTCATCCGCGATGCTCGCAAAAGCGTCGCGTAGTGCCGGACCTCCCGGCGTGGCCACAAATCGCCCACCGCTCTTCTCCGCAAAGTCTCGCAAGACTGCGGCGCTCTGCTGATTGCTCAAGCCGCCTCCATCCGAAGCTGACATATCGACGGCATAGATGCTCGCACCGACGGCGAGCGCACTCTCAATGGCCTTTTCAGATGTTGCCTTGCTGTGGGTATCCATGCCATCGGACAACACCACGATCGCTTTTCGTTTTTCGGGCCGAGTGGCTAAAGCCTTCGCTGCATCAACAATCGCATCATTGAGTGTGGTTAAGCCGGTCGCGTGAACGCCGTAGACCATCGGCGCCAAATCTCGGCCGCTGGAAAACTCCTGAACCTGTTCCACCTTCGAATTGAATTTGTAGACGGCGGCAACATCTTCATCACGCAGTCCGTCGAGAAAGCGAATGGCCGCCGAGCGAGCCAACGACAGGCGACTCTCCATACTCCCAGAGGTGTCCAGAAGCACAACCGAGGCGAAGGGTGATTCATGAAGGCTAAAGCTGGAAATCAGTTCCGGCGAAACTTGTTTACCATCTTCGAAGATCGTGAAGTCGGACAATCGCAGGCCCGGCACATATTGTCCGGTCTTGTCCGTAACAGTCACATTGAGGACAACCAGGTCCGTGTTAACCCGGATCACGTCGTCGTCTTGTTGAGAGCGGAGAAGTGTCGGGGAAGCCAAAGTGGCAACGACGAGCGCCGTCAGCGTTATTACTTTCCGATGAGTTCGCTGCCGGGAGGTCTGGGGCAAGAGTCACACCTTAGCGGGTAAAGTACGAACGAGGCGAATCAGTTCAAGTAAAACATTAGCTTCGTCAATAACGGCTGCTGAGATGACGTGTTTTGGGGTCTTCTCCACCTTAGCCTTTAGGGATTGGCTCAGGTCGCTCAACATTTCAATGGCAGTGGTCAGATCTTTAGGAGGGTGCTCCATCTCCAAATCATCTTCACAGCCACCGGCAGCGCGACGGATACCCTTAGCCAGCTTTTCCACTTTCTCAAGTTTCTTGATGTCTTCCTGGTCCAGCGCGTTCTTCTGCTTAAACGACGTGACTATGGAGGCGCCTAAGGATGAAAGGTCGCGGGCCCGATCCAGGTTTTCCTGGTATTCCTTGTCAGCAGATCTTATGGCGCGCTTCGCCTTCATCTCTTCTTCAACTACTGAAAACGGCCCTTTCTCATCCTCGCCTTCGACCGAAACAGGCTTCTGGAGCTGGGTATTCTGCTGAGCAGTGGCCATCGTGAAATGCCCAGTCAATAGACCCATCACAACCAGGGTCATGCCAAGTCTCAACGCTAGCCTTAATGGATCTTGAGTCATGATTCTCAGCTCAGACCAACAACCTAAACTTTGAAAGGAAACGTCGTGCAAGTCTTGGACGAGCGCAACGGGCCAGGAGTTGCACCGACTAGTACTCCCGCGGCCTGCTCGGTTGAAAACCAGCAGCCGGTTCAGTCGCGCTCAGCTTACCAAAAGCATTAACTCTCGTCGCCATGCCGACTTCTCATCGACAACTTGAAGCCAGGTCGCGGATTCAGCTCCACTTTCATAGATCACTTTAGAAACTCCTTTAGCTAAAGATCACGGGACGCGAGCAGGATTGTCGGGTGAGTTTAGAAACCCACCTCCTTTTCCTGCCGGCCTACCCACAATGATCGTCTTTGGCTCGAGTCGCTCCGGTGGGCGCTTCTGTCCCAGGGCGGTCGTATAAGGTAAGGCGACTAAGTTCGGACCTGCCTTCAATCCAACTAGCCGGGCAGAACTGTAATCCTGAGCTTTCAACTCCAGTAAATAGCGTCCTTCTTGCTGCGCATCAAGCTGGGCTGGAGCCAAAGGCACTAATCGCCTTTCAACCGCTCCGCCGGTGCGACGCTTTAGCTCCAGTTCTACTGATAATCCCTCCAGTTTCTCGGTAGAAGTGTTTCGGACTATCCCTCCGATCGTCGTCTTACCACCTTGTAAGAGTGCCTCGTCAACTATGATCAAAGCCTTCGGCGGCTTTGCTGTGTTGGTGGCCGACGTTGGGGACGAGATAGCGAGTGAACCGGAATCTTCCGCGTGCCGCTTCCTTAGCAAGGCGTAGCCGGTGAACACCAAAGCCGTGACAACGAGAGCCAAAAAACCGGCGAGCAACTTCGGGCCCGCCGAACTCTTCGTTTCCACAAACAGCTCTTCCTGGTGCGATTCAATCATCCGCGAATTCAATCCAATTCAAGTACTACCTTAACTAAAAGCCCGCCAACCGATTACTCCACATGACCCGGAGGCGGCGCGCCTGTAATTTTCGTGATAAGCGCCGAGAGAAACTCTTGCTCAGCCATGCCTGAACTCTGCAGGGTCGTCCATTCAGCACCCGTCGCACCATCAGTGCGTCCTTCGATTCTGGCGTTCACGGAGATGTTGGCACTATTCCCGTCGATGGGCTGAACTTCGACGGTTATCGTATAACGTCCCCGCGTCCAGCCACGTGAGACGTTCGTAGTGACATTTGCATAGCGGCCCAATTCGGATTGACTGACGACCGCGCCCTTGATGAACGTGTAGGGTTGACTGACGATTATTCCGTCAGCAGCTTTGGAAGCGGCTTCGTCCACGATCAACTTACGATCTCCCATGAGCTCTGTTATTGAATTTATGATCACGTCACGACGCGCAGCAATCCGATAGGGATTGGGAATAGGAGGCACGTCGGGCGTACGGCCTTTGCCGAAATCGATCCCTCTGCCTGTGCCGGTATCAGTTTTTGGACTGTTACTGCCAACCGAGCCAGTGTCGCGCACACGCTCGCCGGTCTT
Source organism: bacterium (assembly GCA_040004575.1). Lineage (GTDB taxonomy): Bacteria > Acidobacteriota > Blastocatellia > Pyrinomonadales > Pyrinomonadaceae > PSRF01. Next base: position 7,599 of record JBDUAQ010000038.1, read on the forward strand.
ATCAACACCTTTGCCCTGCGCCCATACCGAAGCAGCGCTCAACAGAATTATCAAAACCAGGCTTGCAAACTTCATCATAAGAAACACCTTCGTTGATTAATACCGAATGCCAGGACTGCAAGGGGAGATCGCAGAACGAGAATAGATTAACGATTCATCAATTTCAAGCAAGACTATCTTCACCTCAAGTCTGATACTATCACGTAAACTGCCCATGAAAGTTTGACGTAATTACCTTGAGGCCGCCGCATCTCGTTGCTGTTCCCAGTTCCGCAGTGCCCTCACGCCGGCGTCAAACCCGCTACTGTTACTGTAGAAATTGTGCTTGCCATCATTGCGCGATGGCTCACGAACGTAATACAGATAATCAGTTTGCGTGGGATTGAGTGCCGCTTCGAGCGAGCTCCTGCCGGGTGAGGCGATTGGGCCGGGCGGGAGACCGGAATGCAAGCGCGTGTTGTAAGGCGACCGACGTTCGACATCGCTCTTGTATACCTTCCCATCGTTACGCCACTTTCCTTCAAGCTTCGATGCATAAATGATGGTCGAGTCGACGGCCAGCGCCATCTGTTTTTGCAGACGATTGTAAATTACAGAAGCGATTAAGGGACGGTCCTCGCTGAGCTTGGCTTCAGTTTCGATCAACGAGGCTGTAGTAACTACCTCGCGCGGAGATAGATTCACGCCGCGCGCGCGCTCAGTCCAGTCCGGCTTCCACTCTTTGCGAAAACGTTTCACCATGATCGCAATCACTTCCGCTGGTTTTGTGTCCGGTGGAAAGTCGTAGGTGTCAGGGAAGAGATATCCTTCGAGATTCTTAGCCTTGGGATCCAAGTCGCTTATGAGGCTCACGTTGTTCATTAAAGGCAGTGCCGCAGCTGGATCAGCCAACTGCAGTTGCGGGATTTTGTACATCGCATTGGCAATGTCCCATCGCGTCCAGCCTTCAACTATCGTCAGCCGCGTCAGGCGTTGTTCGCCTTCGCAGAGCCTGGCAAAAACACCTAACGGTGAAATCGGTGAAGGGAAGTCATACTCGCCGGCCTTCAGTTGTGAACCATTGGCCGTGAACTTGAGGTAAAGCGCTAACGGCCATTTGTGTTTGATAATGCCTTCATCAGCCAATTTATTGACTACCGACGCGGGAGAAGAGCCGCGGGCTATTTCGACGTACTGTCCATGTTTTGCGTGCTTGATGGGAGTATGGAGATCGCGATACACCCAGACCGCGGAGGCACTCGCTGCTAGCAACACCAACAAACCAAAGGCCAATAGGATACGTTTCATGCGAATTGTTTAGAGAGTCTTGAGAACTAAAGAGTTTGCTCTGGAGGCGACACCAGCACCCGTTCCTGATCACTAACGAGAAAATCTCGAAGAATTATTGCTGCCGCTTCGCTATCCACGAGCACGGAAACCCTCGCCGTCTTATGCCCGTCCGCTCGGAGGCTCTCCTCCGCTGCTACTGAACTCAGGCGCTCGTCCTGCAAATAAACCGGAACGCTTAACGAGCGCGCAAACTTGAGCGCAATCGAGCGAACTTCCAAAGCCGCGTCGCCGGTCGAACCATTTAAGCGCAGCGGTAAACCAATTACCACAGTTTGAGCGTCAAAGCGACGTACCAGGTCAGATACGTCTCGAAGCAGTTGTTTCCAGTTGGTACGAGGAAACGCCTCGAGACGGGTAATCGCAATTGATAATGCATCCGAAACGGCTACGCCAACGCGCTTTTCGCCCAGATCCAGGGCGACCATTGGAGCCTGGGGAACCCGGGTCGCATTTTTCTGATCAGTTGTCGCCATACTTGAAGACGCGCTCTTTTCAGGTTGGGAGAAATTGAAAAAAGTCCTAGCAAATCCCCAATAAAGTTCAGTTGCACCGTTCTTTAGCCGCCTGTATGATACGACTGGCTCAAGAAAAGCGCATGTTCGCAGGCGGTTTTCACGTTTCGTTCTAACGCAAAGCACGAGGTAAATAATGTCATTTCGTACGAAGTTCGCACTGATTCTGGCGTCAGCCACTCTGGCCCTTTATACACTAGTCGGAGGCTGGATCTCGACGCGCGCCCAGCAACCCGCCAACGATCCGAATGCACAGCTCAGGATTTTCGAGAGTGTGCTGCAGCATATTCAAAATGATTATGTAGACGAACCGAATATGGAGAAGGTGCGTGCCGGCGCACTGCGGGGTTTAGCTTACGGACTGGATCCGTATTCAACTTACCTAACGCCCGAACAGGTTCGTGAGTTTGGTAAAGACTCAAAGGACAATCAGGTCGGAATCGGCGCTGAACTTTCTCAGGTTGCATCTTATCTCTACGTCATCGCCCCGATGAAAGGTTCGCCCGCTGACCAGGCTGGGATTCGCGCCGGCGACATTATCGAATACATCGACGCCAAAGCTACTCGAGACATTTCGCTCTACGACGCCAAGCAACTCTTGAACGGCGCCGCCGGTTCGGAAGTGAAGCTGCGGATTCTGCGCGCGAATGCTCGTCCGTTAACGCTGACGGTGAAGCGAAGCGCGTTTCGTGCGCCGGCAGCCGAAGGCCGAATGGAAGCTGGACGTATCGGTGTTTTGCGAGTGAACAGTTTTGCACAGGGAGAAGCTGCAGACGTGCGCGCACGGCTGCAGGATCTGATCAAGCAAGGGGCGCAGAAGGTGGTTGTGGACATGCGCGGCACTGCCGGAGGCTCCATAGATGAAGCCGTGGCGGTAGCCAACTTGTTTATTAAAGATGGAACGATTGCGCAAACGTCAGGTCGAGAGGGCAAGTCGCTAAAAACATTTACGGCTGATCCGAAGGCGGCGATTTTCTCCGGCCCGCTTGTGGGGTTGATTGATTCGGGTACAGCCGGAGCAGCCGAAGTGGTCGCCTCCGCCTTGCTCGAGCGAAATCGCGGTCAGGTTGTCGGCGAGAAGAGCTTTGGCGCCGGCGCTGAGCAACAGCTTTTCACCTTGCGCGGCGGCGACGGCCTGTTGCTGACGACAATTAAATGGGCATCGGCAAGTGGTAAGCCCTTCTTGGGTGAGGACCGCAACCACTCCGGAGTAACCCCGTCAGTCGAAGTGAAGAGGCCCGAACTTACTGATGCAGTTGATCCGGAAGACCTAACGGGTAACGACGACGACACGGCAGTCAAGCCGGGTCAGTCACCTGATAAGCCGCAAATAACTCCAGAGACAACTACTCCGAAGCCTGCGGTCGAAGACCTGCAAATGAAGAAGGCGCTCGAACTTCTGCGGGAAAGCAAGCAGCCTTTGCAACGCGCCGCGTAACCAGAATTTCCGAGGGTTAAAAGAGGAGGTCAGGGACTGTCCCTGGCCTTTTTTGTGTTTAGTAGGACAGGCATTCCTGCCTGTCCACTCCCAGTCAAACTATCAAACGGACAGACAGGAATGTCTGTCCTACTAATAGTTCGATATAGAGTATCGAAAGACTCCATATCGGGTAGCCCCCCGCCTGCACGTCTAAGAATCTTTGTTGGGTTTGGATTGTGAGCTCTTTGCATTTGCCGAAGTCGCTCAAAGAAAACGCAATTTGTCATACAATCGACGTGCGGCATTCAGAACCAACCCATCGAGGGAACATCTATTGCTGAACTCCAGTGTAGAGGATTGCTACGAAACACGTTTAAGTTAAGAAAGCTAAGGAGAATTAGAACCATGATTATGACAAGCAAATTGCTATTGCCGGTTGCTTTGGTCGCTGCCCTTATTGGTGGGTCAGTCGGCGCCGTTGTGATGCATTCAAGAACTCAAACTGCCACTACCACTGCTGAGCCGCAGAGCACAAGTTCTACCGCGCCAGCCACTGACCTGCAATCGCAGGCCAACGCATCTGGTCGCGAACAGTATATTCCGGCTGAGTTCAATTCTGCGTTGGAACAGGATGCCTACAAGACAGGATTCGGCGATGGTTTCAAATCGTGTGAATCTCGGGCGACGGGAAATCAGCTGGGCTCCACGAGCTATCAGAATGGTCAGCCTCGGTTAGTCTCTCGGAGTACTGGTCGCAACTACGCGAATAGTTCATCGAGTTCGCGTACCGTCTCGTCCTACTCGCAGAGACCACAAGGCCGCAGCTTCTGGCAGAAGCATCGTGACAAACTCACGGTGGCGGCGGGCACAGGTGGCGGCGCTCTGATCGGTGGTCTGATTGGTGGCAAAAAAGGTGCGGCGATTGGCGCGCTCGGCGGCGCCGGCGGCTCTGCCTTGTACACCTATAAGATCCGCAAGCGTAACAGACGTTACTAGTCAATCAGTCGAGAAAGTCACTAGCATGAGTGCAAATCGCTTCATCGCCTTGGGCGCTCTGTTAGCAATGTTGTGGGCAGTTCCCGTTGCGGGGACTGCCCCTTTCATTGCTAGCCCTACTCCTGGCGTGACTATGGGCGTCCCGCCGAACGCGAGTCCGACGCCTCCCAACACAACGCCTGAGCCTGATGCTGAGGTAGTGCGCGTGGAAACCAATCTGGCTAACGCGCTCTTCACGGCGACTGACAAAGATCACCATTTCATAACTTCGCTCCGTGCCTCGGACATTGGAGTCTTTGAGAACGACGTGCCACAAACAATCAGCCTATTCGAACGCGAGACAGACCGCCCACTCTCGTTGGCTATCCTCGTTGACACGAGTGGTTCGCAGGAAGCAGTACTGCCAGCGGAAAAGAGTGCGGCACGCGCATTTATTGATTCCGTGATTCGCCCCAACATTGATCAGGCGTCCGTGATTTCGTTCACCGGAATTCCCAAAGTCGAACAGACATCAACCAACGATTTGCGAAGACTTCATGCCGGAATAGAACGTGTAAAAGTTGAACTACCTCCGGAACCTCTCGGCGATGAGGGAGAGACGCCAATAAACGGGGACGATCCGCGCGGGTACACAGCCATCTGGGACGCTGCCTGGATGGCTATCGAAAGCCTCCAATCAAAGGCGCCCGATCACACGCGCCGCGCTATTATCATGCTCACTGACGGCGATGATACCCGGAGCAAGATCAAGAAGCAGGATGTTATCGACTTCGCGGTGAAATCTGACGTGGTTATTTATTCGATCGGTATTCGCGATCGGAATTTCCCCGAAGGGAAGCTTGATGCAGGGGCGCTCCGAAAAGTTTCTGACCACACCGGTGGCCGCGCTTTCTTTCCTACGCTGCCGAGCGAACTGCCGGCTGCGTTTGCACAAATCGATCAGGAGCTGCGATCGCAATACCTGATTGCCTATTCGCCGACTAACAAGAGCCGCGATGGTTCTTACCGGCGCATCAGAATTGCAGTTATTAACCCCGAACTGCGCAAGGACAAACCTCAACTGTTTTATCGCCAGGGCTACTACGCCAAGGCTACTCCAACGCAGAATTAATCACACATAACCAAGGCCCTGATCGCTCAGGGCCTTTTCTTTTGTCCAGCAGCCAACCCGCCAACTACTTCGGCGAGAGGCTGCACTGATTCGGCATGAGGCCGCCGAACGCGTTGTTGCTGCGTGCTGCACGATGGGCACCAACGAGAGAACACCAGCAACGAGAAGAGCACCGGCAAAGCCAGCACGACATGCAAGGGTGATGTTGATAGGGGTCTCCTTCTGGGGCGGTGTAGCCGCCGGGCAAGATTTGATTTGTCGCAGGCGCAATCTACTGACGTGCTGTTTGCTTGTCAAGAATGTTCGCTGCCCGTAACCTATTCTTAACTGCCAAGAAAACTTAACCTGAATTTTCTTTGACGCTACTAATATGCAGCTATGAAAACAATCTCTCTCTTCGTCTTGTTTGGCCTTGCTGTCAGCTCCTTAGGGCAGTCGGTTACGCCTCCGTTTCCAGTCAAGAGGCAGGAAACTCAAGAAACGTGGAGGCGTGATGGCTGGCACGCGCTCGAGCGCGCGAAGCAGGAAAAACTCCGCAAGGGCAAAGCTAAAAACGTGATCCTTTTTATCGGCGATGGGATGGGAGTTACCACGCTGACGGCGGCACGTATTCTGGAAGGACAGTTGCGCGGCGAGAGCGGCGAAGAGAACCGCTTGAGCTTCGAAGAGTTTCCATTTACCGCGCTCTCGAAAACTTATACTACGGACCAGCAGGTATCCGATTCCGCTCCGACAACAACCGCGATGATCGCGGGTGTAAAAACAGACGAAGGGATCTTGTCTGTAAATCAAAACGCCACCCGGCGCGACTACAAAACCATAACAGGTAACGAGACAAAAACCTTGCTCGAAATGGCCGAGGAAAAGGGCCTTTCGACGGGAGTCGTCACCACGACGCGAGTGACCCACGCTACTCCAGCAGCGTGCTATGCCCATACCGTCGAGCGAGACTGGGAATCCGACAAAGACATATTCGACACTGCTAAAGACGCGTATGAAGCAAGGTTTGCCGACATCGCAAGACAGTTAATCGAGTTTCCGTATGGCAATGGCCTCGAGGTGGTGTTGGGCGGTGGCCGCACAAAGTTCCTGCCTAAAGAGACGCGTGACCCGGAATACGGCGACCAGGGTGGGGAACGTCTGGATAGGCGGGATCTAACGCAGGAGTGGCTCAAGAAAAATAATTCCGCGTACATTTGGAACAAGCGACAGTTCGATTCAATCGATGCTAAGAAAACGAAACATCTCCTCGGCCTGTTTGAGCCCTCACATATGCATTTCGAACACGATCGCGCGAAAGACAAGGACGGCGAGCCTTCGCTTTCCGAGATGACCGCAAAAGCGATCGATATTCTCTCGCAAAACAATCGCGGTTATTTCTTGATGGTGGAAGGCGGACGCATCGATCATGGCCATCATGACGGCAATGCTTTTCGCGCCTTGACGGAGACAATCGAACTATCAAACGCAGTTCGCACGGCGGTCGGAAAGGTCAATAAGGATGAAACCCTGATCGTAGTTACTGCAGATCATAGTCACACCTTGACTATGCAGGGTTACCCGCTGCGCGGAAACAACATTCTGGGTCTTGTCAGGCAAGTCGACGAACATGGCCGGCCTGAGGCGGACTACAAGAGAGACTCGCTAGGCCTGCCCATAACTACGTTGGGGTATGCGAACGGGCGGGGATATGTCGGGGCTTCAAACGACCAAGCCGAAGGCCCGAAGAAATGCTGCGAGGAACCGAGTGCGTTCCAGGCTATGACGAAAGGTCGCCCCGACCTGTCAATAGTGGACACCACCGATCCTGACTACCTTCAGGAGGTAACGGTTCCGCTTAAAGGAGAAACCCACGGCGGCGAGGACGTCGCGATATTTGCGACCGGCGTGAACGCCCACCTGGTCCACGGCTCGATGGAGGAAAACTGGATCTTTTACGTGATGGCCGACGCGCTGGGATTCAAGGGGAAGTAAAACTGGTCCACATGGAGTGCGCCGACAGAGCGAAGGCGGGGTCCCCAGCGGGGCAGCCGCGCTGGGGTGCTAGCGACGACGGCGCTTTCGATTCGTCGGCTAAAAAGATCCAAAGCGGTGTCGCGCTGCGCTTGCCACAGCACTCCATTTCAGTCGCCCGCTTCACCGACTGCATATTCATTTCGCACAAAATAAACTGACAATATGAGACTGATTCAGGATAATGACGAGTCTGGAGAATCCTATGAAAGCCATTACCACACTCTTGTTATTGTTCGCAGGTTTCGTCAGCTGTCTGGCGCAGGCGCCACAGTCTGAACGCCAACAGTTCATTCGCGTGGAAGCGCCGGTGGTCGCACTGACCCACGTGCGTGTGATCGATGGCACCGGCACACCGCCGCGCGACGATCAGACCATCATCATCGTCGATAGCAAGATTCAATCAATCGCCCCCAGCGCAATTGCGAGTGTCCCGCCGAACGCGCAGGTACTTGATCTCAAAGGCTACACCGTCCTGCCGGGTCTGGTTGGCATGCATGATCACATGTTCTTTCCCATGGGTGGTTCGCCGCCGATGTACTCAAACATGGGCAGCAGCTTCCCGCGTCTCTATCTTGCGCTGGGCGTCACCACGATTCGCACCACCGGCAGCGTGGCGCCGGATCTCGATCTCGAAATCAAAAAATTGATTGATGCCGGACGCATGATCGGGCCGAAGATGCACATCACGGCGCCGTATCTGGAGGGAGTTGGGTCGTTCACGCCGGTGATGCATACGCTTAGCGGCCCTGACGACGCGCGCCGCTTGGTGAACTTCTGGGCCGATCAAGGCGCCACTTCTTTCAAAGCCTACATGAACATTACTCGCGACGAATTGCGCGCGGCCGTAGAAGAAGCGCACAAGCGTGGACTGAAACTCACCGGCCATCTGTGTTCAGTCGGTTATCGCGAAGCAGCAGAGATCGGCATCGATAATCTCGAACACGGCTTATTGCCCGATTCAGAATTCGTGCCCAACAAACAGCCCGACAAGTGTCCCGGCGCCGCAGTCTCTGCCAGCCTGCGAGAGCTGGATATCAACAGCCAGAGCGTCAAAGAAACGATCCGTGTTCTGGTCGCGAAGCATGTTGCGCTTACCTCGACCCTGCCGGTCTTCGAAGCGGGTGCTCCGTTAACTCAAAGCGGGATTGGCGCCGCCGGCGCCGTCCTGAATCCTCGCGTCCTCAGTGTAATGAACAACGATGCGCGTGTGCGTTACCTGACAAATCGATCGCGCATCGCCGCCGACTCGCCTACAGCGATCCTGGTGCGCAAGTCGATGGACTTTGAACGCGCGTTCGTCGCCGCCGGTGGTTTACTAATGGCCGGACTCGATCCGACGGGCAACGGCGGCATCGTTGCCGGCTTCGGCGATCTGCGCGAAGTCGAGCTGCTCGTCGAAGCCGGTTTCACTCCCATTGAAGCAATCAAGATTGCCAGCTTCAACGGCGCCACGTTTCTGGGAGAGGACGCTCGCATCGGCTCGATCGCAGTCGGCAAACAAGCTGACCTGATGGTGGTGAAGGGAAATCCCGCCGCCAACATCGCCGACATCGAGAAGGTCGAGATCGTTTTCAAAGACGGCGTCGGCTACGACTCAGAGAAATTGATCCAGTCGGTGCAGGGATTGGTCGGGATTAGATGACTGAGTAGACGCAAACCGAAAGGAGTTTGATATGTCTCTGCAAGGTAGACACGCGCTGATTACCGGAAGCTCCCGTGGCATTGGTCGAGGAATCGCGCTGAAACTCGCCGAGAGCGGCGTCAACGTAGCAATTCATTACTATCAAAACGAGGCTGCGGCGATAGAGACACTGGCCCAAGTGCGCCGACGCGGCGCTGACGGATTAATTGTTCAAGCGGATGTATTACACCCCGAACAAATCAAAGAGATGTTCGGCAAGGTTAAGAATGAATTCGGTAAGCTCGACATGTTCATCGGCAACGCGCGGCCGGAGGCAGCGGCATTTTTCTATCCACCGATGGACATTACGCTCGAACAGTGGGATGCCGCTTCCGATTCGCAGGGGAAGGCATTCCTCGTTGCGGTTCGCGAAGCCATTCCGCTCATGAGTGAAGGCGGAAGAATCCTCGCGATCACCTACGCCGAGGGTAGCCGTACGGGCGGTCTCCAACCCTGGGTCGCCATGGGTTCCGGCAAGGCGGCGTTGGAGTCCCTGGTTCGTTACTTTGCGGTGACGCTCGCGAAACGTGGCATTACTGTAAACGCGATCAGCCCGGGTTGGACTGAGGACAGTGTCTTGAACTCGCTGCCTGAGCAGGTTCAGGAACTCATCAGAAATTGGCACACGCGCGGATGGACTCCGATGGGTCGCCTGGGAACGCCGGAAGATATCGGCAACGTGGCCTTGCTCTTGTGTTCAGCGCAAGCTAACTGGATCACTGGACAGGTGATCTACGCCGATGGTGGCGCGTCCTTGATGACTCCGGACGTTCCGCCTGAAATACAACTCGGGTAAGTCCGTCTGGAAGGACCACAACGAAACTAGCGTGCGATCAATGGGTGCCGTCATTGACAAGCGCTGAAGTCATCACTAATGTTCTCGCGCTTTCCGAAATCCCGGACAGGAGACCCCAATGAAGAGACTATTTGTTCTTGCCGGTTGCGTTGCTCTGCTAACATTCGCGTTAGCCTGCCAGCCGCAGACATCACAGACGCCGCCGGACACCCGCGCCGCGGACGAGGCCGCCATCAAAGACTTTGATGCGCAATGGTCCAAAGCGGCAAGCGCTAAGGACCTCGACAAAATGCTCTCGTACTACGCCGATGATGCGATTGTGCTGCAGCCGAACGGTCCGATGGTCAACAGCAAAGACGCAGTTCGGAAGATCTGGAAAGAGGTGCTGACGGCCCCGGGCTTTTCGGGAGGCTGGAAAGCGACCAAAGTGGAAGTCGCGAAGTCGGGTGACGTTGGTTACGTGAGCGGCACCTGGGAATTTACCATGAATGATCCCAGTGGCAAGCCGGCAACTGACCGCGGGAAATTCGTCGAAGTCGTGAAGAAGCAGGCTGACGGCACCTGGAGGTGTGCGGTCGACATTTGGAATTCTGATCTGCCTTTGGCTGAGCCTGAGAAGAAATAACGCGACGGGTGTGACGTTACATAACCCCGAGCGGTAGCGAGGGGATGCTGCCACTCAGGTTGAATCAATGACCCGGTCGCTGCTGCTCCCGGTTCTGAAATCTGTCGCCGCTACGCGGCTCGTTGAGTGCCTTAGCCCAAGAAATTATTCCCTGACAATCCTGCGTCGTTGTAAACTGACGGCTCCCGACAAAATCGAAATCGTGAAATAAGCGAGGAGGTGCGCCTTGAAAAAGTTGCCCATCCCGTCCTACATAATCGACTCAGTTCACTTCCCACTATCCATGTGCCATCCCGGATTCACCCATTGCCCTTTGCGATTGACGAAGACTTCAGTGACGCGGCCGGATTGGTTGATGTGTTGGCCGCCAATCTCAAGTTCATATGAATAGTTGGAATAAACGACGGCGGTGGGGCCATAGACTTGAATTTCGGTTTTAGGAAACTCGAGTTTCACGAGTTTGCCGCCGCCCTTCGCAAACTCCACCGCGCCGTCGAGAATCGTCTGACGGTTTGACCAATTGTTGTCACCCGCCTCAATCGCGATTGTCTCTGCCGGGATCAATTTCTCCAGCGTCGCGCGATCGCCCGCGAAGTAAGCGCGCCAGACGGCTTCGCGTGCATCCAGCAAACGTTTCCTCATTTGATCCGGCAGCGGGCGCGGCGACGCTAGCTGCTCCTCCAAAGTCTCCTGATGAAGCGCGGTGTCGCTGCCGCTTTGAATCCACTGACCGTTGTTCTTCGTGTAGAAATCGCAAATGCGCAGCGCGCGATGGTAGGGACCGTTGGGCGTGTTCGACTCGATCTCCGGCACAAAGCAAACAAATGCCGCGTCGCCTTTGAAGATCATGTCGAACTCGCGCATCTTGTAACTCTTCATGCCGTAAGGACTCTTCGGATCGACCTGGTTCCAGTCCATGTACCCATCGATGCCTTGAATCATCGTGCGCGAACCTTCCAGGTAGCCGAGCCAGTTCTCGGCGTGCGTCGCGCGCAGCGCTGCGGCGTCTTTCCTGATGAAAGCCTGGAAGATGCTGTCGATGTGCGCGCGAATGGCTGCGCGATCGGCGGCGCGGTCGTCCTGAACATTTACACTGTTAACGGGCGTGCTATTAACGGGCGTGACTGGGGCGAAGAGCATGACGCCGAGCGCAAACGAGAGAAGGGAAGAACCGAAAATCCTCAAAGTCATCGACGTAACCTCCGAATAGGGTTGTGGCAGTGGGTTAATATCATTAGTAAGCACACGAATGGAAGACTTACGAGCCCACGAAGTTCTTCACTCCGTAGGAGTGAGATGTCTATAGAGAGAGAAACGCAACGTCGTTATCGACTCCGTTCGGAGGAGCGAGGATCAACGATACCTTCTGCTGCTCAAGTTCATTCCGCACCTCCGAACGGAGTTGGGGGTCTTGGATCTTGATCTATAAACATCTCACCCCTGGCGGGGTGAAAGCCCAGATCAGTATGATGTGTTATCAAACGGAGGTAGAAGCGATCATGCGATCCGCAAAATTCGTTCTCTGTATTCTTGGTATCTGCGCCTTGGCCCAACCCCTCGCCGCACAGACCCCAGCTCAAAAACGCATTGTCATTGCCGCGAGTACCGTGCTCGATGGCAAGGGTCACGTGTTGCGCAACACTCGGATCGTGATCGAAGGCTCGAAGATCGTCCGGGTTGATCCAAAAGCCGGACCGGTAGACTACGACCTGCGTGGCCTGACGGTTCTGCCGGGCTGGATTGACGCGCACGTGCACATCACCTGGAGCTTTGGACGTGACGGGAAAAATGCTGGATCAGGAGAGACTACACAGGAGGCCGCGTACCAATCAGCTTCTAATGCCTGGTTCACGCTGATGGCGGGTTTCACGACGGTGCAAAGCGTGGGCTCTCCCACCGACGTTCCTTTGCGCGACGCGATCGCGAAAGGGCTGTTGCCCGGACCACGAATCCTAACCGCGGCCGAGCCATTAGTAGGACAAGGCGAGAAAACCGGTACGTCCGATGAAATTCGCGCCTTCGTGCGCAAGCAGAAGGCGGCGGGCGCGGACCTGATCAAAATCTTCGCGTCACAGAGTATCCGCCAGGGCGGCGCGATGACGCTATCGCAGCAACAATTGAACGCGGCCTGCGATGAAGCGAAGCAGCAGGGACTGCGAACGCTGGTGCACGCTTACAAAGATGCGGTCCGCGCAGCAACTCTGGCCGGCTGCACCGAGATTGAGCACGGTACAATGGCAAGTGACGAGGATCTGAAACTAATGGCCGAGAAGGGAACCTATCTTGATCCGCAGGCTGGACTTGTGATTGAAAACTACCTACTAAACAAGGAAAAGTTTCTCGGCACGCCCGGCTACACCGCAGAAGGTTTTGCGGCGATGGAAAGAGTCCTGTCACTGAATCACGCGCTGGTGCAACGCGCCGTGAAAATCCCGGGACTGAAAATTGTCTTCGGCACGGACGCGCTGGCGGGGTCGCACGGACGCAACGCTGAGGAGTTCATCGACCGCGTGCGCGACTGCGGAATGGATCCGATGAGGGCGATGATCTCCGCCAATTCACTCGGCGCGGAAGCGATGGGCCTGTCTAACAAGATCGGTTCAATCGCGCC
>JBDUAQ010000039.1:0-20617 GCA_040004575.1 bacterium
ACGAAGGGCCCGGCCTCGCCAACACTGCGAATCTATTCGTACCGTTCTTTACCACCAAGACAAAAGGGTCAGGCATCGGGCTGGTACTTTCGCGTCAGATCGCCGAGGCTCACGGCGGCACATTAACACTGGAGAATCGTCCCGGGAGGCAAGGTTGTGAAGCGCTACTGCGATTGCCGCTTTGATGTGGACCTGACCGGCGCGCACGTTTGAGGGGCGTGTGAGGCAACTCGTGGGGGGTATTGTCAAGTTGACACACACCTACACGCGGTGCAACTTATCGCGCCAACGATAGTTGGTTGGCCGCGGAATTTCCGACGCTGATGGGCCAGAAGGATTTGAAGACTACATTTCGCTACATCCGCGCCGTTCAACTTCAGAGAGAAGTGCAGCCTGAGCACTTTGTCCACAAATTGGCCTGACAAGAAAAACAGCCGCCAATGTGGGCAGCCGTACGTTATGAATTGAGTGGTCGGGGCAAGAGGATTCGAACCCGCGACCTCTCGGTCTTGATCCGAGTGCCCTCTCATGATGACCTGGAGAAATGAGGATTATGGTGAGTTTTCGAATTCCTCACGCTCGACTTAATTCAGAAATCCAGTTGTTTTGTCCACAAGTTGGTTACATGCAGGCAGGGATCACTTTTGAGGAGTGGAGTTATCACATTGATTGGTATGAAGTTTCTGGTCGGGGCGAGAGGATTCGAACCTCCGACCTCTCGGTCCCAAACCGAGCGCACTACCAGGCTGTGCTACGCCCCGAAGCCAACCTCAAAGCAAGTTGGGTTAGGCGTGCATTCTAGGGACGTACACACCCATGGTCAAGTTTGAGCCAACTGGTGGTCCAGAAAGGCCCGAATTGCGGTCAAGGCCTGAGCGCGATGACTAATCCTGGCTTTGATTTCGGTAGGTAACTCGCCGAAGGTCTCAAGGTAACCCCTGGGAACAAACACGGGGTCAAACCCGAAACCATTCGTGCCCCGTTCCTGGGGTGCAATGATTCCTTCGCATTTTGCCCCGGTGACGGTCAATACTCGCGGCTCTACGTTGTCGAACTTCTCCTGTTTCGTTTCCCATCCAGCTAGGACCATACAGCAAACGAAACGTGCGCCTCGGTCACTGCTTCCGTAGCGAGCCAGCGCCGTCAAAAGTTTTTGAATCCTATCGCGATCAGAAGCATGTTCACCACCGAAACGAGCCGACCGTACGCCGGGCTTTCCGCCCAGTGAATCCACTTCCAATCCCGAATCATCCGCTAGCGCGCAAACTCCGGTTTGCTTCGCATAACCCACAGCCTTGAGAACGGCATTTTCCTTGTAGGTTCCGCCGACTTCATCGATTGAAGTAACGTGAGAAAATTCGTCCAGCTTACGTAGCTTCAAAGGCAACGAATGCAGTGCCTCCTGAACCTCGCGAATCTTTCCCGGATTGTGAGTAGCGATTAGTATTTCAACGCTTGGCGTAAGAATCATGGCTGGCGATGTGCAACCTACCTGGATTGGCTTCCGTTATTGACCGGGCCTGTTCGCTGGGGAAACAACAAGGGTAGGAGGGTGCTAAATTGACCTAATGGCGATCTAGTTGTTCTTTCAATACCTCGGTCCCCGAGAGTTGTCTCGGTGACTGAGTAGGGTAGCGTTGTAAGTGCCTGTTCGAATTGTTCTGAACTCCCGGCTGGCTCGCTCTTGGCCGCGATGACCGCCGACCTAAAATTGCGGATGCGATCACCATCGTTCGTATACGTGACAATGGTGGCGCCTGCAGTTTGAGAGGAAAAGGAAGTCATTCTTCTTAAGTTGTCGTCAGCGATCAGCGGCTCAGTTGCCATCGCTTCAGAATAATGTTGAACGTCCGACGGTGATCCTATGACAATGAATTCGTCGCTCAAAGTAGCCGCGAACTCGCCGGCCGGATCCGCAAAGCTCTCCATCGGCGCCGTACCCAAGAGTCCTGGGTTCACTGACATTTTTCTGGTAAGGAGTTTGCGCAGCGCTTCGCGGTCGTGTACTGGGGCAATAAGCAACGAACGGTCGGCATTGTCCTCGAGACGAAGCGTTAGCAATTCGCCATTCACAGCGGCAAGAAAGGATTCAGGCTCCTCGATTCCGTAGGAAAGCAGCGCTGATTTTAGCAAGGAAGCAAAGACGATGGCTGATAGCGCGTCCACCTGCGACGACACTGCTGTCTTCAAACTGAGCCATGCTGCTGCGGGATTTACAAACCTGTAGGACGTTACGGAATAAACACCCTTCGGCACCACGCGTTGGATTGGAGGATTAATATTGTTCGCGCTAAAGGTTGGCTTCAGATGAGAAACAATTGAAGGCTGGAGCGAGATCAAGTAGCGATCTTCGATCCCTGTTAGGTAGGTGTTGGAAGTCCAGGCCAAACCGCCAAACACCTTCGCCGCCCCGTTGGCGATGAGACGTTGGAATTCTGAGTCACCTGGTGCGCGCTCCAAAATTAGGGGTAAGCCGACGGCGAGCAATCTCGCGCTGTTTCCCGGTGGAACATAACCAAAAGTCAGAGCGCGTCCTCGGGCGAGGCGGAGCCGCATAGCATGTAACTCGGGATCGTTGTCTAAGCTTAGGCGCCGTCCCTGGGCTACAGCCAGACAGTCCTGGACGACGCGTTCACTAGTACCTATAACTACGAGACTCCCGAATACAACTCCGACAATCTGCCGAGAGCCTTCCGGCGCAATCCATTCGCTGTACTCGACTCCCTCGATTGTGATTCGGCGAAGAGTTGGACGGACATAGGTCTTTTCGGCGAGTGTCTTGAGAGCTTCTTCGACTGTAGCTTTGATTCGGCTTTCCGAGGTGTGGGTTTCAATCAGGAGAGCACCTTCGGATTTGATGTTTAGTGTTTCCCCTTCCTCCACTGTACGCAGGTCAGTGACTACGACAGCGACCTGAGCTCGCGCAAGGATCACAGACTTTATCGGACCAATTCCCGTCCATCCGATGAATCTCTGCAGCCACGCCGATCGGGAAGCAGTTGGCCGCGACTCGAGTGCTTTCCAGGCCTGAGTCCCGGCTATGGCGTCGACTACCTCGATTGGGTGATTTGCCTCGAGATAGAGCAGGGAATCGGCTGGAGCATAGGTTGCCATATCGACTTGTTTTGGCTTCACCCACCATAGCCACGCCCCGATAACAGCTAGCAAGAGAACGGCAAACAGCAATATCCAACGGGTCCGTGTCATTCAGTCGCATCCTAACCGCAGCTTTGGTGATGCGCAAGCTCGGTTAATTTCGCAAAAGCTGACGTACTCGACGCCCCGTTCCATAAAACAACCAACCGGGGCCGTCAGGAATTGCGCACACCTATTCCAGAAAATGCTCGACCAGAACGAGCCGAAATGCTCCTGGGAGTTCCAAAACTCCTTAGAAAGCGAAGTTAAACATTGCAAAATAGCTGTTGACAATGTTTTGTCTGTACGGTAGTCTTCTTTCCGACGGCAGCGAGGATGCTGCCCTCCTAAGGGCTCTTGCCTCTGTACCTTGTGCCGTTATCACCCGCCTTCGGTTTTGTGGAAGGCCAATCCACTCAGAGAAATTAGCTTGATTCCAAAGTTGGAAAGTCGCGCGAACGCGCGTTCTCTCCCCAACTCCCTCCTGAAGTTCTCAGAGTCACCTTAAGGACCGCAGTCTTGAACAACAATACACAACCTACGCAGATCAACAGGACGAGCAAAGGCCGGCTATCCAGAGCGATGAAAGCGCGTGCTCGTCTGCGTCAGCAACACAGAATCCGTTCTCTCTTCGTCGCGAGGAATAAATAAGATCATGTTCAACAAAAGTAACGGCAAGAAGAATCTAGTTGGCCTTGATATTGGCTCGAGTTCCATAAAGGCGGTGGAGTTGCAAAAGAAGGGCAACAGTTACCACCTGATCAACCTGGGATTCGAAAACCTTTCGGCCGACACCGTAGTTGATGGTCAGATCATGGAGCTCAATAACGTTTCGAATGTTATTACGAGCATCTTTACCGAGCACCAGATTAAGACGTCAAGAGTTGCCGCTGGCGTTAGTGGACATTCTGTGATCGTGAAGAACATTGTCCTGCCGCAGATGAGCGCAGATGAGTTGCGAGAGTCGTTTAGCTGGCACGCCGAAGAACATATCCCCTTTGATATTTCGGACGTGAATCTTGACTATCAAGTCACCAGTAGGTCTGCGGATGCATTGCACGTCTTGATGGCCGCCTGCAAGAGCGACAAGATTGCGAACGTAAAGCAAGCCATTCAGTTGGCCGGCAAACAGCCGGTTGTGATCGATGTTGATACCTTTGCTTTGCAGAATTGTTATGAAGTCAACTATCAGCCGAAGGCCGGCGAAGTGGTCGCCTTACTCAACATCGGCGCCTCGACTATGAACATCAACATAATGAATGGCGCGCTTTCGGTGTTTGCGCGCGATGCTTCTGTTGGTGGCAGTCAGTACACCAGTTTACTGCAAAGAGAATTGGGTCTGACGTTTGAACAAGCGGAGGCTGTGAAGCGTGGATGTGCTTTACCGGAAGGAATAGAAGCGCGCCCGATCCAGCCGATTATCGAAACTGTATCTGACAGCCTCGCCCTTGAAATCCGGAAGACAATGGATTTCTACCGCGCAACCGCAGAAGAGAGTGAAGAGTCTATTCAGAAGATCCTGATCGCGGGCGGCAGTTCCAAACTTCCCGGCCTACCCGAATATCTGGCCAAGCGCTTCGAAATTTCCGTCGAACTGTTTAATCCCTTTCGAGAAATACAGGTAGACGACAGAAAGTTTGATCCTGATTACATGAAAGAGATCGTTCCTGATATGGCAATTGCCGTCGGTCTCGCCCTGAGAGGAGTTGAAGCGGCATGATCAAAATCAACTTACTTGAATCAGTTACAGACCGGCCCACTGGCGCAGCAATGGTTGAAGCCAGAGTAGCCACCCCGTTGGTGCAGACACTCTTGTTGGCCCTGACGGTCTTTGGTCTCCTGGTGGTTGGCATTAGTTACGACTATGTCAGTTCAAATCGCGACCACCGTGTAGCGCAAGCTGAACTCGAAAACCAGCGACACATAAATCAGCAAATGCTTGCCGTCAACCGGGAGCAGGCCGAACTCGAAAAGAAGGCTCAGGACA
This sequence comes from bacterium, assembly GCA_040004575.1. Taxonomy (GTDB): domain Bacteria; phylum Acidobacteriota; class Blastocatellia; order Pyrinomonadales; family Pyrinomonadaceae; genus PSRF01. The sequence goes on from JBDUAQ010000039.1 coordinate 5,123, forward strand.
TTCAGGGTCGCATCGACGCTATCAAGAAATTACGTGAGTCGCAGCAGGGACCTAGCGCCGTGCTTCGCGATATCAAAGCCCGGTTCGACGCAATACCTGGTCTTTATCTGAAGAGTTTGGAACAGAGGGACGGCGAACTCACTATCAAGGGCCTCTCGCCAAACGAGGCTTCGGTCACGCGGTTTGGTCAGAGTCTGGAGTTCTCGTCCGGATTGTTTACCAACCTGAATATCGAGACGCAACGCGAACTCGCCCAAAGTTCGGGTGTGCTAGCTGATTCGAACGTCTTGATCCAACTGCCCGAGGTTGTGGGCTTCACCGTAAAGTGCGGATATGCTGCCTCGAAGTCTCAAGGACAGGCCGCAGCAAACGCAGCCGCGACCGCAAACCCCGCGACTCAAATAGCGTTAAAGAAATAGACGCTCTCCACACCAGACCCACCAAAGAATGGGGAAGGAACCAAACAGATGAAAATCGGCAATCTTCAATTAGTGCCCTGGTACCTGAAATTACTTATGTTCGTCGCGGTTGCCGGCGTTGTGTACGCGGGATTTTGGAACTTCGTTACCAAACCTGTCCGCGCCGAAACCAGAGGAATGAACGTCGAAATCGCAGACCTGCTCAAGCGGAACGCTCAAGCACAAATTGCTTCACAACGACTCAATGAGTTCCGCTCAGTCTATAATGCGAGAGTTGAAGAGTATGAGGAACTGAAAGCCTTGCTGCCCGAACAGCGCGAGCTGACGATGGTTTTGCAAAGCGTTCAGGACCGGGCTCGCAACAATGGCCTGGTGCTCAGGAAATTTATTCCCAAGGATGACGTGCAGCAAGAAGACTATAGTGGCAAGCGAATCGAAGTCAGCGTAACGAGTTCTTTTGCGTCGCTCCGTACCTTCTTTGATCAGCTCGCTCATTACCAGCGGATTGTTTCGATCACCAATTTCCAACTCAAGCAGTTGGAGCAGCAGTCTTCCTCGAAGACAGTAGACGCGACTTTTGACTTGACTGCGTTCTACGTTTCCGCCGAAAGACTTCAGAAGCCGCCCGCTGCTGGTCAACCCGCGGGCTCTGGCCAGGTTCCACCCGCCGTGGTGCCACCGCCTTCCAAGTAAATCAAACTCGAGACATCAAGACATCATTTCAGGAAAGTAATCACCATGAAGCAAACGAAAATTCTCGAATACGGATTTGCCATTCTCCTGACCATCGCCGGAGTCGCTGGTTGCGGCGCAACGCAGAGTGTCAATGGTCAGGTTAAGAGTGATCCCAAAGCCGCGCAGCCTCGCTCCAGTCAAGGTGGTCGCGATCCATTCAGGAAGTACGAGCCACCGCGCATCGTTCTGAAGAAGAGCGGCAATCTCGTTTTCGCCCCGTCCATTCAGGAACGAATTGAGCAGTACAAGGCTCAGAAGCTCGCGGCCATGAACGCGCACGTCGCAGCTCCTAAACCCACCACAGCTTTTCTGCTAAGCGAGATTCAGGTGGTAGGTATTACTCGCACGCCGCGCGGATACGCAGCCATCGTCGAAGCATCGCCGATTAAGCTGGCTTACGTGATCTATCCTGGCGAGCGCTTCTATGACGGCCAACTGGTCGCCATTGAAGATAGTCGTCTAATCTTCCGTCGAGAAACTGTTTACTCCGATGGTAAACGTGATCGTTCGGTAGAAATGAAACCTCTGCGACAAGTAAACGTTGTTGACGCGCTCTCGGCCGCCGCGGCTAGATCGGCTGCTCAAGATGCGCCCGCTGCTGAACTGGAGAAGAAGTCGGAAAAGCCGGCTCCGGACAAGCCTTAGTTCCTCGGTTTCGAATCACTCAGTTTGGCGGTTCGAAATCCATTCCATGCGTAGTTGCTTAACAGTACCAAAGAAGAAGCTACGCAGTTTGACAATCAACCCGGACGATGCTGCTTGTGCGGCGCGCGCTTTTGACTAACAAGTGACGAGCGTAGCGCGTGGCGGTCAGCGTCCAGCAATTCCCTTAAGGAGGGAAAAGATGGTTTATCAGTCTCGTATCACAAAGGCCATGAGAAGGACTACGCTCGTCCTGGTATTCCTTTGTCTCTGTGGCATCAACATTTTCGCTGCGGCTGACGACTCGAAGACAATTACAACTGGCGATTCGACCAGTGTGGTTGCCAATGAGTCAAACGCGCCAGTCGCTCCAGCCGTGCAACCGCAGCCTTCTCCTGCGCCGAGCGTCGCTCCAAGCGCCCCAATGTCGCCGGCGACAGACAAGAGCTCGCAGTCGCAACAAGGGCGGCAGTATGGTCAGCCGGGCTTTGTTGGCGAACCGATCAACTTGAATGTGGTCAATGCCGACATTCGCGACATACTCAACTACATCACCGAGCAGTATGGCGTGAACTTCGTGATCGACTCTTCAGTTGGAGCAGTGCCGGTGACGGTAAACGTCCAGGATGTTCCCTGGAACATCGCGCTTGACGCGGTGCTCAAGGCGAACAGACTCGGCGTCGAAGTCAACGGCAACATCCTGCGGGTCGCTACGAACGACGTGTTGGCCAAGGAATCGGAAACCCAGAAGATAATCAACGATTCGAGACTCGATGCTTCACCGCTCGTGACGGAGTTCATTCGCTTGAACTACGCTCGCGCCTCGGGAACTCTGGCGCAGGCCGCAGGTTCAACGGGTGCGTTTTCGGGTGGCGCCACAAACCTCAGCTTCAGCGGTGGCGCTGGCGGCGACGCCACTGGCGGCAGCGGCGATCAGGGATTACTCCCCATCATTTCACGCCGGCTTTCCCGTCGTGGTTCGATCGAGGTCGATGGTCGTAGCAACACGCTCATCATCACCGACGTTAAAGAAAACATCGATGCCATTCGCCAGCTCGCGGCCATTCTGGATCAGCCAGAGCCGCAAGTTGAAATTGAAACACGCATCGTCATTGCTCAGCATAACTTCAGCCGTGACCTGGGCGCGCAACTTTCCGCAGGCGTCCTAAACTTGAACCGCGGTGGCTTGGGGAACATTTCAACCTTGCCCGCAAGTTCAGGTGGCTCAGGAGGCACCGGTGGTGCGCTCCGTAGTGGTCCGAATCCGCAAGGCGTTTTCGGTGGACTCGTCGGCACCAACCAACCGCTTGGCTCGCTTGGCGCCGCCGCAGCGAGCACAGTGATTGGTCTAACTACCGGACTCTTTGGCACCGCCCAGATCAGCGCGTTGATTACGATGGCGGAAACCAGAGGCGAAGCGAAGACAGTCGCGACCCCGCGCGTTACCGCTCTCAACAATCGTCCGGCGCAGATTGAAAGTGGCTCACAGATTCCAGTGCAGACCACGCAAGCTGCCAGTGGAACCGCAGTGGTAACGACCACTTTCGTTTCGGTTCCTCTGCGTCTCTCAATCACTCCTCAGATCACGGATGTAGGCACTGTCATTCTTCGCGTGACCATTGAAAACAACACGATCAATACCGGCATCGCCGTTGGTGGCGTCCCCGGCATCGACACTCAGCGCATGCAGACTGAAGTGTTGGTTCCAGATGGCGGCACGACAGTGATGGGTGGTGTGTTGGCTGACACGGAAGGTCAAACCCGCCAGCGTACGCCTGGTCTCGCATCGATTCCTATCCTTGGCAACCTGTTTAAGCGCAAGCTCGTCACGCGGCAAAACAGCGAAATTCTGTTCTTCATCACGCCCCACATCTACCGGCCAGACTATCAGGGCCGTCCGACTGCGGGCACGATCAGCAATGGACCAAGAACAACTCAGATTTCGCAGCCTGTACCTTTGGGCAATCCGCAGAGCAACACGCCAACCCCGACGCAGTTGCAGCAGCAGCAGTCGGCTCCGCAGCAGTCAGCGCCACAGGGCCTGAACCCGGCGCCAAATGCCGCCCCCGCGACCACGCCGAGTGCCCGTCCCGGTACGCTGGGTGGCCAACGCCCGTAAGGCACGTAAAGCAAACTGTTAGTTTGCGTCCGAGCTAGTGAGGCTAAAGAAGACGATGTTTAGAGAAACACTTGAAAACATCATGGAGCGCACCGAGGGCAGCCTCGGTGCACTCATCATGGGCATCGACGGTATTGCAGTCGAGCGGCTTCTCAAAGACGCCGGTCAGGAAGCAAACCTCGACGTCGCCGCTGCCGAGTTCACCTCGCTGGTGCGCAACGCCCAGAAGGCCGGTAAAGACACCGGGCTTGGCGAGCTTCGCGAATTAATGATCTCGCTCGATAGTGCCGTGGTGATAATGCGGCTCCTGGGCCGTGACTATTTTGTGGTTCTGGCCATCAGTCCCGAAGGTAATTTGGGCAGAGCGCGCTTTGAACTACGCAAAGCAGAGCTGCAACTCAAGAAAGAATTTGCTCTTTAGCAATCAACAAAGGGAAGTGAGTTAGTGCCAACCAGCAGAGTCAAACTAACTCGCAACACGAATCTGTCGATCACGCTCCGAATACTGTTCCTCTTAGCGCTACCGCTGGCTGTTTTCAGCTCCGGTAGCGCTGCTTCTTTAGAAGGGAAGGTCATGGAGGTCGTCGATGGCGAAGACATCGCTGTCCTCAGCCAGGGTCACCTGGTGAAGGTCAAGCTAATTGGAGTGGCCGCGCCTGATAAAGACCAATCCTATGCAGGCATCGCCCGGCAGCACCTGTCCGACTTGATTCTCAACAAGTATGTGGTGGTCCGTTACTCCGCGTTGCGCGAAGGATACATTGTCGGCCAGATACTACTGGAAAAGATGGACGTCGGCGCGCAAATGCTGCGTGACGGAGTGGGTTGGTACAACAAATCAGACGAAGCAAATCTCAGCGAAATCGAGCGACAGGTTTACCAGGGATCGCAAGATGCGGCTCGCCACGAGCGTCGTGGTCTGTGGCAGGAAGAGTCACCTATATCTCCCTGGGACTATCGTAAGGCCCGGCTTACGCCCGCGCCTTCCGGAGCGACGCAGACGAAAAGCCCGACGTCTCACCCGACTCTTGAACATCTGCCGCCACTTCCTTCCTCCGCGCGCCGGGCTACGCAAGGCGGTTTTTCAAGCGTGGACCTCGTGGGCGGTATGGTAGGAGCTGGCTCGGTTGCTGGAAAGCCTGAGATTAGACAACTTTCGTCGGATGGTGCACCCGGACGTTGGCTGCGATATCAGCCGGCTGACAAACACTTTTCGATCCTCATGCCCAGCGATGGACTTGAAATTACTGTCCCAGTACTAGACGGCCAGGGCCAGACAATGGACCTTCACTACCTTTCCGGCAACAGCGGCGCGACTGTATTTTTTGTTATCTGGGGCAAAGGCCCGAACGGAGCCTCCACTGACGATTCCGCCGCCGCTGATGCGATAAAAGGTATCGTTGATGGATTCAATCGTGCGACTGCGCAAGGTGGTGGCGTTGCAGTGTCAGCGGAGCCGGGTCGTAGTCTAAAACTCGTGGGTTACGGAGGCAGGCAATACACTTTGAATATTGGGGCAGTCTCGGGCGTGGTTCGTGTCTTATCAAAACAGACCGGCAATGAGCGTGAACTCTTTATGCTTTGCGTGATGAGCGCAGTTGAAGGCGAACCTTCGGGCGCCGACTTCTTCAACTCTTTCAAGGTGCGGTAGGGATGTAGACAGCAGACCGTAGACAGTAGACAGCAGGGCCGCTTCTTCGGGAGCGGCTTTTTCGATTGAGGACCGACACCGAACCGGGAACGGTAGCGACCGAATCCTAAACGCAACTCTCAATGCCGGTCCGACGCGGAGAGCCGCTCTGGAGAGTTTTACGGGATTCGCACCCGTGGCATGCCTCTCAAAATGATTCTTTGCCGGCGCGCGACGCGGCGAGGATTGATCTGATAGTTGAAGACGGTGCGCGGGTTGGGGATCATGGCTGAGAGAAAAGCTGCCTCGTTGACGCTCAATGCCGACGCTGGTTTGTGGAAGTAATGTTGAGACGCCGCTTCCGCTCCGTAGATGCCATCGCCCCACTCAATCACGTTCAAATAGATTTCCAGAATCCGTTGCTTGCTCAAAGTTCGTTCGAGGAAGATCGTCAATAAAGCTTCCTGCCCTTTGCGGAAGAAAGATCGCTTCGAAGAGAGATATAAGTTTTTTGCCAACTGCTGAGAGATTGTCGAAGCTCCACGTTTAAAGTCAGGGAATGTTGGCAACCAGTCGTCATTCTCGCCTTCCTGTTTTGCTTCCTTCGTCGCTTCGCGCATGCCTTCGTCCCAGGCTTTCTGTAGGGCCTCGTAATCAAAACCGTGATGCGTGAAGAAGTTTGTGTCTTCGCCTGCAAGGACGGCTCGCTGCAGGTTAGGAGAAATCTTAGCGAGTGAGACCCAAACTTGTTCGCGCCTCGGCTGTTGCCCCTTCGCTTCCGCTTCCTGGATGCGAGCATCGATCAATGAAGTGCTCGCCGGGTTTGTAGTTTGCAGATGTCGTACGCGGATGAACATGATGGCCTCAAAGGCAATCAAGCCGATGAATATGCCGAGGAAGACCAGCGATAAAAGCTTGATGATTCTACGCATTGTAAGAGACAGCTAGTTCGAGCTTCACGCTCATTGCGGGCGGGACGCCCGCGGTCCCAGCAATCCGCTTGAGTGAATTTATTTGACCCGTTCTCCTGTCGACTGCTCCTGCCTCCTGCCCCTGCGTTCATCGCGAACGTTGCCGCGGATCCAAGTATTCGCGCAGCCCGTCGCCAATAAAGTTGAAGGCGAGCACGGTGAGCGCGATGGCGAGACCGGGAAATATCAAGGCATGCGGCGCCGCCTGAAGCGTCGATAAATCGCGTGCTTCTTCAATCATCACGCCCCAGGAAGGAGCCGGCGGCGGCACGCCAAGTCCTAGGAATGAAAGCGCTGCTTCGGATAGCACTGCCCCGGCCATCCCCAGGCTCGCTTGAACGATCAACGGCTGAATGGCGTTCGGCAAAATGTGAATTAGTAAGATGCGGGCATCACTCGCGCCCAGTGCTCTGGCTGCCTGAACAAAATCATACTCGCGCACTTTCAACACCTGGCCGCGTATTAAGCGCGCATAGCCAACCCAACCTATGATGCACAACGCGAAGATCAGTTTGTTGAGTCCGGCGCCCAGGAAAGCCACCATCGCGATCGCCAGCAGCAAACCAGGGAAGGCGAGGAAGACATTGAAGACGTAACCAGAGATGATGCGATCAATCCAGCCACCGTAATAACCCGCCAACGCGCCGAGTAGTGTGCCGACGACCGCCGAAACCGCCACAACAACTATCCCAACCTTCAGCGAAATTCGCGCGCCGAAGACGACGCGCGAGAATATATCGCGGCCGGTGGAATCGGTGCCGAAGAAATATTGTGCAGATGGCGGTAGATAACGCAGCGAAAGATTAGTGGCGCCGACATCGTGCGTAGCGATCCACGGCGCGAAGATCGCGATTATGACTAGTATCGCGACGATGATCAGTCCAACGACCGTTAGCCTATTCATGAAACGCGAATCCTTGGGTCAAGCCACCTGTAAACCATGTCTGTCAGCATATTCGCCACGATGTAAGTAATGCTAATCACAAGCACACATCCCTGGACGACACGATAATCGCGTTTACCTATACCATCCTCGACCAGCAACAATCCCAATCCGGGCCAACCGAAGATTTTTTCCGTGATAATCGCGCCGGCGAGTAGCACCCCGAGTTGCAATCCCAGAATTGTGACCACAGGAATGAGTCCGTTTTTCAAGACGTGTTTGTAGACGACTTTGGTTTCACTAAGACCCTTCGCCCGCGCTGTGCGCACGTAGTCTTCGTTCAACTCTTCAATAACCGAAGAACGCACCATGCGCGTCAAGATCGCTGACAACGCCGCGCCGAGGGTGACTGCTGGGAGAATGAGATAGCTCCAGTCGAAGCGACCTGAGGGGGGCAGCCAGTCGAGTTTCACAGCAAATACATAGACGAGCAGCGGACCAATAACAAAACCAGGCAGACTGATGCCTATGAGCGCCACGACCGATGCAAGGTTGTCAATCCATGTCCCTTTATTCTTGCCGGCAACTACGCCGAGCGGGATGGCAATGAGTACCGCGATCAAGAGCGCGGCGAGGGCAAGTTCGATGGTTGCCGCATAGCGTTCCTTTATCAAGTCGATCACGGGCCGATCGGTGCGGAAGGAGCGACCCATGTCGCCGTGGAGGAGCGCAATCCAATATTCCGTGTAACGATTCTCAGCGCCGTACCAATGAAAGTGGCGTTCGCCGGCGGCATCTCTGGGGAACGAAAAGAAAAACGGCGGACGATCGAGACCATGCCGCTCGCGAAACTGCGCAAACTGCTCCGGCGTCGCCTGTTCCCCCAGGACCGAAACTGCCGGGTCGCCCGGGACGAGTTCTATTAGTAAGGTAACTAAAGAAACTACAGTCCAGACGACGAGCAAAAAGATCGCGAAGCGCCGCAAGATCGGCAAGAACTTGTGTTTGAAAAATGAACGCACTCTGGCGTGTCTCGATGAAGGGGATAGACCTTAATGCGCGGGGATAATAGCATAGCGCTCGGTGAGGTGCAGGGATGCTTCGGACACTAAACAAGAACGTAGCCCGGAAGGAAAACCAGGACAAGTTCGTGGCCCCGACAACCGCGTACTCTCCTGGAAGACCCCCGGGCTGCGCTCTAATGGTTGCAAGCGTTAGTCGTGACTGTCGTTCGCAACCAATCTTTAAGTAGGACAGACATTCCGGTCTGTTCTTTCTCCAAAGATGGACAGGCAAGAATGCCTGTCCTACTTCGGTGGGCGCGTGCCGAGATGCAGCGCCGCAATTCCGCCTGTCAAATTCTGGTAACTGACTTCGGCAAAGCCGGCTGCCTTCATCACCGCCACCAATTCTTCCTGATCCGGAAAGCGCGAAACCGAGTCAGGCAGATATTCATAGGCGCTCTTCGAACCACTTATCCAACCGCCAAACCGCGGCAACAGCTTCGTGAAATAGATTCTAAAAAGTGAACGTAAGACTGGCGCTTTTGGCTTCGAGAATTCCAACACAGCAACGCGGCCACCCGGTTTCAAGACTCGCAACAGTTCGTTAAAGCCGGCCTCAACACTCGTGAGATTCCGCAATCCAAAAGCGATCGTCGCCGCTTCGAAGGAGCGATCTCTGAAAGGGAGGTCGAGCGCATCGCCTTCAATGAACCCAATGTTCGAGCCAGACCTGGCTGCTTTTGCCGCTGCAATCGCAAGCATGGGCCGGCAAAAATCCAACCCAGTGATTCGCGCCTGGCCGCGTTCAAACAGCGTAAGCGATAAGTCGCCCGTGCCACACGCGACATCCAAAATGCGCGCTTCACTATTCGAAAGAGTGACAAAAAGTGTTCTCGCCACCAGGCGTCGCCAGCGCTTATCGATGTTGCCGGAGAGCAGATGGTTTAAAAGATCGTAGCGAGCGGCAATAGTTGCAAACATTTCGCGGACGCGATGCGCTTGCTCTTTTGTCGTTGCGCTTTCGTTGTCAGACACAGTTAACTGGATGTGGATGTCGGGATGGTTGCAAGTAGATTGCGAATGATTTGTGATTGCTAGGGTTTCACCGGCGACATGAGCGGACGTTGGGCGTTGGATTCCGATTTTGGTACCGGCTTCGGTTCCACCTTTGGAGCGATCTCTCCCATGACTTCGACTTTTCCATAACGCTCGATTTGTGCTTTCAAAACCTCGGAGTTGCCAAGCGCCACGGAAGCAAAGGCGCCGTCATGAAGCAGGCGCGTTGCGGCGCGCTGCAAATCACTTGCGGTCACACCGCTTAAGGTTCGCACTCGCTCTGCCACTGACGGCAGTCCATAAGTGTCGCCGTCAAGCCAGGCGTCAGCCACTCCATCAGGCTTAGCAAGTTGGTTGTTAGCCTGAGTTACCAGCTCATTCTTTGCCTGTTCCAACTCGCCGGGTGTGGCCGGTGAACTCGCTAACGACTGCATGACCTCTTTCGCTGACGCCAGCGTCTTTCCAGCGAGCACGTTGTCAACGGTGGCTCCCATCACAAACATTCCGGGCAAGGTAAAGGCATCGTGTCTGACGTATACGGCACTGCGGGCCAGCTCCGGAATGGCCTTAGTCCACCGCTGAAGTGCCACTATTGCGAGTAACGCCGCCGCCGGCGCGTCGGCATCCTGTCGACTGAGGCCACGGACAGCGAATCTAACCTCCACACTTTGGTCGGATGGTGCATTGACGATCAGCGTACGCGGGTCAGGCGCCGCGGGCTGCCGAAAAGTTGCCGGTACAACCTGTTCACTCTTGTGCCAAATACCCAACAATTGTCGCAGTGCCCGCATCGCTCGGTTAGTCTGAATTCCGCCGATAATCGTCAGCGTGGCATTGTTTGGACTGAGGAATCGATCGCGGGCCAACATCAAATCCGTTCGTTCAACTCGTTCCAGAGATTCGACGGTACCGCCGGCAGGACGCCCATACGGAAAATCCCCAAACAGTCGCGCGGCGATAGCCCGATCGGCCAGCATCGTGGGAGAGATGCTGGTTTCTTTCAAAACTTTTATACGTCCTTCGCGAACCTTCGCGACGTTTTCCGGTGTCAACTGAGTCGTGACCAGAGCTGTTCGCAGTATCTCGATTATATGCTCAAAGTCGCGAGCCCGCCCCTGCATGGTGATGGTCAACGAATCATATTCGGTGGTTACGTTCAGCCGCCCCTGCATCTCGTCGGTAAAGTATTCGCGGGTAGTCGGATCAGGAAAAAGAATGTCGCCGAGCAGTGCCATGCTGCCGGCTTTACCCGCCAGGTCGAAAGCTGCCCCGCTATGCACGCGAAGTTTCAGCAACACGTTCTGATCCCCGGGGTGGGACGCGATCAATACGCGGAGGCCGTTGAGGAGCCGGGCGTGTTCGGGTTCCATGGGCCCCTGAGCCGAAACTGAGGATTGAACCAGGGTCAGAAGGCAAGCGGCCATTGCGGCCGTTCTCAGGAAATTCTTCAAAGCTATTAAATTCATAAGTGTTAAGGCCGCAGGCGCCATCAGTCCTGAGCAAATCCGGATTAGCGACAGGGGAGCAAAACATCTTAGATGCGCGATATTTAGTCGTCAACCGTTTGGCTTCTAAATGCATCCAACGCCTTGGTTTGAGCAGTATTGGCCACATTCGGCGCCTGAGGCACAGAAGTTCGCTGCTGACGGCAACAGCTTTTTACAGGTAAGTGTTTGAAATTTGGCTGCCCGGAAGCCTGTAGTTGAGGGAAGGGCGTATCTTTTGGCCGTTTGTCGGTAATACTAGTTGGAAGCGATTCCTGCAGAATCGGGTGCCGATTGCCAGATAGAAAAACAGACGAACTGTTGCTTGCAAAGGCAGGAGCTGGCGACCAGGCAGCTTTCATTCAGTTGTATGAACGGCATCGTGATGCGATTTTTCGGTTTTCCTACAGACTTTCGGGATCAGTTGAGGCAGCTGAAGACATAACCCACGACTGCTTCCTGAGTTTGATAAAGAAGCCCGGCAACTTCCAACCCGACCGAGCGTCCTTGCGCACCTATTTGTTTGCGGCGGCGCGCAATCTTTGGTTGAAACAACTAAGGAACTTGGGAAGGGAAGCAGCGATGGATGAATTTGACGAGAGTCAGTTTATCGCGCTGGAGAAGGAGCCACTCAGTCGCTTGCTCGACGATGAGTTGTCTGTGAAGGTTCGGGAGGCGGTCTCCAGTTTGCCCCCCATGCAGAGAGAGGCATTGGTGCTGTTTGAGTATGAAGGGCTGGCGCTCAACGAAATCGCCCGCATTATTGGCACGGACGTCGGGGCGGTGAAATCTCGCTTGTACCGGGCCAGGGAGGGGCTAAGAAATACTCTCCGCACTTACCTGGATACGAAGCGGGAATTGAATACTAGTCGGGAAATTGTTACCTTGGAGCAGGCTTGAAATGAGCACTATGGGGCCGGAAGTGCCGGAAGAAAACTTTGTATCTGAAGATGAGCTTAAGAGTTTGCTCGATTGCTGGATTGCTCCCCAGCCGTCAAAAACTCTCGATCAGCGAATAGCAAACAGTTATCATATGGAGATGGGAAACGCAGACTCGGCGCTGTTGCCCCAAAGCCAACACGAGGTAGTAAAGATGAAGGTTTGTTCCACATGCAAGGAAGAGTTCGCGGACAAGTTTGGTTTCTGTCCCGTCGATGGAACTCCTCTAAATGTGCTTGTCTCTAAGCCGGAAAATATTGTCTACGATTCAGCGAGTGCCAAGATCCCAAGTGTCCCAAGTGTCGCAAATGTCCCGATCGAGCCGCTCAATTCTGGCGAGCCGATTTTGGCAGGCGCAGGTTCAATGGCAATAGTGCCGCGCGGCGAACTTCACCTGACCATCATCGATGATGCAGGCTTGGTCGGCAGACTAGCTAAAGAAGTTGCGGACGTCGCGCATGAGTATCAGTTGACGTGGCCTGAATTTAAGCGCGATCCATTTGGATTCACCAAGCGATCACTGGTTGGATACGGGCAGATGGCCTCAAAGTTTTTTGGGAATCGTAACGTGATGGCTGGGTTGCTCGTGGCGATCGTCGCTCTGCTGGGTCTAATAGGTGTCGTGGGTTTGCTCGATCGCGTGCAGCCGGGAGGTATTTCGAAAACCGGCTTCATAACGTTTGCTGTTATTGCCGGTGTGATACTCGCCGTCATTTTTGTGACCTGGCTACGCAAGAGCCAGAGCGGTGCGGTATTGGGCGCGCCTGACGCCGAGTCGAACAACGCAGTTCTGGGGATGGTGGTGGCGTTCTCGTTCTTCCTGCTTTTGGTGGGAGGTGGTGTTCTCTACAATTTCTGGCAACAGAGGATACAGCAGAGAGAGCAAGCCGCAGCAGCGGAACAACTCGTCGTCGAAAACTTTATCGACATTCCCAACGAACAGCCGACTCCAGAGGCGGGCACAGCCGGTCTGAACAAAGGTAAGGGCGGCGGTAGTAAACCTAAGCAAGAAAAGGCTGGCGGCGGTGGCGGTGGCGGCCGTGAAGAACAAAAGCCCGCTTCCTTTGGCAAGACTCCACAAGCTTCGCTGACGGTGCCGCAAGTGGTAGCACCTGACCCGCATCCCCCGACAGTTAAGAATCCGGTGTTGCCGGTGGCAGCTACTTTGGTTGGCGATCCGATGTTGATTCCGCCTGATCCGCGGAATCTTAACTACGGCTTGCGTGACTCCAAAAGCACTGACCCGTCTTCGGGCCCGGGCACCGGCAACGGCATGGGAACCGGCAAGGGTGGCGGAATGGGACCTGGTGAAGGCGGCGGCTATGGTCCAGGCCGCGGTGGAAATATCGGCGGCGGCGACCGCAACGATGGTGGTGGCGGACCCGGCGGCGGTGGTGGCGGTGGAGATTACAATCGAATCTTCGGCCCCAAAGAAGTGAGTTCAAAGGCGCATGTTCTGTCTAAGCCTGAACCGCAATACACTGAAGAAGCACGAAAGAATCAGGTAACGGGAACGGTTGTGCTCCGAGCTGTATTTACGTCGGGGGGCCAAGTGAGCAACATCCGCGCTGTCTCTGGACTTCCATACGGATTGACTGAGCGGGCGATCGCTGCGGCGCGTCAAATCAAGTTCACTCCAGCTACCAAGGATGGACATGCAGTCTCGATGTACATCCAACTGGAATACAACTTTAACCTTTATTAAGGGCCATTCTTAATAAAACCAAAGGGCGCCGATTTATTCAGTCGGCGCCCTTTTTCATGTTTGGCTTGAAGAAGGCGTGCCGTCGTTTTAAGCCGCGAATTTAAGCGGACGCACGCGGATATGAATTATCGGAAGGGGAGAGTTGGCCGGTTCGATTCTGTTAGTATCCTCGGATTCCTAACTGTCGTTGAATTCTGATCCGCGTGAATCCGCGTAAATTCGCGGCCAAATCTCTTCAAGTAGTTAGCCGCTCGACGAAGCGTTTGATTCTAGTCACGCCTTCTTCCAATTGCGCCATCGACGTGGCGTATGAAATTCGCAAATAGCCTTCGGCGCCAAACGCGGCGCCGTCAGTGACGACAGTGTGTTCCTCTGTCAACAATCGAGCCGCGAATTCAGCCGAGGTTGTTACTTCACCACCCAAACATTCGCGCACGCTAGGAAAAGCATAAAACGCCCCTTCGGGCTCGTTGCAAGTGAGTCGAGGAATTCCGCTGAGCGCCTTAAGCAGCCACGCGCGTCGAGCTGTGTACTCCGCCAACATTGCGGCCACCGATTCCTGTGGACCTTTTAGCGCTTCCACCGCAGCGGCCTGCGCGATTGAATTGGGATTGCTGGTCGAGTGGCCCTGGACCGTTAACATATCGCGCGTCCATTCGCGGGGAGCCAGGGCATAGCCGACGCGCCAACCAGTCATGGCATACGTTTTTGAAAACGATCCGGCAATGCACAGGCGCGCGCGCAGTTCAGCCGGCAGGCTGGCGGCGCTGAAAACCTGGGCCGGTGGATAAACGAAGCGCAGGTAACACTCGTCGGTGATCATGTAAATACCGCGCTCGACCACCAACTCCACGATTCTTTGAAACTCAGCCGGTGGAATCACTCTGCCGGATGGATTGCAAGGTGAATTCAGGATGATGAGTTTGGTTCGTGGCGTAATAGCACGTTCGACCTGTTCCGCGCTCAACACGAAACCGGTCTCCTCAGTCTCAATAAAGACGGGCACTCCCCCCGCGAAAATTACAACCTCGGGAAACGTTACCCAATACGGAATCGCCATTAACACTTCATCGCCCGGATTGATCAGGGTGACGACAGCATTGAAAATCGCCTGCTTGCCACCTGAACTCGCCATCACTTCGTTGCGTTCGTAGCTGGCGCTAAACGTGCTTGCGTAGAAATCAATAATCGACTGTTGCAACTCGCGCGTGCCGCCGGTAGACGTGTACTTCGTCTTGCCGGCCCACATGGCCGCCTCAGCCGCGCGCTTGATATTGTCTGGAGTGTCGAAATCCGGCTCGCCGGCGCCGAAGTCAACGACGTTTGCCCCTTCGGCACGCAGTGCTTCCGCCGCCTGCATTGCTGCAAGAGTCGACGACGCTTGCATCCTGGCAACGTTATTGGAAGCTTGAAATTTAGAAGCTGCGGGTTTGGTGGTCATGAATTTCGTTATGAATCGCTAACCTTTTCTAACTTTCTCTTTCATTCGTTCCTCAACCAAAGCAGGAACCAGTCCATCAAGTTCTCCTCCCAGTTGGAAAACCTCTTTCACCAGGCGCGAACTGACATACGAATAGGTTTCGGCAGGCATCATGAATACCGTTTCGATGCTCGGCTCCAGCCTGCGATTCATCAAGGCCATTTGCAACTCGTATTCGTAGTCTGAAATAGCTCGTATGCCGCGCACGATGGCGTGGGCCTTCTGCGCCAGTGCATAGTGGACCAGTAGGCCTTCAAAGTCATCTACGCGCAACAAGCAATTGCGTTGCTCGATGGTCTTGAGTACCTGTTCGAGCATATCGCGGCGCTCTTCGATCGAGAAGAAAGGCTGCTTGTCAGGATTCAACAGAATGGCAATGATTATTTCGTCGAAGAGTTTGCAGCCGCGCTCGATGATGTCGAGATGGC
>JBDUAQ010000040.1:0-20601 GCA_040004575.1 bacterium
AGCAAGAATAGCAAACATTCATGAACTAAACGTCGCATGTTTGGGCCGCGATGATGCCCGTTGATTGAAGTTGCGGTCTAGCCAGAGGCGGTGTGAGCTGGAGCGAACAAGACTGGAGAGTTGGCTAACTGGGATTGTGGAATAAGGCTGGTAGCTGATTGGGTTGAGTCAGGCGCTGTGAGTGGCGTGCCTGGAAGGTGACTCGATTAAACCCTGGATAACCTGGGCGACGTGGGAGAGCGGTTTAGGCTTCCTCAAGAATGCGTCGGCGCCACAACGTAGTGCTTCTGTTTCCATCTCGGCCGACCCATAAGCTGTAAGGACAATGATCCGGGTGTGGGGGTTTTGGCCGCGGATGAACTTAATCATCTCCAGCCCGTCCGGTTTTTGAGCCGGGCCCAACCTTAGATCCTGAATCACCACCTCATATTGGGTGGTTTCAATCAGTCTTTCCGCCTCTTCCAACTCGCGCGCCGTATCGACCTCATAGCCTTGCAGAGTGAAGTATTCTTTCATGGAAAAACAGATTGACTCTTCGCCATCAACGACCAAAAGACGGAGCATCTGCCCTTTCCCTTCGGGTCTCTGGTAACGACTGATCCATATCCGTCTCAGCTTACCAGAGATCCTTTTAAACGTTCCAATTCTGCTTTGCTTCACGACATACCCGAGATACCCGAGCAGGGGTGCGGAGTCGAGCGCACTGCGGAGACACCCACGAATTTAAAATAAACAACTAGAGCCTACACAACAACACCACAAAAGATCCAAACCTGCGATGCGTGTTTCCAACTCCTGGCTACTCATTGCCCGAGTTGTTCTAATTAATGTCGCGCGGACCTTCCCTTGTGGACAACTCTCAAATTTAGAACGCGTGCACCGGAGCAGCGTCCTCTCGAGCTTTCGAATACGCCAAGACATTTAAACCGGGGCTTAGTGAAGGGCTGGAAAGGACCTGTGCTTGCAGAAGTCACAGTTACCAAGTGAGAACCTTATCGGCGCGAAGTTTCAAGCAAAACGGAGACAGCCTGAAAGACGATGGCTCATGCGACGATGGGGGTACTCGAGTCTTGGCAAACCTTTCAACCCCCCTTATCTCGTCGTTTCTATCTTCCACACCTGTGATAAACCCAGGCAGTAACGGAAGCCAAACTATTTAACGCTGCCTGGCTTGGTTGTTATATCGCTATCGCGGCCCGCACATTGGGCCGGTGCTGAATAGGTGCGTCTATTCTTCCCGAAACGCTGGCTGACGCAGGTTTGCTGATAATGTACACGAGGATTTCGCAAACCTCGCGGGTGCCGGTTCCTATTATGTTTCGCTTCTCGTCTTGGATGGCATAAATCTTTCCGTCCAAATCCAGGGGAAGAATCGTAATTTCTGAATGCATATATCGAACCTCACCAGCAGTTGTAATTACTGGCCGCAGAATCACCCACCTGCGGTCACTTCAACGCAGCTCTCAAATTCTGTCCCGTGCCCTCGAAATCTCGATAGACCCAGTCGGTAGCTGACCGACCGACCGACCGCTTGGCTGGTGCGCCGCACTTTCACACCAACCAAATTATAAGAGGCGATACGGCATTCCGAGAGCCATACGCTTACTTCCTAAACCGTCTGCGCGCCACACCGGCCACGCCGACGAGACCGGTTCCCAGCAGTAACATGCTTGCTGGCTCCGGCACCGGCCCTGGAACGGTTGACGCGAACCCGGTGGCTCCATTTTCATTCTTAAGGGCGATCTGAACCACGAAATCTTTTAGCTGATTCGCATTCGTGAAACCTCCGCTTGCGCAAACCAAGAAGGAGAAGGTTTGATCCAAGTCTAATCTAGCGGCAGAAGTGGTTTCGCCGTCAATGCTGAAGGCGCGGGAGCCATAACCATCAAAGGTCCCACCGGCGCCTAACGTGAAATGCGCGGGGATTGAGCTTGCCACGATGGCAACACCGGAAACCCCAGCTGCGGCATTAAATCCCAGCGCATCGTTGCTGTGTAGGACATAGTTGGGATTCAAAGCTACGTCTACTCTGATCTTGCCGGCATCTGCACCTGAAGTGATCAGTACCGTCGTTATCGTGCCGAGGGAGCCCGCTTGACCAAAATTATTAAGACTCAAGGTAAATGTGTCTGCCTTAGCGGACGCCAACGACCCGAAGGCCACCACCGCAAACACTGAAACCGAAACAGCGATCTTGCTTAAGTTAATCAATCTGAACATAGTTTCCTTTTCGCAGGGCTACCCTCGTTTCTGGGACGTGGGCGCCTCATAAACATCTTGTGGGAGCTAGATTCAAGTGAGCTTTGCGGGTGCAAAATGCAACTTTCACAGAAACCAGCCAAGAGTTCTTAGTAGACACTAAGAGCAGCGCTAGATTTAGCACGTGTCGCTGACTAGGCAATCCCCGGGCCGGAGTGTTCAAAGGTTGGACGGGGAAAAACGCTCGTGTCTTTGAGCTAATTTTGACGTTGAGCAGCTGATGGAGAGGGAGTCGTCTAATACTCAGACTTGCATTCTAGACTTTGGACGAGCTTGGTGAGCGAGAAGGTCTGGCACGCCCTGGGCTTCTCACGTGGAGTAATGCATCAATGAAACTCTTCACGGAAAGCCTGCGGCTACGCCTTAGGAAGGGTAATGTGGTGCTTCTTGATTTTCTGGTAGAGGGAGCTGCGGGGAATACCTAATCGATTTGCGGCCTTTTCTACTCGTCCACGCTCTTCCTTGAGGACTCTTTGGATATGATTCTTTTCCAGTTGAAGAAGAGTTAGCCGTGAATCAAGAGATGGCGCTCCAACATTGGCATGGCCATCGAAATTAAGGTCTTTGAGAACAATACTCTTTTCGTCGCTCAGTAATACGGCTCGCTCAATTACGTTGCGCAGCTCGCGGACATTTCCCGGCCAAGAATACGCCTGCAAGGCCTTAACACAATCGTCATTGAGCTGGATTTCGCCCCGTCCTAAATCCTCGGAGACTTTATTCAAGAGGTACTGTGCCACCACCGGAATATCGTCAATTCGTTCGCGAAGCGGCGGAAAAGAAAGCGGGATTGTACTGATCCGAAAATAGAGATCATCCCTGAACTTCTTGTCACGGACGAGCTGACTGATGTCTTGATGCGTGGCGGCTATTAACCGGACGTCAACTTGCCGATCCTTGACATCTCCTACGCGTCTGAACCGCTTGTCTTCAAGCACCTTGAGAAGTTTTGGCTGAATTTGAAGGTCGACGTCACCGACCTCGTCAAGAAAAATCGTACCTCGATGGGCCACTTCAAAAAGTCCCTGCTTCGAGGAGGTGGCACTTGTAAAAGCGCCTTTCTCATGGCCGAAAAGCTCCGTTTCGAGAAGTTCCCGGGAAAGGCCGGCGCAATTGAGATCGACAAAGGCCTCGTCGGCCCGGGGGCTATTCTCGTGTAACCATCGGGCAAGGACCCCCTTGCCCGATCCTGTTTCGCCAAGGATCAAAACGGGACTCTCAGTTGTCAGAAATTTTCTGGCTTGATCAGCAAGGGAACGTATCGCAGCGCTGGTTCCGATGAACGGGTCTATTGCCTGCCGCACACGGCGGGAACTGCTTGCCAGCTGCTTATGATGCCTTCTCTGTTTTTCGAGTAGTCGCTGCAGGATCACATGAAGGGTCGGCATTTCGATAGGTTTGGTGAGGAACTGTTCTGCTCCCTCCTTGATTGCTTTGACTGCCAAGTCAATCGAGCCGTGGCCCGTCAAAACCAGCAAGGGGATTTCTGAATCAATATCTTTTAACCGAGGAAGCAGATCCAACGCGGTACCATCTGGCAACATGTAATCAGCGATGACTATGTCAGGCCTTGAAGTGCTGAAAACATGCCGGGCGTCCTGGCAGCTTTCCGCTTCTTCGATTTCATAGCCGTGAAGCTCAAGAAAATCACGGATACCGAAACGCACTGCCGGCTCATCATCGACGATCAAGATTCGATT
Organism: bacterium; assembly: GCA_040004575.1. Taxonomy (GTDB): domain Bacteria; phylum Acidobacteriota; class Blastocatellia; order Pyrinomonadales; family Pyrinomonadaceae; genus PSRF01. The sequence continues at coordinate 3,960 of JBDUAQ010000040.1, forward strand.
TTTAGCCACCAGCGTTCACCTCGGTTGGCAATGGGAATCTTGCAATCATCCAAGCTCCGCCTTCAGGATTATTACCAGCGCGCAGTTTGCCCCCGTGCTCTTCCATGGTTTTCTGAGCTATAGCGAGTCCCAGGCCTGTGCCGCCCCGACGCGTGGAGAAGAAGGGCTCAAAGATCCTTGGCAAGTGCTCGGGCTGAATGCCGGGTCCAAGATCCTTAACGGCACACTGGATCCAATCTCGGTCGCCTTCAGTGACCTTGTCGGCTTCAATCGTGACAACACTATCAGACGGAGAATGCTGAATCGCATTCTCGATCAGGTTTATGAATACGGTCGAAAGCCTGCGTCTATCAATCATAATTCGAGGCAAGGCAGCGGACACGTTATTAATAAGCGTTACGTGAGCTGCTTCAGCGGCGGGAAGACATGCGCGAATCGATCTGTTAACCATTTCCTCGAGTGATACGAGATAGAGATCCCCAAGGAAAGGTTTACCATATTCAAGCAGTTCTTCCATGAGCAGGGTAAGCCGTCCCACTTCACCGCGGAGAACGTTTGTGTAGCGCTGATACTCCGTCCGATCGCTGAAGCGCGTTTCAAAGGCATCCAGAATGGAAGAGATACCGAAGAGCGGATTTCTTACTTCGTGAGCTACGCCTGCGACGACCGATCCGAGCAGCGACATCATCTTGTTCTGTCGCAGCGAAGCTTCAAGTTCGGTTCTCTTGGTGATGTCCTGAGCAATCAGTATTGTTCGGTCACCAACGGAGCCAAAATCATTCACCAAAAAAGGTGTGACCGTCCACGTCTTGCCAGTTGTTTCGTCTCTTGCCTCTTCTGAAACAGGAAAACCGGTCTCGCGAATCCTTTCTATCAGCTCGGCTGCTTTCTTCCATGGCTGACCGTCTCCCAGGCCAGCAACACTTTGGCCAACGAGCTGTTCCCCCTCGGCACCCACAATATGTTCAGCCGCCTCGTTAGAACGCCTGACGGTTCCTTCAAGATCGACGATCAGCACTGGGAAATCAATTGCATCAAAAGTCTGCCGCCATTCCATTGCTGATTGTTGCAACGCAGCGTGCATGCGTTGCTGCTTCTCATCCACCAGGTTTCTTTCAGTGACGTCGTTAATAATAACGAGCTCACCGTTCTTGCCGTCAAAGAGCACAGGGTGCGAGCTTATCTCAACATGGATGGTCTTCTTGCCTTTGGTTTGGTGTCGCCACGGACTGGAAAGACCGGTGTCTTCTTCTAATCTAATATCGTCGATGGTCATCGAAAGAAACTCATCCCTTGTGTAACCATATGTGCGGATAGCGGCTTCGTTTACCGTCAGAATTCTTAAAGTCTCTGCATCATAGACCCAGATCGGTTGCGGTGTTGATTCGAAAAGCAACCGATAGCGTTCTTCCGAATCGCGCAGCGCTAATTCTGCCTGCTTACGTTCGGTAATGTCACGGGCTGTACCGCGAAATCCCACAGTTTCGTCGAGCCTATTCCGGATTGGCGATATAGTAAGGTCAAGCCATCGTTCTTCACCCGAGGCTCGCTTGGCAATAAATTGATGTCGAAACTCTTGGACGGTTTCGGGATGCTCAAGGCCCCTCGCAAAACTACTGTCGCTAAGGTCAATACCTACGAGACCAAAAACAGAAGAAAACGAGTCTCCGAGAAGTTCTTCCGAATTGCGTCCTAGAAAGTTCCCCCCAGCGTTATTAATACTGGTCAATCGTCCAGACAGATCTTGAGTGAAGATCAAATCACTAGCCTGTTCGACCAAATCTCGATAGTTAGCTTCCAGGCGCGAGCGCTCCAGCAGCCGAGCCACCTTCGCGACGAGACGCGTGGCATCAAAGGGAATCTCCAGATAATCATCGGCCCCAGCACGAAGGCCTGCCACGACACTGGCAGTATCTTTCTCTTGCGCACTGACGAGCAGAATAGGCACGGACCAAAGCTGATTATCGGCGCGAAGTAGCCGACAAAACTCCAGGCCATTCCCGCCGGGCATGCAAACGTCGCTAATAACTAAATCAGGGCGTTCTTGCTTAGCCAGATTAAAAGCTTCGACACCATCTTCTGCGGTGAGGACACTATAGCCAGCTTTACGCAGCAGCCGGTCCATGAGCAACAGCTGTTCGGGTAGATCATTGACGATCAGGACGGAATTGTCCTCCGATCCCTCAGAAAACTGTGCGTCGCTCATTTGCGACTGTACCTCAATCTGCGGCATGTTTAAGATTGGAAACGGCGGACCAATAATCGCGCCTGACTATCGTTGGGGAAAGATAGACTCTCTATCAAGGAGACGATAGAGGCTCGGGGTTTATTGAGCTTTCGACCTGCGGAGTATACCACAGGCGTCACACTTACTTCGACCGTAAAGTAGCCCAGAATGCTTTCAGCAAACAAGTGGCCGTCCATGCGACCCCGCCCCTATTCCCAACACTAATCGGCACGATCTGGAAATGCTCAATCCCAACGATTTTCCTGTACCAAGGGATAAATCTGTGGTTCTTGAGTACAAACTAATCGCTGACGGCATGATGCGCTGTCGGGGTCGCCGAACTGAAAGATAGTCCACCGGACGTCTAATTCGACAAGGCATTACCGCGGGTAAAGCAGCGACGGATGAGTAGTCTAGTATTCGGTGTGCGCGGGCCTTCCGCTTTCGCATGTGAAGCTTGGCCGTCCTATCGTAGGCGCCGACAAGCCTCATCCAATTTTCCGGCTGCCACTATTTGCCCATTGAAAAGTCGTCGATTTTTCAAATCTCCAGTTCCGTTCTATTTTGCTCCGCTTTCCAAGCGAACCGTCTCGAGTATTGTGAAACCTTGAACGTTACTCGCGCGCGCGTTTTTTGAACGAATTGGCCGCAAGAGCCGCTTTGATCTTAATATACATGCCGAGCCTATCTATCGGCGGGTCGCTTAGCGCTCGCGAGGTCTGAAGGGACGCGAGTTCTACTCCCGGCACGACACTGGCATCCGACTCGTCCGCCTCGCAGCTATTGATTGAAGGTGCCACCTGAAAATCAAAAGAAGCTGCTACGCTCAACGCGCCGCAGCCTCGACTTGCAGTTTGAATAGCAGGCTTGGATAGCCCACGGAAAGCTAGACTGCTACCTCGTCTTGTTCGCCGACCAAGACAAGCTCCCTAACGCGCTCGCGTAGTGCGCCTTCGAATCTCCTGGCCTCCTCAACCTCCGAGAACGAAAGAGCACGTAACTCCTGTTCAATTCGCCGGCGATAGTCCGACACCAGCGAATCGGAAACTCCCAAAACAGCCGCGACTTCAAGTTGGGTGGAATGCTGCGGGCTCAAATAGCAGTGCCATAAGACTCCAAGAATGCGGTTGTACTGTTTGATCTTTCCGCGAACAGTTTCGTGGAGGTGGCCAAGAAAGTGATCGACCGACCCGGCGGCCTCGTCTTCCGACTCACGCCGCAGCAGACCTTGTTCGGGATCCTCACCCTTATCGACCGGCTGGAAATGATTGCCATCGCCGTCGTTGTCGTCGCCATCTAGGGGTACCAGGTAAATATCCATTACCGGGAGGCGCGACATCACGAGACTGCGAAGAGATCTAACGTCAACCGGCGAGTCAACGGCGTCCAGAACGGAAACAATGAGGTCTTCGAGATCGGAGTTGCTAATAACGACTTGAGAGTCGCCGGTGCACCCAACCATTCTGGTGTCACGAGCACGCACCGAAATCACGTGAACACGCTGCTCAACCTCGTGTGAGTCGCGGCGAGGTTTTCCATCGGCCCATTCACTAAGTCCGTAAACGCGGTCGGCCAGCCGTCGATGAGGTTCATCACCAATGCCGCTCGAGTCAAAGCGACGGAAGTTTGAGCTGGATTGAATGAGGGTAGAAATGCGGCGGGCGAGCCGGTAGCTTTCGGGATGACGCTTGCGCAGTTCTGCAGTAAGCAGGTTGGTAAGCTCGATCTGGCCAATCTCGCATTCAATTTCGTAATCGGTCATCTCCGTTTCGAGATAGTGCTCAAAACGGTTCTTGCTGAGTAGTTGAACAAAGAGTTCCTGGGTGAGGTCGGTGTAGGAGGTGGTTGCGCCCTCCTCTACCAACAGCCCGGCACTCCGCGAGGCTCTTACCAGCGGATGGTGGGAGACGATGCGATGCAGTTCCGACCAGAGTCGATTGACATCCGAGCAGCGAAGGCTCTCGACCCATTTGCCACTCTTCGCCATCCGCTCGGCGGTGCGTTTTGCGCGGGCAGACTGGGGTACCTGACTGACGGAGGCCAACTCAGCTTCTTTTGTGACGTCGTGACTTAGGGATTTCACAAGGATTGTTCTTTGGCTAATGGAGTTAATGATGAGACTTCACCTGGACGGGTTTGCGATTGGGACACCGGGACTATCATCCAGCTTAGGCAAATCTTAGCTGTTGCAGGGAGACAAGAGCTTTAGTAAGGCAACAAGAGTGTCTTTCGTGAAAGTGTCTTGAAATAGCCTGGGGGCTATAGCTGGCTAAGTCATTGTGGTTTGGCCCGGGTTTCCTGAGAAAATCAGGTGGGCTGGTCCTGGAACGAGCGTCGGAGAGCAGGCGCCCTCTGACTTGTCGGGGAGCATCTTAGCAACAATCCGGGGATTGAGCAACATGTTTTTACACCTCCCTCAAGTTATTGATTCCAGACTACAAAAAGGCAGGCCGAGGAAGGTAAAGTTGTGGAATTGCTAAGTGATTAACCCTATTAGGTTCTTGAACAAGTAGGATAACTGAGCGGTTCGTTCTGGTTGAGGCTGACGGCAAATTTGCCCCTTTGCCCCCTCAATTCCTCCAAGGGACTGTATTTTCTTAAATCTGATCTACTAACCTGATCGTCTGCAAGATTGGCGGGGCAAACTGATGAAGGCTGCAAGCGTAAAGTCATTCAGCAAAAAACTGGCTTGCCCGTCTTCGAACCTCTTACTATCATTTCAGCAGCAGGCACTCGCGCCAGAAATCAACTTCCTGGTAAAGCATCATCTGGCGGGTTGTGATTTTTGTTATTGCGAGATCCCGCTACTCACGTTCTATAAGCCGCCGCTCAAGGGAGAATGTCGCACTCCGGAGCTGCCGATCAACTTGCGAGTTTTGGCCGAGTCGATTCTGGGACAGGACAGGTCAGCAAAGGTTGTCGCCGAGAGTTCTGCCGGTAAGGGAATCCTTTTCACTCGGGTGAATTGCAAGGAGAGTTAGAACCTGTTTTGGAATGCCTGACGGGAAGTTTGTTACGGTAGACTGCAAATCTTTTCCATTACAACTAGGAGTAGAGTTCCTCGATCAACTGATCAAACTTTTGATCGATGACGCGCCTCTTCACCTTTAGCGTAGGTGTCAGTTCTCCGCGGTCAATCGAAAACTCGTCAGGCAGCAGCGCAACCTTGCGGATGCGTTCATAGTCGGCGAGCTCTCGCGTCAGCAATGTCACGTCGCCTTGTACCAGTTTGATCGCGGCAGCAAACTGAGAAAGCGCAACCCGATCAGTAGGAAAATCTTCATCATTGGCCGACAAAGCTTGTCTCACCGCTTCCCATTCCGGAACAATCAACGCCACCGGCTGTTTGCGACCAGCTCCCACTACTACTACCTGGCTCACAAATTCGCTCTGTTTCAGCAAGCTCTCGATCTGTTGCGGGGCGACGTATTTTCCGTTTGAGAGTTTGAATAGATCCTTCTTGCGATCGGTAATGTAGAGGTGACCTTCTTTATCGATATGCCCGACGTCGCCAGTGGCAAACCATTCGTCCTGCAAAACGGCAGCTGTCTCCTCGGGATGCCCGTAGTAACCGCGCATAACATTTGGCCCACGCAGAAGAATCTCGCCGTCGTCCGCGATCTTGACCTCAATACCCGCAAAAGGCAGACCCACCGAACCTACTTGATTGTTATCGGGGCGATTTGCCGACACAATGCAAGTCTCCGTTGCGCCGTACCCTTGCAGGATCGGAATGCCGGCGGCCAGGAAGGCATAAGAGAGTGCGGGCGAAAGTGGCGCGCCGCCGGAAACAAAATATCGCAGACGTCCGCCAACACCCTCACGCCACTTCGAGAACACCAGCTTGCTTGCCATCTTTTGTTGCAGGGCCAGGGCCGGCCCCACGAGTTTTCTCTTGTCCTTCGCTTCGGCATAACGCTGGCCGACTTCCAGCGAACGCACAAAGACGCGTCGCTTCCAGCCCTTTTGCGAAAAGCCTTTTTTTACAATCTTGTGATAAACCTTCTCGAACAAACGCGGCACGGCGGTCATGACGGTAGGTCTAACTTCACGGAGATTCTCCGCAACTTGATCAAAAGAAGCGGTGTAATACACGGAGACGCCGTTGTAACAGAAAATGTAAAAGCCGGTTCGCTCAAAAATGTGCGAGAGCGGCAGCACCGATAACGCGATGTCGGTCGACGAAATCGGCAACCCGCTCGTCGTTGCGAGGACGTTTGACACAAAGTTCGCATGCGTTAGCATCACGCCCTTCGGTTCACCCGTTGTACCTGAAGTGTAAATTATCGTCGCCAGATCGTCGGATCTGATTGCCTTCAGATAAGCGGCAAAGGCTGCGGGCTTATTAATCGCGCGCTCCTGGCCGCTCTTCTCCAACAAATCAAGCGTGGTGGATCGTTCAATACCCTCACTTGCCTCCGCGTCAAAAAAAATAATCTTCTCGAGGAAGTCCAAACCTGCCAGCGCCTCTTTCGCGTGCTTGAAGATTTTCTTGTTCGAAACAAAGATGGCGCGCGTTCCGGAATCGGTGAGGATGTAACGGATCTGATCCACTGCCTGCGTTGTGTAAATAGGAACGTTGATGGCGCCGAGACTAAGAATGGCGAGATCGGCAATCGACCATTCGGGCCGGTTCTCCGAGAGGAGTGCGATGCGATCGCCGGGTTTTATTCCCAGTGAAGCAAGACCGAGGGCAACATTTCGCACACGTTCTACGAAGGTCTCCGCCGAAATATTGATCCAATCACTACCGATCCTGTGATTGAGCGCGTCCTGCTTTCCATGCTTCAAAGCAGCCGCAAGACAGAGTCCGGGCACGGAGGAAGTCTGCGCCGTCTCGCGCTCTTTGCTTGTTTCTGATTTAGCCGAAGCCGTTGAAGCCAAGTTGGAGCGTCTCCTCTGTTTACTGCTCAGCTGTTTGTGAAACTCGACGACCGCTTCCCCGCAGGCCCGCGATGATACTACAGGCCGCTAACACCCGAGTCAGTTTGGTGCGCCGGCAGCGAAGCACTTGAGCTGGTTTCCGTCGCCGCCTCCAATCTCCGGCGCGAGCGTTTCTTCCCTCGCGACTGCACATCTTCAACCCTTCCGTTCATAGTTGCCAACGCCGCCAGCATCAGAAAGAGCAGCGCGTTGGCCGGAGTGTGCAGCGTGAAATCAAAGAAGCTGTGAACCAGCACTGCGAAACATCCAGCCATGGCTCCGGTCGCCACGCCGCGTCGAAAATCGTCACGAGAGTCTCGCCTGGTAAATCCCATCCGAAACAGATTGACTATGAAGAACAGTCCTAACAAAGCGCCAACGATTCCGCCGTCAGACAGTGTCTGCAGATAATCGTTATGCGCTTGTTCCAGTCGATACATACCATTGCGTGAATCGTAGCCCGTATAGACCACGCCAAAGGCACCTAGGCCGGTGCCGATCCACGGATGGGTTTTTATTATGTCCACTGTGACGGACCAAAAATGCGCGCGACCGGTGGTGGGATCGTCAGTGTTAACAGAGCCGACAACCCGCGTCAGCGCATCTTCGCCGCCCAACAACACCACACCGCCAAACAACGCTACGATTAATGCAAGTGCCAGCCCGGCTTTCATCGCCGCACTTCTGATACGTGGCTGACGTTCTTCAGACTCTCTCTTCTTATGACGATGTCGCCGCAATCCCATGGTTGCGACCAGAAAGAGCAGCTCTGCGACGAGGCTGATGATGCCGCCGCGAGAGTTTGTCATTATCAAAGCCACCGCCATGAGACCGGCGGCAAAGAGATAAATGAATTTCTTTTCCTTCTCAATTGCTCCCGTGAACACCAGCCCGAGTGGGAGAGCCAGGACCAACTCCATGTAGCCGGCGAAGTGGTGGCGGTTGATAAACGGACCAAAGGCCTGGCTCTGTGGCAATTCGCGCATCCAGTAGATTTTGTCAGGACTGGTGAACGACTGCGTCAGTCCGAAGATTGCTAGAAAAAATCCGAAGACTGCGATTGTCCTCACAAGTAACCTAAGACGCTTGGGCGTGTCGGTGAAAACGAGGACGGCCGCAAAATAAATCATCAAGGCCACAGTCTGAACGAGAATAAACCTGGTTGAGTAAGGGTCGAACGAAAGACTGCTGACCAGAGGAATGGAGTGGGTGCCGACGTCCTCTGGATGGCGCAGCGGCAGCAACTGAAACAGGCCCAGCAGAAACATGCCGAGCAATGGTAACTGCAAAACATTGCGGCTGACGCGAAATGTTCCGAGCTTCCAACCATCGACCAGCCACAGAATCAGGATGGTCACGCCACCGAGAAAAAAAACCGCCAATGCCCAATAGTGAACCGTGCCATACACAAGCGCGGAAAGAATGATCGCCAAACAGACCATCAGGAATGCGAAGCGGCTCGCCAGCGTGTGCCTGATGCGATACGTGACATAGCCCGCGTTAGGAGCAGCTATCGGCGCCTGCATTTCCTCGGAAACGAGCGCGTTACTTTCGGGGCTTAAGATCGAAGTCGTCATACCAAACAGTTCCAAAGATCGGACAGACCGGGCTATCAGCGCACGAATTCCGCAGCATCTTTACCTTCACAGCTTCAGTTTTTTCCCCGGTCTTGAACGACAGTGAAATACGTTGCCAACCGTTAGTGCCGCTGGGCGCCGACGCTGAACCCGCTAACCCCGCATCGTCGCCGGCGTTAGCTACCACGATTACTGGAGTTTCGGCACTCTCAAGTCTTTCTGTCTTCAAGTAACACTCAAAGTCATACTCAGTGTTGGGCTTCACCGGCACCAGTTGCGAGACGTTGATTGTGTCTATGTGGGAGCGAACCTGGAAATACACGCGCAAACTCCGGCTGCCGCTGTGACCTTGTCCGGCATCAATTCCGATTTGCACTTGCGAGTTTGACTGCACCTGCCAGCCAAAAACCGCGCCCGGCCCATGGGCCAGATTGTTTTCGAATCCACCATCCAGAATGCGCCCCAACTCGGCGTTGTAAGCCGGGCCGGGCGCCACTTCATTCCAAATGTCCATCGCCTGATGAAAACGCAGCGCGCTGATAAGACTGGCTATGATCGGGTCGGCAGCGAAACGGCTTTCCTTCTTTTCAGTGTCCGTTAAGCTATTCCAAAGTTTGAGGCCATCGTCGTAGCGTCCACGTTCAACCAAATACCGGGAAAACGAGGCGCGAGTTGCCGGCGAGTTTCCAACCGCCGCCCGCAGCGCGTTGAAATCGTCCTTGTTTAGCTGCCAGGCAAGGTTGAACAACTGCGACTGAAATTGATCGCTTTCCTCACTTGCACGTTGCAGTTCCGCAAACCCCTCTGTGTAACGGTCGGTGCGCAGCAACAGGTTTCCCAGATACCAGCGTGGGTACGCATACGACGGCGCCAGTTTCACCCCCTCGCGCAACGCTTTTTCTGCTTTATCAAAGTCACCCGCCTGCTCCAGCGCGCCGCCGAATTCCATCCACAGCCGGTAATCGTGTGGCGACAAGCTAACTGCCTTCTCATACTCGGCAACAACCAGCGAGATCTGTTCGGGAGGAAGTTCCTTCAGTGCGAGATTTCCCAGCCGCCAGTGGGGCAAAGGATCATTGGGCGCCAGCTTCACTGCCATTTGCGCAGTTTCCAAGCGATGGTCTTCGGGATGGAAATACTCGGCGATCGTATTGCCCAAATACCAACGAACCACAAACCAGGAAACAAATAACGCCAGCAGCACCGTCAGCGTCATCATCGCTTTCACCTGCGTGCTGGCCTTAAACTCCATTAATTGATCAGGCATAGAAACTCGGAATTAATTAACCCAAGACTTGAAACGACCCGTTGCTTGAGGCGGGCGAGACGCCCGCGCTCCCAGTTACGGAGTTTTATGAATTGATGGCCGCCAGGGTTCTGCCAGATCCTCAATGGTTATTCGCATTCGCTTCACCAGAATATCCTGCGCTCGGCAACAGTCCAAAATCTCCTGCAGCCGCTCTTCCGACATTCTGGTGCTGGAGATCAATACTTCATCCACATCGTGTTGCTTGCAAACCGAGGTCAGATCGCCATTGCCGGCGTAAACCTTCAGGCCGTGAATCAACTTCCCGCTTTTGGCCGGATCGTCATCAAGAAAACCGACTGGTGAATATCTTAGTCCGCGATTATTCTGTAGTTCTCGGAGCAACAACTCGCCGCCGTCGCCGGCACCATAAATTAAAACGCGCCGGCCTTCGGCAGTCTTCGCTATGGGAATTACCTGCCGGAATAAACGAAAAGCCAGGCGACTGCCGGCGAGAAACATGAACATCAGCAGGCCGTCGATCAGAAAGACGGTTCGCGAGAATCCTTCGAAGCGAAACGCAAACAGCACGACTATTACGCTCAGCACTGAGCTAAGCACTACGGCTTTTGCGAACACGATCAAATCATCGAGACCTGTGTAGCGCCAGAGGCCGCGGTAAACGCCCATTACCAAAAACGACGCCATCTTGACGAAAACCAATACCGGCAAGGTCCGCAGGAAAAGTTTCCACGCCGTGCTACCTGAAAGCGCGCCAAACTTCACAGCGTAAGCGCCCCAGTAAGCCAGCAGTATCAAAATCACATCCAACAACACCTCGAAGATGCGCCGCTTGTAAGAGAGATCGATCAGAAACGCGTAAAGCGAATTGTCGCTGGCAGCTTGTGCTTCCTCAGTTTCGTCGTAGACCTTAACCCCGGCGAGGTAAACGCCGAGCAGTGTCAGAAGAATGGTGAATCCGGCAATCGCTGCCAGACTCACGTCGAGTTTTACGCTTTGCACCAGCAGCGCCAGAAAGCCTGACAGCGCCGCCAAACCATAAAGCATCCAGACCGCGTGGCGCTCGGATGTGCCCAGCGCGACCAGCCGGTGCGACGTGTGATCGCGCCCGCCCTGCGATGCGGCGCGCCCGGAAAGTTTTCGCAGGATCGTGACGAAGGTAGTATCGAAAATTGGTATGAACAGAACGAGAATCGGAACCGCAAGCACAGGTAACAGACTTCTCGAGCGGCCGCCGGAAACATTCACCAGTGCCGCACTCGCCAGAAAGAAACCGATGAACATCGAACCGCAATCGCCCATGAAGATCGATGCCGGACTGGAGTTGTAAACGAGAAATCCGAGCAGCGCGCCGGCGAAGGTGACGAGCAGCAGCGCTTCCATTAGATGCCCGCTCGAGAGGAAGCTAAGCGCGAGAAAGCCTGAAGCGATGACCGCGATGCCGGAAGCCAGGCCGTCCATGTTGTCGAGCAGGTTGACGGCATTCGTGATCCCGATCAGCCAGAAGATCGTCAGCGCTACGTTGACCGCCGAGTAGCCGGTCCACGGCAGGGTCAGGCCGTAATAGACCACGAAGGCCGAGCCCATCACCTGGCCGATCAGTTTTTGGTATGGCTTGGTGTGAAACAAATCGTCGGCGAGGCCAACCAGAAACAGGAAGGTGCTGGCGCCGATGACTACATCCAGGAATGAATCGGGGAAGTGTCCCCACAGCTGACCGGTGGCGGGACGAATGAAAACCAGATAGCTAACAACAACTGCCAGCCATATAGCCACGCCGCCAAACATCGCGGTTGGCTTTTTGTGCCAGCGGTCAGTCTTGGGCTTAGCCACCAGACCGTAGCGCCGCGCCACGATTTGCACCACGGGCGTTAGCGCTAATGCCAGCACCGCTGACGCGGCTACAGCCAGAAGATGAAACGAGCTAAACAGCATACGACTAGCGAAACGGGGAAACTTTTGGACTTGGTTAGTGTAAGAGGAAAGCTAATCGATAGCGGTGAGCAAATCAAGTTGAGGGACGGTACGGAGTGCATAGTCTAACGGAGGCTACCTAAGTTAAGAGCACTCAACCAGCCTGCGAAGCGGGCGGTTAGAGGTTAGCCCCAGGTGAGGCTTTGCGAGCCTGGGGAATTAGACAGCTAAAGGAAGGAGCCTGCGTAGCTGGCGACAGAGATGGTTGATCGGAAGCTGTCGCCAGCTTCGCAGGCTCGGTTGTTTTAGACCACGTTTCCCCCACGCTCCGCTGCGCTACGCGTGGGGCTATCACTCTGTGCGCCGCTTCGCAGGCTCGTTGGATGCTCTCTTCAAGGAGGGGCGAATGGCAAGGTTCAATCCTCGAACGACGCAGGCCGACCGCGGTGAAAACTAATTACAGTTTCGAGTATGCCATCGAGCGTTATCTCCGGTTTGAAGCCGACGAGCTGATTGATTTTTGAAGTGTCGGGCACGCGGCGCGGCATGTCTTCGAAGCCTTCTTCGTAAGCCTCATCGTAAGGCACAAAGACAATCTCCGAACGCGACTCGGTTAACTGCTTAACTTTTTCCGCGAGTTGCAGGATTGAGATCTCCTCACTCGAGCCGACGTTGAAGACCTGCCCGACAGAGTCTGCATTGTCCATCAACTTGATCAAGGCGCCCACTACGTCTCCCACATATCCAAAGCAGCGCGTCTGCTTGCCGTTACCGTAAACCGTGATCGGCCGACCGGCGAGCGCTTGCTTCACAAAAGTCGGGATGACCATGCCGTAGCGGCCGGTTTGTCTTGGGCCGACGGTATTGAAGAGCCTCACGATCGTGGTCGGCAATTTTTTCTCGCGCCAGTAAGCGAGCGCCAGAAACTCGTCAATCGCTTTCGAGCAGGCGTAGCTCCAACGCCCTTTCGTCGTCGCCCCCATCACGAGGTTCCCGTCTTCCTTGAATGGGACGTCAGTGCTCAACCCGTAAACTTCCGAGGTTGAGGCTATCAAGACCCGCTTCTGTTTCTTGTTTGCCAGCGCCAGCACGACTTCCGTTCCACGCACGTTCGTTTCGATCGTGCGCACCGGACTTTCAACGATCAGCTTCACGCCTACCGCCGCGGCGAGATGGACCACGATGTCGCTCTGGTCAACCAGTTCGGCCGTTACCGGCTGGTTGTGCACCGAGTCTATGGTGTAATGAAACTTGGGATTGCTTTTCAGGTGTTGGATATTGTCGATGGTGCCGGTGGATAGATCGTCTATCACTGACACCTCGTCGCCACGCTGCAAGTATGCATCGGCCAGATGTGATCCTATAAAACCGGCGCCGCCGGTGATGAGTACACGCAATGTCAGTCTCCTAATAAACTATTTTCGTATTAACGCTAGCGGGCTTCCAGTCGAATTTTTATCCCGTTCTTAGGTCGCAACAAGACAACCGGCTGAGGTTCGACCGCTTGCCCCTCTACTAACACCAGCTTGAACTTTCGCAGGATTGCCGCGATAACGAGCATTGCTTCCATCGTGGCAAAGTCTTGTCCGATGCAAACTCTGGGGCCGCCGCCAAATGGGAAGTAAGCATATTTCGGCAACTGCCTCATAAACTCCGGCGTCCATCGCTCCGGTAGGAATTCTTCCGGACTATCAAAGTAGCGCGAATCGCGATGCACCACCCATTGTGACATCAAGAGCTGCGTACCGACCGGCACATGATAGTTGCCAATCTCACAATCATTCAAAGCCTCTCGCCCAACGCTTCGGTTTGGCGGATAAAGTCGCATCGCTTCCTTAATAACCATGCGAGTGTACGGCAAGGCTGACAGCTCTGCGACTGTGGAGGCGGTTCCCTCCTGCAACTGATCGCGATTTTCCGCAACCAGCGTTTCCTGTTTTTCAGGATGGAGGGCCAATAGATAGCAGGTCCAGGTTAATACGAGAGCGGCTGCTTCATGACTCGCAAAAAATAAAGTTGCAAGTTCGTCTCGCAGTTGTTGCCTGCTCATGCGAGTGCCATCTTCCTGAGCCGATAACAACATGCTAATCAGATCAGATTCTTTATCCCCTCCATGTCTGGAAATGAGGTCATAAATAATCTTGTCCAACTGCTTGATGGCCCGGCGGAAGCGAAGGTTATTAGGAGTAGGAAAAATGTTATCCAGGATCCAGAGCGGTCGACCCTGAGATGCAAAGACCTCCGTGACGGTATTGGATATCTTACGTACAACTGCGCCATCGCGACTCATATCGGCGTCGAAAAGGCATTTCGCTGCAATCTCCAACGCCAGCACTCTCATCTCATCGTAAATATCGCGAGTCTCTTCCCCTTTCCAATCAGCCAGCATTCTTTCTGTGGACGCGATCATGACTTCGGCATATCTCGCCAGGCGATCTCGATGAAACGCCGGTTGAGTAAGACGCCGCTGGCGCAACCAAACCTCGGCATTACTGGATAACAACCCATTACCAAAAATCCTGTGTTGCAAAGGCAAGCGTAAAGATCTGGGTTTAATAAAATTCCGACTACCAAATACCCATTCAATGTGTTCGGGATTATTGAGGAGGTAGACCGGGACGTGAAAGAATCTCAGGCTAACAACGTCACCAAATTTGCGTGCGGATTCGGTTAGGAAGCCCAATTGATCTTTGTAGAACTCGCGCGAGTTGCCTGTTAAGAGATGACCTGTCGGGCCGGGCGGACGAACGCTTCTCATATGCGGTTACAAACCTCCGATTTGTTATGAAGCCGGTAGCCACTACTACACCTGGCTCAGCATGCGGTCCGCCGGTCCTAACAGCTCTTCATAAAGGGCGAGCACATCCGCCACCAACCGCTCCTTTGAATGGCTCTGTTCCACAAACTCGCGTCCGCGCTCACCCATTTCTCGCCGGAGCGCATCTCTTTCAAGAAGAAACTTGAGTCCCCGTGAGAAAGCGTCCACATCGTGTGACTTCACGCTGACACCGTGTTCACAAACAACGTAAGTCTCCGTGACTTTTGAGTTGCAGCTTCCAAGTAAATCTACTACGCCGCCCACCGCCGTCGCGATTACGGGACGCGCATTAGCCATTGCCTCGATCAGCGTTAGGGGCGTGCCTTCGTTAAGCGAAGTAAGCGCTACGACGTCCAGCGACGAATAAAAGTTCTCCGGGTCGTTACGCAAGCCGGTAAAGATTACGTCGTCTTGAAGTCCCAGAGAGCGAGCCTGCTCTTCCAGCGAGTCTCTGAGTTGTCCGTCGCCAATGATGATGAAGCGTATTCTTTGCGCTTCGCCACGTACCGTTTCAACTAATCCAAACAACTGCTTATAACGCGCGGCAGCACTCAGAAAAAATGCGTGATTCTTGATCTCAGTCAAACGTCCAACGATGCCAACCGCCAGATCGGTGTCTCCAAGGCCTAACTCTTTTCGTGCCGCCTGTCGCCACTTTTCCCATTGAGAATAAATCTTTAGATCCAGTCCTAACGGGATGATTGCAAACTGGCCTTCCTGAATTAAAGCAAATTGTCCTCTTCGGCCGACGCGAAACTCCTGATGTATCTCGCGATATTGTTGTTGGCTGATGACCACCACTCGATCGGTCATGCGCGCCAAAATCCTTTCGATAGTGAGGAAGAGTTTTGTCTTGAAACTGCCGTAGTAGCTGTGAAAGATATGGCCGTGATACGTGTGCACAAAAAAACACTGCCGCGGGCGGCCCAACAGCGCCGACGGCGTCAGCCAGCGATAGAACCAACCCGCAACCCTACCAACCGTTCCCGCCTTCGCGGTGTGGGTGTGGATGATGTCGGGGCGCTCACGCAGGAACAGCCGAAAAAGTTTCCAGACGGTGACGATATCCTTCGCAGAAATTTCGCGACTCATCTCCGGAATGATGACGGGTGTGACTCCCTGCTCCAGCGCGAAGTAGGTCATGTCATCTTCACCGGGCGGCACCACGCCGGCAACCAAAAGCGATTCAATTCCCGCTCGCTGCGTCGCCGCAGTCAGCCACGCAACATGACGGGCTGGGCCACCCATGTTAAGGCGCGCAATCACGCGAACTACTTTCATCTCTTCAACGAGCGCGGAATCTCAAACTTTAGCGCTCACTTCGGCAGGACGTTCCAACTCCATTTTGTTCGCGCCTGTTTCGGCGACCAGATTCGAAGCGCGCAGGAGACTCTCAAAAGTGCCGGCGTCAGTCCACCAGCCATCGAGTTCCTCCCAGGTCATTTCTTCTCGTTGGATGTAAGCGTTGTTGACGTCGGTGATTTCCAGCTCGCCGCGTCCGGAGGGCTTCAAGGTGCGAATAATGTCAAACACCTCGCCGTCGTACATGTAGATTCCGATCACGGCATACTCCGATTTTGGCGCCGACGGTTTCTCTTCAATGCGCAGAACGCTCGGACCGCTGAGTTCGGGAACGCCAAAGCGTTCCGGGTCTGGCACCTTTTTCAAAATAATCTTGGCTCCCTTGCCCTGCTGGCGATAGGCGCGCACCGCGGCGGCAACATTGCCTTCGATGATGTTGTCGCCCAGCACCACGCACACCGGCTCTTTGGCGGCAAAGTGTTCCACCAGCGAAAGCGCCTCGGCGATGCCGCCCTCGCCTTCCTGATAAGTGTAGTTAAGATGTTTGAGACCAAACGCCTTGCCGTTTCCCAACAGCTTGAGAAAGTCGCCGGCTGAATTGCCGCCGGTAACAA
>JBDUAQ010000189.1:0-6098 GCA_040004575.1 bacterium
TAGTTTGGCGCTTCCTTGGTAATGATCACATCGTGTACGTGGGACTCGCGCAGGCCCGCGGATGTGATGCGAATGAACTGGCTCTTCTCCTGAAACTCTTTGATTGATCGGCAGCCCGTGTAGCCCATGCCGGAGCGCAGGCCGCCAACGAGTTGGGTCGTCATCTCCGCGATCGTGCCTTTGTAGGCGACGCGGCCTTCAATTCCTTCAGGCACCAGCTTCGAATCGATCTCTGTCAGCTCCTGCGCATAACGATCGCGCGAGCCTTCGCGCATCGCACCAATCGAACCCATTCCGCGATACGTTTTGAACGAACGGCCCTGAAACAGAATTACTTCTCCCGGCGCTTCTTCAGTGCCGGCGAAGAGTGATCCGATCATCACCACGTCGGCGCCCGCGGCAATTGCCTTAGCAACGTCGCCGGAAAACTTCACGCCGCCATCCGAGATTAATGGTACGCCGCCCGCCCGCGCCGCTTTCACACACGACTGAATGGCCGTCATTTGCGGCACGCCCGCGCCGGTCACAACGCGCGTAGTGCAGATCGAGCCCGGCCCGATACCAACCTTGATTGCGTCAACGCCGGCGTCAATCAATTCCTGCGAGCCTTCAGTGGTGCCAACGTTGCCGGCGATTAGATCCGTCTCCGGATGTCGCTGCTTGATCTCGCGCACTGCTTCGATCACGCGCAGTGAGTGTCCATGCGCCGTGTCGATAACTAAACAATCGACGCGCGCCTTCACCAGCTCATCGGCGCGTTCACGAAAATCGCCCGTAGCTCCGATAGCAGCGGCGACGCGTAAACGTCCCAGGTCGTCCTTGGCTGCAGCCGGATACTTGATCGCCTTTTGAATGTCCTTGACAGTAATCAGACCCTTGATGACTTTGTCGTCATCGACAACTAACAGCTTTTCAATCCGATGCTTTTGCAGCACCGCCTTGGCTTGTTCGAGCGTGGTGCCAACCGGAACGGTCACCAGCGGTTGCGGGGTCATCACCTCCGACACCGGGATATCGAAGCGCGTTTCAAACCGCAGATCGCGATTTGTAATAATGCCGACGAGGTGACCGTCTTCGTCCACAACGGGCACGCCGCTGATGTGAAACCGCTCCATTATGTGCAGCGCTTCGCGCACCGGTTGGGTCGGAAGAATGGTGATTGGATCCACAATCATTCCTGACTCCGAACGCTTGACCTTGTCCACTTCTTCAGCCTGTCGCTCGATACTTAGGTTCTTATGGATAACGCCGATGCCGCCCTGTTGCGCCAGCGCAATGGCAAGCGCCGCTTCAGTCACAGTGTCCATGGCCGATGAGCAGAGCGGAATATGAAGGCGGATATTTCGTGTGAACTGCGTGGAGGTATCAGTTTCGTTTGGCAGCACGTCGGAGCGAGCCGGAACCAGAAGCACGTCATCGAAAGTGAGACCCTCTTGTAAGTCTGCTGCGATCATAAGTCGTTATTAACTCCTTAAAGATGCGTTATGAGATGAAAGAATTGATCATGGATTCGCTTTGCTTTTCCTCTGTGCCACCTTTGTGTTCTCTGTGCCTCAGTGGTGAGAGCTTCTCGAAATAACTCACCACAGCGACACGGAGTTCACAGAGGACGCACAGAGTTTTCAAAACAGGGCGCTACCAGAATCTTAATCGACCAAAACAAAACTGCCCGCCAATCGGAGCGGGCAGTCTTGCAGTAGTTTTTATTTACGGCGAGCTTGTGGCGAGACTTCTGACAAGCGCACGCACGCCTGTGTACTGAGCCATCGGGCACAAACTCTGTCGACCAACACTTATTGCAGGAACTGTTCGTAATCAGTTTTCCGAATATCCGAACCACCAGCGATGCATCCAAAAAAGTCAGGGCGGTCCCTGACACTGGCGGTGAGCGGCGCTTCAGGTTGTAAATTCGCGGACCGGTGCTGTACCCAGCGTACCAGGCCTAGTGCGACCGCGGTTAATATTGCCAGGATCACGATTGCCAGCGCCACAGTCAAAAGCGGCGAACGCGTGGCGGGTGAATCGGTGTAAACCTTCGAGTGATAAGGCGTGGTTGCCACTTCCTCATCCATGTCCCCCGAATCGCGCATGTAGCGCGTATAACCTTCAAGCGCTTCTTTCTCGTCGTAACCGACGTATTTGGCATAAGCTTTCACGAAGCTCCGATTAAAAATCCCGCCCGGCAAGCGTTTGTAGTCATTCGATTCTATCGCTTCCAGGTAGTGCATCGAGATTCGCGTCTGGTCGGAAATCTCGCGCAGGGGAATGCCCCGTCCCTCGCGTGCGAGTCGCAACTGTTCACCGATAGTCGCTTCCATCACCAGTTTGCTTCAGCCTTCTGCCTAATGCTTCGGTGGAGGTGGGCCTCGTTGGAAACCAGCTTGTTAGTACACTGCAACCTGGATTGCTGGAATCGGAGGCGGTCTAGCCCGCACAGCTAATTCAACTAAATGTTTGGCTGAATATATCTTGCACTGCTAAATACTGTCAAACTTTGTGTCGCTGAAGGCCGGGGGGTTGTAGCGCAAACTGTTAGTTTGCGATTCTGCGTGAGAGCCAGCGACCGTTCGCAAACTAACAGTTTGCGTTACAACGATAGGCGGCCGTCTCTTGATTCTTCGCGCTCGCGGTGATAGGTTTGCGCCAGCAATCGAACGTCGACTTTAACTTCTACAACAATGAAAAGTGAGGATACATGAGATGCCCTTAGAAGCACTCGGAATGGTGGAGACCAAAGGCTTCGTCGGAGCCGTGGAAGCAGCAGACGCTATGGTCAAAGCTGCGAATGTTCAACTTCTGGGAAAAGAGTATATCGGCGCCGGTTACGTGACGATCTTCGTCCGCGGCGACGTGGGCGCAGTTAAGGCAGCGACCGACGCAGGCGCAGCGGCGGCACGAAGAGTCGGCGAACTAATTAGCGTTCACGTGATTCCTCGCCCGCATGCTGAAGTCGAACGCGTCTTACCGGTCGACGGGCGTACTGGTTTGAGTCCGGACGAGCGTGCTCTAGGTGGCGGAGCACGAGGCCAGCTGGGAGAAGGCGACCAGGGACGCTCGCTGCAGGGCGCGCGAGAGGGAAGCAAGGAAAAAGCCAGATGATTGTCGACTGCCGATTGCCAATTTCCGATTGAATGCAAGCCGTGCGCTTGTCTTCCAATTGGAAATCGGCAATTGAAAATCGGCAATGGCATGGAGGTTTCGTCATGTCCGCAGACAAGGACCTGATATCAGTACAGCAGGCGCGGGATCTCGTAGAGAGCGCTTATAAGGCGCAGGCTGAGATCGTCAAGTTTGACCAGGCAAAGATCGATCGGATTTGCGAAGCAATGTCCAGGGCCGCTCTTCGCGAAGCCGCGCGCCTCGGCGCCCTGGCCGTTGAGGAGACAGGCTTCGGAGTTCCGGACGATAAGCGGGAGAAGAACCGCTTTGCCGCTGAGGATGTTTGGAACTACTTTCGCGGGCTGCGCACAGTCGGCGTGGTTTCAGAATCAAGAGATGTTGTAGAAATTGCGAGCCCGCGTGGTGTTGTTGCCGGCATCATCCCTTCCACCAATCCCACTTCCACGGCGATCTTCAAAGTTTTGATCGCGATCAAATCCAGAAACGCAATTGTGATGTCGCCGCATCCGTCTGCTGCTCGTTGTATAAACGAGACGGTGCGAGTGATGCGCGAAGCCGGCATCAAAGAAGGTCTGCCGGCGGATGCCGTTGTCTGCATGACGACGGCAACCATCGAGGGCACTGAAGCCTTGATGAAGCACAAGCAGACGGCTGTCATCCTGGCCACCGGCGGCATTGGTTTGGTGCGCGCTGCCTATTCCTCAGGGAAACCCGCATTTGGCGTTGGTCCCGGTAACGTTCCAGTTTTCATCGAGCGGACGGCGGATGTTGCCAAAGCGGTTCAGGATATTTTAACCGGCAAGACTTTCGATAACGGAACCATTTGCGCTTCTGAACAGGCCGTAGTTTGCGACGCTCCTATTGAGAAAGCGGTGAGGGAACAGTTCAAAGCGCAAGGCGGACATTTTCTTTCCGCGGCGGAAGTAGAGCGATTGGGCAAGGTAGTTGTGACTCCACAACGTTCGCTTAATCCCGGGATTGTTGGAAAGTCTGTCGAAGTTATTGCGAAGCTGGCCGGGCTGAACGTTCCCGCAGGCACGCGTTGCCTAATGGCGGACGTCGGCGGTGTTGGACGCGAGTTTCCGCTGTCGATGGAAAAACTTTCACCTATCTTGGCGTTCTACGTTACAGATGGCTTGTCGCGCGGCGCCGAGCGTTGCTACGAAATTCTGCGCTACGGCGGCATGGGCCACACGGCGGGTGTGCACACTCGATCGCGTGAGGCCGCGGTGCGGTTCGGCAGCGAGATGCCGGCATCGCGTATCACCGTGAACACGCCAACAACGCACGGAGCCATCGGATTTTCAACAGCGCTGCCGCCATCGATGACTCTGGGCTGCGGTTCGTGGGGTGGCAACGTCACTTCGGACAATGTCTCCCCGCTTCACCTGCTTGATATAAAGCGAGTGGCCTTTGAAACAAGACCGGTGAAAAGTAAGCGGCCGGCGGTTTCGACTTCAACCGTTGCCACCGGAGCGCCCGCGTATGCCGGAACGAGTGTGACCGCGCCGCCCGCGCAACCTCAGGCAGTGGCCGGTTCAGGTTCAGGCAAAATCAATCGTGAAGACATCGCGGCGATAGTCGACAGGTTTCTTGCGGGGCGTGAACCTGAGCAACCAGCCGGCCCAGCCCGCGAATCTCAACCGCAACCGTCGCGCGCGTCAAGCGAGCCTGAGGTAGAAGCCGGCAGCATGTATGCCGGATCAGGCGAGAGCCGAGGCCGGGAAGCAACACGTCAGTCGGGGAACGGTGGCCGATCTTCGGCGGCGGGTTCTTCGTACGCTTCATCGACCGGTAGTGCGGCGCCGTCGGCAAACGGGAACAAGACGGTTGACTTCGTTAGTGAAGACGACGTCAAACGCGCCATCCAAAAAGGTGAGAAGATTTATATCAACGCCAAAACTATAATCACACCGGCAGCACGCGACATTGGCGAACCGGGCGAAGTGTTTGCCAAGGGTTAGTAAATCGTGACTCGTAAATAGTAAATAGTTGTGCGTCACAGCTTGAAGCGAACAACGATTGCAACTCTAACTATTCACGATTTACGATTCACTATTTACTATCATGTTCCTAGGAAAAGTCGTCGGCACAGTTTGGTCTACCAAGAAGTCGCCTGATCTTGAAAGCGTTCGCTTTCTGGTGGTGCACCCTTACGATCTGGAAAAGGATCCAACCCGAAACATTGTTATAGTTGCCGATCGGCTAGGCGCCGGTAGTGGTGAGATGGTGATTTGCGCCTTTGGCAAGGCGGCGCGCACAGCGATGGGCAATCAGGATATGGCAATCGAAGCGGCGGTCGTCGGCATAGTTGATCGAGTGGACATTACCGACACGGTTTCAGACGAGATGCGCGAGGCGGCGCGTCAACTCGCGCGCGATAATGGACGACGATGAAGAAAAGTGATGAGTGATGAGTGATGAGTACTGAGTACTGAGTATTAATGAACCACCGGTGCCACTGGCCGTTACTCAGTACTCAGTACTCAGCACCCATCACTATTTTAATATGCCCAACGAAGATCTGATTTACCGGCTCACGAAGGCCGTCTACGGCAGCCTGGGCCCGGCAGCAGGCGAACAAACCGTCGAACAATTGGTAACGGAAGTCTATCGCGAGGTTGAACCCTTTCTGCGCGCGAACGGATCGTCATACTCCTCTTCACAAGCTTTTCCCTCAAGCGGCGCTACCGCTATGCAATCTTCGAAAGGTTCTGCCGACCGAATGATCATTTCGGTATTTGGCGTTGACCATCCTGGTATTGTTGCCGGAGTCGCGCAAATTCTGGCGGAAGCGGACTGCAGCATTGTGGATATCAACCAGACAGTCGTGCAGGGGAAGTTTGCCATGGTCATCATTGCCAACAGCGCGCGGGCGCGCGAGAGCGCGGCCGAATTGAAAGAGCGGCTACGGAGCGAAGGTGAAAAACTGGGCGTCCGTATCTACGCGCAGCGTGAAGATCTCTTTAACGCGATGC
>JBDUAQ010000041.1:0-20473 GCA_040004575.1 bacterium
ACTCGCTTCACACGCGAGGGGTCAGAAGTTCGAATCTTCTAGCGGGCACCATTCATTTATCCAGTCGTTGATCGAATCCGGTCCCAGACTTTCAGCCCGAGTTCAGCAACTCCCTTATAGATTCAATGATCGCTGAGTCCTTAGCGCAATATCGCATCATCAAGAAGCTCGGCAAAGGCGGCATGGGTGAAGTTTACCTGGCCCAGGACACCAAGCTTGACCGCCGCGTCGCGATCAAGGTGCTGTCAGCCGAGTCGCTTGCTCACGAGAACGCAAAGAAACGCCTGATGAGGGAAGCCCAGGCTGCGGCCAAACTTGATCACCCAAATATCTGCGCTATCTACGACGTCAACGAAGTAGAGTCGCTGACCTTCATCGTGATGCAATACGTCGAAGGCGAGACCCTTGCGGAGCGCATGAAGGACAAGCGGCTGCCACTCAGCACCGCCTTGGATGTCGCCCGGCAGGCCGCGGAAGCGCTCGCTGAAGCGCACGCCCACGGTCTCGTTCACCGCGACATCAAACCGCAAAACATAATGATGACCCCGCGCGGGCTGGTGAAAATTCTGGACTTCGGTCTCTGCAAACAACTACAGACTGTCGAGAATGTGGACAATGAAGCGCCCACGATGAGTCTTCTGAGCACCCCTGGACTGATCATCGGCACGATACCCTACATGTCACCGGAACAACTCAGCGGCGAACCGGTCGACGAAACCAGCGATATCTTCAGCCTCGGCGTAACGTTTTATGAAATGTTGGCGGGGAAGCATCCCTTCAAGGCCCAGAGCGCCGCCGTAACGATGTCTCAGATCCTGACGAAGGAGGTTTTTCCCAGCGAGCAGCTGACTGACATTTCGCCTGAACTGCAAAGCCTCCTGCGTAAAATGCTCAACAAGGAAAAGGGGCAGCGTTATCGAAGCGCCACCGAGCTGCTGGCGGACCTGAACCAGTTGCCGGCTCCGCAACTTCTGGTGGGCGATGCGACTCAGTCGTTGGCCGGAGGCGCCATAGAGGCGCCGGTAACCCCCAACAAAGAGAGTTTTGCCGGCCGCGTCTTCGATCTGGTAGCACGTTATAAATGGGCCGCCCTGGCGTCGCTGTTGGTAGTTATCCTGGGAGTTGTAGGCATTCGCTATTTCTTGTCAGGCGAAAAACTTGATTCGCTGGCCATCCTTCCGTTCACCTATGCTTCCAACGACGCGCAACTAATGGCGAACCCGGATCACGAATACCTCGGCGACGGACTCACGGAGAGCATTATCAACAACCTCTCGCAATTGCCTGATTTGAGAGTGATCGCGCGTAGTTCGGTCTTTAGCTACAAGGGAAAGAACCTCAACGCCCAGGCGATAGGACGCGAACTGAATGTGCGCGCTGTGTTGGCGGGACAGATAACACAGGAAGGCGACCTCTTAACGATCAAGACGGAACTGGTAGACGTGCAGAGCAACCGCCAACTTTGGTTTAAGGACTACCCGGGAAAAATTGCCGACATCCAGACGATACAAAAAGCGATTGCACAGGATGTTTCCGAAAGGTTGCGCCTGAATTTGACCGGCGCGGACCAGACCCACCTGGCGAAAAGCCATACAGAAAATGGAGAAGCATACGAGGCCTATTTGAAGGGACGCTACCATTGGAATAAGCGCACCGAGGAAGGCTTCAAACAGGCCACTAAATTCTTTCGGGAGGCGATAGATAAAGATCCGAACTACGCGCTGGCATACGCCGGCCTGGCTGATTGTTACACCTTGGAAAGCGATTACGGATTTCGCTCGACGTCGGAAGGTTACGGGTTGGCGAAAGACTGGGCCACTCTTGCACTAAAGTACGACAACAATCTGGCTGAGGCGCACACTTCTTTGGCATCGACCAAGGCCGTTACCGATTGGGACTGGCAGGGCGCGGAGAATGAATACCTCAAGGCGATTGAGTTAAATCCAAACTATGCGACAGCGCACCACTGGTACGCTGCTCAGTTGTTACTACAGGGCAGGTTAGACTCGGCACTTGTGGAAATCAAAAAGGCCCAGCAACTAGATCCGCTCTCGTTGGGGATCAATAAAGACTTCGCCGTCATTTACCTTTATGCGCGGAATTACGATAAAGCTCTTGCCCAGTGCAACAAAACGCTTGAAATAGAACAAAAATTTCTGGTGATGTCTACATATATTGCCCAGGCTTATGAACTCCAACAGAAATACTCCGACGCAATCTCAGAACTGGAGAAGGCACACGCCGCCGCGCCCGATGACGGGGAAATTACTTATGGACTCGCCCAGGCATACGCATTGGGCGGGAGAGTGGATCAGGCGCAGAAGCTCGCGAACGACCTGAAGCAGGGTTTGTTTCTGCCCAAAGAAGCGGCTTACCTACAATTGCTCCTGGGCAAAAAAGACGAGGCGGTTTCCATCCTGCAGACAGCTTACCAAAACCATAATATTTCGGTCGCCGAAGTAAAGATGGACCCGCGTTTTGATGGGCTGCGCGCGGAACCTCGGGTTGCGAAGATCTTGCAGGACATTGGACTGGGGCAGTAATGCCACCGCAACAGCGCGAAGGCGCTCGCAAAGATTAAAGACCGCGAAAGGTGAACAGTGACCTGGTCACCCTCGCGGTCTTGAATAGGAGAATTGCCCGGAGCTTTAGTCGAAGAAGCTATTTCTTTTTCGCGGCCTTCTTCTTAGCTGCTTTCTTTGGTGCGGCTTTCTTTTTGCCCTTCTTCTTCGGCTCGCCGCCTTTAAGTGATCCCATTTGTTTTCCTTTCTGTTAAGAGTTACCGGTTCGAATCCATACTGCGCTGGGCGTGATCGAACCAGTCCTGAACTTGTGCAGTGTATATAGGTTTTCCTCAGGGGTGTCAATAACTTCCTCAGTTATAAAATTGTATTTGTTAGCTCTTCACATTGAGGCGACGCGTCACAGTTGCTGATGAGCGTGACAACAGCTCTCACGATTCTAGTAATGGCGAATGCAACCGAAGAATTGAAAGCGCGCGATGCGGCAATTGAACGTGGCCTGGACTTTATTTATCGCTTCGGCAGTAAAGGAGAACGCTTTGCTAACTATGGAAGCTTTCTGATCTGCTGCTTCGCGCTGGTGGGAGCCACTTCGCGCAACCCCAGCTTCCGCCGCCTTGGGCGCGAGCGCGCCAAACAACTTCTCCGGCGCTGGTCACGCATGCATCCGTCCTTGCCCCCCAATGCTACTTCTGATCTGCTGCTTGAATTCGTGCTCGTCCGTTACGCTCAAAGCCGCCTTGGCGTGCGCGATCGGGC
Organism: bacterium; assembly: GCA_040004575.1. Lineage (GTDB taxonomy): Bacteria > Acidobacteriota > Blastocatellia > Pyrinomonadales > Pyrinomonadaceae > PSRF01. Next base: position 3,282 of record JBDUAQ010000041.1, read on the forward strand.
GGACGCCGCGCAAATAAGGGTCGCGGCCCGAAGGTTTTCAGCCACGGATTTATTGGGCTTCGAGCCTGGTATCGAGCCTCCGCCGGACGATCTGCCTTACCTCTGTGTTTGCAACTTCCAGAATCCGCGGGGTCGCAAAGCCTGTAAACAATGCAAGCGCCGGCTGCGAATCCAGAGTCGCTATCGAGTTTGGATGGAAGCGTTGGCCAATACCTATGTTGCTGAACGAGGCGGCGTGTCGTTCGGCGCCCGCTATGCGGATGTGTTGAAGTGGATGCCTTTCATGCGTCCATATCCACCTGGCGACGAGGACGATGAAGAGGTTGTGCGGGATGCGATCTATGCGGTCACCCACATCGTTTATTCCTTGAACGACTACAACACCTACCATCTGTCTCCGCGTTGGCTGCCTCGGGAGTTTGCTTACTTGAAAGCGAATGCCGAAGCAGCTTGCGCGCAACATGACCCGGAACTGCTCGGCGAATTACTGGACTCGTTGAAAGCATTTGGATTATCCGCGCGACATCCGCTCATCCAACGCGGAACGAGATATCTATTGACGGAGCAGAACGAAGATGGAAGTTGGGGTGATCCTGACGAAGAGAACCTGCGCACGCGCTGTCATACGACCTGGACCGCAATCGACGGCTTACGCACCTGCGCCTGGCGCGGTCAGCGCTTGAGCCGTCCGGATCTCAAGTCGAGCTTGAAACGATGGGTGCGATAGGATCATTTTTCCGCGCTTTGCGATTCAAGGCTAACCGCAGTTGAAGCGATTCATGATGTTGTCTTTTTTTAGAGGACCCCAGTAGACCCTGGATATATCCTGCGCAACGTCGCAGGGGTTGAGTTGCTCAATATTACTAAGCACGACGATCCCGAGAGTCTGCCATGTCTGCGGGTCGATACTTTCATCTTCTCTTACGACCCCTCTGGTGGCGCGAGCGATGTAGCTGCGCCAGCCTAGCCATTCGCCCCGATGAAATTCCGCGCTGCTTTCATATTTCCTGGTAACTTTCCGGCCGTTTTCTTCGACTCTCCCAGTATCACGCTCGCGAAGCAGATTCCAGCCCGCCCCATAGTTCACCTGCTTATTGTGGACCTTTACCGGCGACCATATTAGATCGCGGAATCTCTTCAGCTCCGCATAATTTTTTCCAGGTTCGCGCGAACACATGGTGGCGTAGTCGAGACGGTGAAGTTGTACCTCCCACCTGGCCATATCCAAAATTGTCGAATGGACATTGCCATCACCGTAGATGAAGTTGAGGGGTGTGTAACCGACCGGAACAAAGCCCTGGCCTTTCACGCGATTATAACACTTGGCATGGTTGACTAATTGCCGAGCGTTTTCCGGGAAGGTTCGAGCTTCATCAAACATGTAGGTGTCTTCCATCCCCAAGGGTTCAAATAGCAGTTCTCTAAGAACGTCAGCCAACCGCTTCCCGGTTTTTCTTTCCACCACCTGCGCGAGCAAAACGTAACCCGAATTTGAATAATCAAATTTAAAGCCAGGCTTGTGGGGAAGTAGCTTCTGCGAGGCGATCCAGCGCTGCGCATCCTTGTTTGTAACCTCGCGCTCTATTCTATTTTCCATTTGCGGATACCAATCATCCGGTGTTTGCATCGCCTCCTTATACCAATCCACCTCAATTCCTCTCGAGGCCACATGTAGGGCGGCGTAATCCGGAAGACCTGACGTGTGATGAATGAGGTCTTTAACTTTGATCTTATCCGCATAGCGGGGAAAGCTACGAAAGAATTTTGAGATAGGCAGCTCCAACTCAGCTTCCTCGAGCACGCAAAGAGCGGCAAGGGCGGTAAACTGCTTGGACAAAGAACCCAGTTCAAAAACCGTAGTAGGCTTTATTTTCTCTTTCGTTTCCAAATTCGCGAAGCCATAGCATTTCACGTGTACGACCTTGTTATCTTGCCTGACCATCACGGCCGCGCCGGGAACACTATGGCGAGCCTGAAGGTCTACCAGACCACCCAGGGCATCTATGTATGCGGAGACAAGTTTATCGATCTGCGGATTAACCGGCAGGTCGTCTGGATCCAGGTCGGCAATGTTGAAGGCAGGTTCTCGTTTCTTTGTGCGACCTTTCGTTGAACCCATAATTGACTCCCGAGAAGGATTTTTCAGCCCAGCGCGCAGGCATACTAAGTCAAAAAGGAGGGTAATGAAACAAGAATTCCGCCAACTACAAAAGTACAGTGGTCCAACAAATTTCAACTGAAGGGCCGGCCAGGGGCGCGGAGGGGACGGTAGTAATGAGCTCTGCATAGACGGGGTTGCAACGAGCAAAAAGAAACCCGCGCCATCTCTCGATGCGTGGGTTCCGGTTAGCCGCGACCTCATTAAAAACTGCCTGGCAGTTTGCCAAGCAGCTGTTTTAGTTTTTCCCTTTTTTGTCGTCGTTCTTTTTGTCGCCCTGATTGTTGTTGTTGTTGTTGGGCGGCGGCTTTTCGCCCTTTGGGGCAACCACCACCGAGTTTGGCGGCTTGGGCGGACGTTCATCCCTCTTTTGAGCAAAAGCCCCTGCCGCTAAAAAGCAGCCAATTGCCACCACCATTGCTTTTCGTTTCAGGTTAAACATCGAATTTCCGTCCTCCTCATGCTTTATCAAGCGCGCATGGGAGGGAGAGTAAGAGATGCGCCGACCTCAACCGAGCAAGAAGGATGCCAGAAACGCTTATCCTCTCAATCGGGCGATCGGCCTTCTTTAGAACACTTGCAACAGCGCATATGGCCGCATGTCGCACTGTTTTCGCGCTTCATTAACACCGTATCGTGCAGTGTGTAAGTCTCACCTTAGCGGCGCAGGGTCACGCTAATGGTCCCCACATTGCCACTTCCGTCAAACGCCCGCAAACTGACGGTATGTTCTCCCGGCGCGAGCGACGGTAGCTCCACAGAATATCGCTCGTGACCGCTATCAGCAATACCGTCATCCGGGAACAATGGCGTCCAGGGCGCACCATCAAGGCTGAAGTCGCCCCTCCTTATTTTGCCGGTAGCGTCATCAACCTCGAAGACCACGCGACTGCCACTAACGGGGGCAACGACCCGCAGTACCGGCGGCGTGTTATCAATGTCCACCGGCTCGCTTAGCCGCTCTCCCGAAAGTGACTGGCCCAGCGGATTATCTGGCGCGTCAGACGCAACAATCTTGACGATGTAACGCCCGTCCGCCAGCGTGGCGCCGTCGATCGTGTAAAAGTTGTCCCGCAATTTGTCCTTTAGCAACCGAAAGGTAGTTTCGTTTAGCGAGCGATAATAGATCGCGTATTCCAGCGTATCGCCATTTCGATCCTCCGCCTGCCATTGAAATGAGCGCGCGCCGCGTTGAAAAAGACGCCTTGGCGGCACCTGGGCCACTGCGCCAAAGAGCGACGGATCAAGCCCTGACGATTCGACGTTTGGATCAATCTGGAGCTGCGCGGTCTGTTGCAATCCCACACCAATTGGCAGCGAACTAATCGACAACACTTCCGGAGCAACGTTTCGCGGAAGATACGCAAGGCTCGCGTCCTCCATCCAGGTCTGGCCCGCAGTGCCGCCGGATCGCAGCGTCGCGCGCCATTGCACAAATCGCGCGCGCGGACTCAAGATCGGGCTCCCCTCAGGATCGCGATATGAACTACTCCATTCGCTCCAAGTCGCATCAGGTCGCTCGCCGTTGCCGGTACGTGTCTGTAACTCAACGTTGCCGCTGCCGCGCCACCAAATTCGTCCCCAGGAGGCTGTTAGTTTCGCGTCACGCACCGGCGACTCATACGAACCTTCCGCAACCAATTCCTGTCCAAAGCGAAACAACTTTCCCTGATTGCTGGAAGCCGCGTATATCTGGTTTCCACGTGCAAGAAACGAAGAAATCTGTCCTTCACTCGACTGCAAGAGCAGCGTGTCGCGACCGTCGTTTGTAACCGAGTAGATGCGTCCCTTGTCGGAGGTTCCAATTAACACGGTACCCGGTTGCAATGCCGGGGCGATAGCAAAAGCCGTAATTGAAGGTGAACTCCAAACGACATCAGTAGCGCCGTCGGGCAGGATTCGAAATACCGCGCTGCGTGCAGTTGAGATATCGGTCCGACTTCGCGCCGGCTGACCCGGTGCTTGAATAGGAACGCCACTCTCGTCAACAGCCGTGATAGTCACGGACGTATTCGGCACACCGCCACTTCCGTCCGTGGGTTGTGGAGCCGGCGCCGGAACAGATTGCCCACGTCCTGTAGTCGCAGCATCGCTGAGGGCAAGTGCGTAGATCGAACCATCGGCGGCTGGCGCTAATGCATGAATCTCGCGCAGATGCGCGTCGAACAAAGCGAACGCCTTGCCCTCGGGAGAGATGCGCAGGACCAGGCCGCCTGGATCCGTTCCCGCAATCAAATCTCCCTGGGCAGTAACTGCGAGCGATATTACGTGTGTCTGATTCGTAGCGATCAAAAGCGACGACTCCGGCTTCGCGCCGGCCGCGCGGACGCGATAGAGCTTGCCGTTGTCGCCGGTGCCGACCGCGAGCGATCCATCGTTGAGAACTGCCAGAGACCAAATGTATTTGTCGGCTGGATCAAAAAATACCTCGGCGTGGCCGTCAGAAGTTATCCGATAGACTTTTCCGTCGGGAGACGTGCCTGCATAGAGCGCGCCGTCGCGACCGGTCGCAAGTGCCGTAACATCCAATTCGGCGGCGTCATAAAACAAGGCGCCATGTCCATCGGCAGCGACCTTATAAATCTTGCCGTCGTGACCGGTACCCAGGTAGACACTCCCTTGCGCGTCGACCGTGCTCGCCCAAACAAACGCTTGCTCGGTGTTATATACCTCAGTGAGACGGGGGGCGAGCATCAACATGCCGGTGTCGCTGATTGAAACGCCGCGCGCGTCACCCTTCAACAGATCAGCTCGGCCACTCGTCTCCCAGATCACCGGTTGCCCGCCAAAACTGGCGCCGGCCAACACTACAATCAAGAGAACAGCGGCCACAAAACCACACAAATATCTCCCCGGATGTTTTCGTCGTTTAGCTTTAAGCATATTTTGGTTCTTAGTTTCCTATGTATTTTGCGTAGAGCGATCGCGCCGTTGTGATTTCACTAGTGCCCCTGATTATCGAGCGCGCATCCTGAAAAACAGTCAGCTCAAACTCACCCGTGCGAAAGCGCAGCAAATAGTCGTTGAATTTAACTTCGCCAGTAACCCGCAGCCTTTCCGCCAGTTCCTCAAAATTTAGTTGGGTTGCTTGCGCGGGTGAAATCTGTACCGCATTACGACCGCATAAAACCGCGGCAAAATCTCCGGCGGCCGCTTCCAGGGTTTCAAAGCGGCCATGAGCGCAGGTTGGACAATCCGGAGACGGAGGCCCGGGATTTATCTTTCGCCACTCATTTCGCCAAATATCAAACTGCATCAATACACCGTGCAGTTCGTCGGCTTTGCCGGTCAATAGTTTCAGCGCCTCGGTCACTTGAACAGCCGCCACCACACTTATGATGGGCATAATCACACCGGCAGTATCGCACGTGGGAGCGCTGGCCGCAGGCGGCGCCTCTTCAAACACACAGCGCAAGCAGGGTGTTTGATGCGGCCTGACGGTCATTGTTACGCCGTAAGATCCAACCGCGGCGCCATAAATCCAATTGATCTCGTGCTTGACGCAGGCGTCATTGATCAGATAGCGCGTCGCAAAATTGTCGGTGCCGTCCAGCACGACGTCGCAATCCCTGATGAGGCGTTCGATGTTCGAATGATTGACGTCAGCGATCTCCGGTTCAACTTCAATCTCACGGTTTATCTCCCGGATGTGGTTGGCGGCCGCAACTGCTTTAGGGATTCGTTCGTCAGCATCGCGCTCCGTGAACATTGTCTGTCGCTGAAGATTTGACGCCTCAACAAAATCACGATCGACAATGCGAAGTTTACCCACTCCGGCGCGGGCGAGGCTTTCAGCCTGCGCAGACCCCAACGCACCGCACCCGATTATTAGGGCGCGAGATTTCAGCAATTGGAGTTGACCTTCTTTGCCAATGCCGCTGAACAGGATTTGCCGGCTGTAGCGTTCGTTCATTTTTTCAGATCTCATTATCCTGGACCATTTTGGGTTACTCAAAATCGCTTCTCTGGAGTTTGCGCTCAGCGGCGTTGTACATCACACCCTCTGGAGCCGACACGCCGGTCCATAACTTGAATTGCTCATCCGCCTGCGCCACCAACATCGCCAAACCACCGAGCGTCTTGCAGCCGGCTTCACGGGCTTCGCGCAAAAACCTGGTCTCAGTTGGATTGTAAACTAAGTCGTAAGCTAAGCCCGCACCGCGAAGTTGAGACGAACTCGCAGGCGTCTCACTTTCAAACTCACCAGCAGTTCCTAATGGTGTCGCGTTTACCACGACGTCAAAGCCTTCGAAGCGAGCTTCCTCGAGCGGCAGATGTTCCGCCCCGAACCGTTCGGCCAGAGCGCTCGCTTTGCTAGTGTCGCGGGCAAACACGCTGGTGTTTACACCCGCCTGCTTGAAACTCCATAACGCCGCGCTCGCCGCGCCGCCGGCTCCAATGACCGCGCAATGCGCGCCACGCAAGTCGCCAAACTCTCGTTCCAGCGGTGTGACAAAGCCCGGAGGGTCGGTGTTATAACCACGCAACGATTCGCCCTCGATGATGATGGTATTTACTGCGCCGATTTCCTGAGCAGCGGGTTCAATCCAATCGAGTTGATCGATGACCGCAGACTTGTGCGGAGCAGTTACACTCATGCCGCGAACATTCCAATCGAGTTCCCGCGTCCGCGGATGAATCATGAGCTTGATGAATGTCTTGATGTCTCGAGTCTCGAACGGAATATAGACAGCGTTCGTCTCCGCTGCTGCAAACGCCGCATTGTGTATCAGCGGAGACACAGAATGCGAAACGGGCCATCCCACCAATCCGAAGATCTGGGTGTGTCGGTCAATCTTCTCGAGTCGATAGACTTCCGATAATTCTCTGGCTGAGATCTGCCCGGGAGCTGTTTCTCTTTCATTTTTCAGCGACGCGTAAGTCAAGAAGGCCCCGCGCGAGGGTCCCAGGATACGTGTGGGAACTCCCGCTGTTCCCATGGCGATGGCAATCATCTCGCGACCGTCTTCGCGAGCGCGTTCGAGTAACTGAAAGACCGGAAGGCAATCGATTGCGTCATTGGCTTGCACAGCAATCTTCAGAACGCGCGCCGGCGTACTACCCATGCGGTCGTATATCTGATCGAGCTTCGCGGGCACTCCCACAAAATCGTGGTGCGAACAAATCGTCCGGCTCCAATCGATCGGCAGTGATGGTGATGTTTCGTTAGCGTTGAATTTCTCGGCGAGGTCCAGTTCGACATCGAAAAAACTTGCAGAGAAGATTGCATCTGACCAAAACGACTGGCGCGTCGCATCATCAAGCGCGCTGTGGCCTCCTTCCTGCGAAGGGCGGAAAGTCAGAATTGACTCGCAAGCCGTCTGCTGCAGAAGTTTCGTAATTGAGGCTGAATCATTTTCAAGCTCGTATGGATCGAGACAATCCAGCCTTACCTCTATCAGATCACACACCTTGGCGGCGCCAGTTATCGCTCGTTTAAGCGCGGCGACGGTTGGCTCACAAAGTGAAACACAAATGCGTGGTTTTTGCGGAGAGTCCATTAAAGAGACTACGAGGCGATGTTTCTGCGATGAGGCAAGTCAATCGTCGAGATGTCGGGTGGGCGCCTCGGCGCCGAGATGTCGCGTGGTTCCTTCGGTCACGCTGGGAACCGGGGCTCTCAATTCTCCGGTTCGAGGTGCGCTGGATCCGCCCAACATCGGAGCCGCCGAGCTGCCGGCTTGATTCGGAAAATATCCACCCGCGCTGCCGGCCGGCAACGAACTCCCCGGCTGTTTTCGTTGAGCCGCTACGATCATTGCGACGCCTTTTCCAAAAGTAGAGAAACCCGGAAAGAAAAAACTCCAACCCCAGAAGATGCCACCGGGGAACCTAAGCATGATCGCCAATGCGGCGACGATGAAGCCGAAGCCAATAAATAAATTCATGATCCCCTTCTCAAGACTTGGCTCAACTTCCCTCCCTCGCTTCCGCCGGCGACGTGAGCGCGGGTCGTCCGACTCGGGTGCCAGTGGCAACTGTCCAGAGAGCGCCTGTGAGACAAGGCTGATATTGGCCCCGCAAACGCGGCAAAAGCTGGCGCCATCGAGATTCTGAGCTGCACACTTAGGACAAAACATTCGTACCTCCGATCAACTTCTCATCCGAACGCGAATTGATTCGCGCTTGCTTCCCAGTCCTACGGTTTTACCTTCCCAGCCGTTCGTTGTCGCAAAGCTTCATAAAGAATAACGCCCGCGGCTACTGACACGTTAAGCGATTCTATCCGCCCGAGTAGAGGAATACGAACCAACGCATCACATCGTTCCCTCACCAGGCGATGCAGGCCTGTTCCCTCGCCACCAAGGAACAGCGCACTGGGTACGGTCCAATCCCATTCGGTGTAATCAGAAGTGGCATCCGCGGCGGCGCCAATCACCCAGATGTTACGTTGTTTCAATTGCTCTATCAATTGGACCAAATTAGTGACCCGCGCCACTGGAATGTGTTCCAGCGCACCCGCGGCAGCCTTGGCCACTGTCGCCGTCAACCCAACAGCGCGACGCTCAGGAATAAACACTCCGCCAACACCCGCGCATTCAGCAGTGCGCAGAATCGCTCCCAGGTTGCGAGGATCCTCGACCGCGTCCAAACCAAGCACCAGCGGTGGATCAGTCGTCCCCACTCGCGCAGTCAATTGATCGAGCAACTCCTCAGGGTCTCGATAAGTTGCAGCCGCGGTTCTGGCAATAACTCCCTGATGCGTCACGCCTGGCAAAGCGCGATCAAGTGCGAACCTCGGTGCGCGATGTACTGGAACCCGAGCGTTTTTGGCCAGGTCCAGCAACTCCCCCAGGCGCCCATGTCGCGCTCCTTCGGCGATCGTGATCTGTTCGAGTCGCTTGTTACCGGCACGAAGAGCTTCGAGCACTGGAATGAGCCCGTAGATTTGGTTCGCACCGCCCGCGTCACCTGGGGGCTGAGAATCAATATCATTTCGCGACTCAACTAATCTGTCTTCGCCGTGTACGGTCCCGGGGCGCGGGGGCTTGCGCGGCTTACTCGTCGTCATCAACTCTCTCCAGAATCGTGAAGCGCGTGGTCTGCCAAACCTGCCGGCGCGGCTGCGGTCTGGAGATGACGACGAAGTTGCGAGTATCGCGAGAACTGCGTCTCGTTGTTTAGCCCCATGACGCTTCCGACGCTGTATTTTCCCGGCCGCTCGCGACGCCAGCCGCTCGACTCGTTTTGTTGTTCAGAAGGCCATACTAGTTCGAGAATTTTGCGCACCGAATTGAATGAGTCGTCATACTCAGCATGAGGGGCGCGTTCGCGAAAGAGTTGCAGCAGCCTTGAGATGTTTTCCCCAGCGAGCAACCCTTTGCTCGAGCCAAGACAGGAAAAGTCAAAACTATTGACCGCAATGCGATAAGGCATCACGTGTTTTCGCGTGTAAAAGTCAACAACTGTTTCGTCAGTAATAAATTCACTTGAATCGAGAATGCTGCTCTCCGCACGGGCACGCTTTCGCTCTTTTAGCTCAACTCGCTTGACTATCAGCCTGCCAATAACCAGCAAAGTGAAGTCAGACCAGGATAGCTCGACAAAGGGTGCTTCGGGACTCTGATAGGCATAAATTCCTACTTCACCAATCTCAAGTGCGCGCACTTTAACAATCCCGGCAGCGTCGGTTTCAGGTTCGGCATCCGGCATAATATTCGAGTCGATTCCGAGCATGCCGAGCCGCCGCTGAACCAATTGTGCTTCGTTGAGTGTGGCCGCCCGCGCGAGCGGCAAGGGCATTCCGGAAGCCAGAATCCGGCCCAGGTCCTCGAGGCGCAACCGCAAGGTATCAGAAGCCTCGGCCACTTGCGCGTCGGTTAGATTTGCGACTGGAGGCAGAAGGATGTTGTTATATCCTCGTTCCCATTTTTCCAGAGGCCTGAGCGCTGGTCTTTGCAGTGCGACCGTGGTTTCATCGTGCGGCAGCACGGCGCCACAGTAGAGGCAGTTTACGCGGGTAGGCGGATTCGCGCGCAGACATTCATCACATCGCACCATTTGATTCGGCGCGAAAGGCGCGGGCGCGGAGTCCTCCGGCGCGTCATTGGTCCAGACGGGAAGCGGAACGTTTTCGTTATCTTTTGGCAACAACTCCTCCAGGACTGTGGATTATACGACGCGATAAACTTTCTATCGAACTCTTAAACTAATGCCTATCCTGTTCAGAGTGATTAATGTGGCAGCGCGCAGGGTCAGGTTTCTCGTGATTCTGTTTGCCTCAGCCCTAGTGTTTTGCGGTTGTGCCGCACTGCAGCCGCCGAGCGCAACTGGCCCACATGGCAACGGGCCACTCTATCCAATTCTATTCATCGAGGACAGTCATGGGAAAGAAGCAACGCTGGCTGCCTTGAATCGCCTCGGCCAGTTGTCTGGAAAGTCGAATGGAACAGAGCCGCAGCTTCAACCAGTGACTGGAACGATCCTTAGCTTGCCTGCCAAAACGACCAACGCTCTGTATCTCCCAAAGCTCGGGGCCGCAGCCACCATGAACGAGGAGGAAACCAGAGAATCACTGCGACGTTTCATCAGAGAGTGGCAGGAACTCATCGGCTCCGATCCAGACAAGCTTTCGCTCGTCGAACGAATCGATCAGCCAAATGGTTCCAAGCTTGCCAATTATGAGCAGCGTCCCTTTCGCTACCCCATTCGTGGCGACTACGGCAAACTGCAAATCAACTTCGCGAGCGATCGCCGCGTGCTCAATCTCACCAGCACCTGCATACCGGATGCCGACCGAATACAAAACGCTCTCTCCGCACTTAACGTCCGGCTCAAAGCGGAGGACGCCGTACAACAACTGCGCGACAAGGGCTTCATGTATTTGGACGCCAAAGGCACAAAGCTAGCTTTCACGGTGCCTGCCTCCAGCGAAATAAGGGCTCAAGGCCTGACGACTTATATTCTCCCCGCCAATAACCGAACCGATGCACTGGAGTTTCATCTCGCCTGGGAAATGGAACTGACCAACGGTCCCGTCAAATTCGTCTACGTCGATGCAGTTAGCGGCGAGATTGTAGCCACAGCATAGAGTGCATTCGTGTCTCCGGTCGCACGCTTGACCAATCACGTGCAAAAAAGCATCCTAGACCCGATATCAAAAACACTATTTGGAGTCGGCTATCAGATGAATAATATGGATCCTACGCAGAATATTTCATGGCAACTGGGACATCGTGGCCGCGTGGCGGTTTTCATTGACGGAAACAACCTCTTTCACGCTGCCCGCTTCCACAATCTCGACATCGATTACAACAAACTTCTGCGCGTGTTACTGGGCGACGGGCGATTGCTCCGTGCGTTTTTCTATACCGGCGTTGACGTCGGGGCGGAAAGACAACAGGGCTTTCTGCTGTGGATGAGACGGAATGGTTTTCGCGTGATTCAAAAAGAATTGAAGACGTTTTATGACGGCAGTCGGAAAGCAAACCTGGATGTGGAAATTGCGGTCGACATGCTGTCGCTCGCCGGCCGTTACGATACCGCCGTGCTGGTGTCCGGCGACGAAGACTTTGTCTACGCCGTAAACGCAGTCGCGTATAAAGGTTGCCGGGTAGAAGTCGCCGGTTTTCGTTCAAATACAGCGCCGAAGCTAATCGACGTTGCCGATTATTTTATCGACCTGGGCGAAATCGCAGATCGCGTTCGCAAAGAAGCCATTCATGGCCACCGTTACGACGAACGAGATATTCACGAGCAACAACCTACGCAATACCTGCACGAACAGATTCAGCTTCAGGAGACCACCGACGACGGATATCAGTCGTCTTTGCGAGTCGTCCTGGAAACAACGATTGAGGATGAGGCCGAGCAGTTTGGCGAGGCAGTGGATTTTATTCGCATAACTGACGAGCACTGAACTGACCTGCCGCAGACCATAATATGAAGCTGTTTACTATCGAAGAAGCAAATGCGCTTCTGCCATCCGTGCGCGAGATTCTGCAAAGGATTCAGCGGTTTCGCCAGCGCCTCGGGACCTTTCGTCGCGAGGCAAAGCTGGCTGCCGAGGGAGCCGAACTGGGCGGGGGCGGAATGGAGGGCGGCGCTCACTACGCCGTGGTCTTAACGAATTTCACGACGGAAATGTCCGAGCTGGAATCCCTGGGCGTGCAGTTGAAGGACTTTGAGCGTGGCCTGGTCGATTTCCCTTCTCTTAGAGATGGCCGGGTGGTGCTGCTTTGTTGGCAGTTGGGCGAGGGCGATGAGCTCGAGTGGTGGCACGACATGGAAACTGGGTTCTCCGGCCGAATCCCTCTTTGAAGACTTTTCCACAGGGCCAGTTCTCACCTGACATTTTTTCGCTACTCGGACAACTCCAACGCCTCTTATATTTTCTGATTGACCACTTAAAGTAGTTCCTGATACTATGCGCCCCGACTACCCAGGAGTCTGGCCGATTTTCAGTCAGTCAACGAGACTCGGCACAGACCCCATCCCCTACGGAGGCAGCTTGGTATGCGATGTCCCGCGTGCGGAGCCCGTTATGAGAACGCCGCTGTCAGGTGCCCTGAGTGCGGCGCGCTCCAGAATCAAGGCCCAGCAGTTTCCGCGCCAACTCAGTCAGTTCAAACAAATACTATGAAAGAAACAGCGCCGCCGAAAACTACCCAAACAAAACGATCCGCAGCGAAGAGAACGCCTTCCTTGATTGAGTTTCCCGGCGGTAATCGAAGCGCCCTGCCGGAATGGCGCAAGGAACTGGGCGAACGCGTACGCGAGGTTCAGGAAAAGCGGGCGCGTGAAGCGGCAGCCGAGGCCTCGGAATTCGGCCCGCTCTTCAGGGAGCTTGAACCGAAAACGACGCCGACGCTCGAGCTCCTGCCTCAAGCTCAAACTGCGCCGATGAATCCACTGGTGGTGGCAGCTTTACGACGTATCGAAAGAGCGCATTCCCAACTTGGAAATAATGCAGCCGTAGCAACCGCCCTTGCCTATGAGGAGCAACCAACCTTGGAACTTGACACAATCCCCGCCAATTCGGTTGCCGCAGTCGTTTCAAAGCCTGAACGAGTTCACAACCTGGCCGTCGTGCCAACACCCGAAGTGACTACAACCAGTGTCCCTCAGGAAAAAAGAAAGCCCAGAAGGGTAATAGACGGTCAAAACGATCCGGCCCTTAACTACCTGGATTCTATTGCGACGTCTGTCAGGCTTGAGAGCCACGAGTATGATTCTGCGCCTCTCTTCCGGCGCATGCTCAGCGCCCTGACAGATCTGGCCGTGATAAGCTTTTTATCGTCGCCTATCCTCGCGCTAACTGAGTTAACGAATCTTGATTGGCAAAGTTTCCGCGTGATCAGTTTTGCAGCAGGTACCTTTCTGGTGGTGAGCTTTCTCTATCTGACAATCAGCGTGGCTTTTACCGGCCGCACGATCGGAATGAAACTTTTCTCCCTGCGAGTGGTCGATGCACGCACTGGCTTGATACCAACCGGTAGCCAATCAGCAGGGCGCTCCCTGGTATACCTGCTTTCGCTCGCGTCCGCCGGGATCGCGCTGATGTATACCTTCATTGATCGAGAGAAACAGACCGTCCATGATCGTTTCACTCATACTGCTGTAATTCGAGCGTAACCTTTGTTTATCCATTAGAATCGGCCCTGCTCTGTAGATTGAGCAGGGCCTTTTGCTTGAACGCAAGTAGTCGAAAAATCGGTCGTGTCTTACCTTCAACCCTCATCGAGAGAATAGAGTGTGCACGAACAGACGCTGAAGGAAATCGTCGACGAGTTGGACAAATTGCTGCCGGGACAATTTCTCGGCCGCGTCTTCCAGTTGTCGGCGTTTTCCCTGGCGCTTGATTTCGGTCTCAAAGGCCATGGTTACCTCTTCATCAGTATTGAGCCGGCAGCACCACGACTCTACCTAATCAAACGAACCGCGCGCGAATTGGGTAAGGCGTCGGTTCAGCTTTCGTCGTTTGCCCAAGCTGTGCGAACTACTCTCGGGGGTGGGGCTATGCAGTCGCTCCGGAAAGACACAAACGAACGCGTGGTCCGATTCTCTTTTGTCGCCGAGGACGACTGGGGCAATTCCCACAACCGGGTATTGGTCGCTCAACTGACGGGACGTTCAGCAAATCTCTTCCTGCTTGATTCCAAAGACAAAATTGAACAGGTGTGGCGGAATCCTCACGGCAAAGGCCACCAAGTAGGCGAAGTGTATCGACCGCCGGCTTCGCAAGCGAAGAGTACTGATTTCAGAAAGTTACAGTCTGGTTCAGAACCGTTACTTTCCCGCGAGGGCACGGCTATCTCGTCGGAAGTTGCGGACAAGTACTATCGCGAGCTCGAAATCGCCCATGAATTCGAGAGTCTGGCTGGGAACCTCATCGCCCGGCTGCGCAAGGAAATAACCAAGCGAAAGAAACTTCAGGCGAACCTCAAGAAGGATCTGCTCGCCCACGGCAATCCTGACGAACACAAACGCATCGGCGATCTGCTGCTTGCAAATATCGCGAATGCAACTCGCGAGGGCAACAAAGCCAGCCTAACGGACTACTACGCCGAAGCTGCTCCCACAATCGAGATTGAGATCGATGAGAACGCGACTCTGCCGGAAGCAGCCAATGCTTACTTTTCTCGTTACACGAAAGCCAAGCGAGCAGTTGAAGAAATTGGGACGCGGCTAATTCAACTTGAACACGAGCTCGAAGAGCTTGCCGAAAAGTTGGTGAGACTTGAAGGCGCAGTGGCCAGTCGCGATATGTCGGCGCTCGCCGAGTTCGAAGAACGGAAGGCGGATCCTTTTTCAGGCAGGAAAAAACAAAAGGCGCCGCTGGCCCTCCCGGGCGTGCGGCGCTATCGATCTTCTGATGGCTATGAAGTGTTGGTCGGGAGGACGGCGCGGGATAACGATCAGCTAACGTTTCATGTTGCGAAGCCGAACGATCTCTGGCTCCACGCCGGCGACTATCCTGGTTCGCATGTCATCATTCGCAATTCAAGCCGGACCGATATTCCTCATCGCACCATAATTGAAGCGGCACAACTGGCCGCCAAATTCAGTCAGGCGAGCAAAGACTCCAAAGTCAACATCCACTACACGCGGCGTAAGTTTCTTACGAAACCGAAAGGCTCGGCTCCGGGTCTGGTACGCCTGTCCAGCTTTAAGACAATTACCGTGGAACCGGGCGAGAACCTCGAGCGGATTAAGTAAACTTGCCGCAATCGTCAGATTCATGGCTGAATGCTGATTACTGACTGCTGACTACTTATACCGGTACGTGATCCTGCCTCGCGACAGATCATAGGGCGACATTTCAACGCTTACGCGATCACCGACAAGAATGCGAATTCTGTTTTTGCGCATCTTGCCGGACACCGCCGCAAGCACGACGTGCTCCGTATTATCGAGTTGCACTTTGAAGAATGCGTTGGGCTGCTTGTCAATAATGGTGCCCTCCGCTGGAATCAAATCGTCTCTAGCCAATAGGATCTCCTTTGAAAGTGATGCGTACTGAGTAATGAGTGATGAGTAAAAGCCTGGTAGATGGTGACAAGATTTCGACGCCCTGCGTCGTTACTCATCACTCATTACTCAGTACTCATCACTTTTGTTCTTTACCTGCTCGCGCGTCGTGGACGGAATGAACGAGTGAAAACTGCGCGCGGCGGTGTCGCCCGCGCAAACGGCTTGCTGGCCATTTCAGTCTTTCTTCCGCCAAATCCGGGAATTACTACGCGTGCTACCGTCTGTCCTGTTAGCCGTTCAATCGCGCGCATCGATATTTCATCGACAGGCGTAACGATTGTAATAGCGCGTCCGGTGTTGCCCGCTCGTCCAGTTCGCCCAATGCGATGCACATAATCTTCAGGCGCTGAAGGCACGTCGTAGTTAATGACGTGCGAAACGGAATCAACGTCCAGACCACGCGCGGCGATGTCAGTCGCCACCAGCACACGCGTGCGACCATCGCGGAAACCGCGCAGTGCTGCCTCACGCTGTGGTTGCGTGCGATCAGAATGAATCCGATTGACGCTGTGTTCACGTGCAGAAAGAATGTGCGACAGACGCTCGGCGCCGCGCCGCGTACGGGTAAATACCAGCACTCGCTCAAACTTTTCGCGTTCAAGCAAGTCGAGTAACAAAGCCGTTTTCGATTCCTGGGCCACCGGGTAAGCAGTTTGCTCGACCATTGTCGCAGCTTGTCCGCGCGGGCTGACTTCAATCAGCTTTGGCTCTTTCATCGTCGTGCGGGCCAGCTTTTCGATGTCGGAAGACATCGTCGCCGAAAACAAGAGTGTCTGGCGTTTTGCCGGAACCATCGCGAGTATGCGACGAATTGCCGGCAGAAATCCCATGTCCAGCATGCGATCAGCTTCGTCCAGAACGAGAACTTCCACGGTGGCAAGATTGATTGCGCCGCGCTCACAGAGATCGAGCAAACGTCCCGGCGTGGCAATAACAATCGCCGCGCCGCGTCGCAGATCCGAGATTTGCGTGCGCATGTTGGCGCCGCCGATCACCGTGACGCCACGATTGGCCTTCACGCGATTGAGCTCGCCATAGTTTTGTTGAATCTGCATTGCCAGCTCGCGCGTTGGCGCCAGCACGAGAACGCGAACGCCGGGGCGCGCCTTCTCGGTCATCTTTTGAATTATGGGAAGCAGAAATGCGGCTGTCTTGCCTGTGCCGGTTTCAGCACAGCCGATCAGGTCCTGGCCGCTGAGGACAACAGGGATGCCCTGTTCCTGGATCGGTGTTGGTTCGGTGTATCCGAGAGACTCGCAGCTACGCACTTGCGCGGGCGCCAGTCCCAGTTGAGAAAAATTCATAAACTCCTACTTAGTTTCTTTCCTGCGCAAACTCTGCGCAGATGTGAGTACGCCCGCAGGCGTTAGTTATTCCAATTTCCAGGGGATGCCTGGTAAGAAAGGAAGGGATTTTGAGAAACCGACGCCTGGGCGTTGGCACAGCAGCCTGTGAGGGCCGACTTATGCCAACGCCCCGAGCGTCAATTGGGGGCTTTAGGAAAAGCTTACCAGCGTGGTTCGCGATTGCCGCCACCACCGCCGCCGCCGCCGTAGCCACC
>JBDUAQ010000190.1:0-6059 GCA_040004575.1 bacterium
GTAAATAGATTGTTGCGCGAGCGCCTGCGAGTTGAGAAGTCACTCGCGCCGCCGCCAGACGTAGCCGCGCAATGGGAGTGTGTTGGCCCAACAAACATTGGCGGCCGCGTGACCTGTGTTGTCTGTCACCCGAAACATCCGGAACGGCTCTGGCTCGGAGCCGCGGGAGGCGGTGTTTGGCAAAGCAAGGATAGCGGACAGAATTGGGCTTCGTGTTGGGACGATCAGGACATCCTGAACATCGGCTCATTGGCCATCGATCCACGAGACCCCGACACGATTTATTGCGGCACCGGCGAAGCCAATCTATCACTCGACTCCTATCCGGGAGTGGGACTCTACAACAGCAAAGATGCAGGCGTCACCTGGCAGTTGCTGGCATCGTCAGATAGAAGTGGGGTTCCCAGTGGCATTGGGGTGATTGCGATCGATCCTTTCGATTCGAAGCATTTGATGATTGGCGGTGTTGGCTACGCCGAAGTGAGTTTCGCCGGTAAGAGTCTTGGTGGCATGTACACTTCGTTTGATAGTGGCGTGACCTGGAACCGCGAGACGTTTATTTCAACTAAGAATTACTGGTGCCATTCGATTGTTTTCCATCCCACAAAAAAGGGAACCATCTTCGCTACCTTCACCGAACAGGGAGCGCGTAGCGGCATCTGGCGTTCAACTGACGGCGGCAAGCATTGGTTACATCTGATTGGCAAAGAACTACCTGACTCCGCACTATTCGGCCGCACCAGTCTCGCGATTAGTCCATCGAAGCCGGAAGTGATCTACGCGTTTGCAGCTAATGAAAACAGCGAGAGCAGCGATTTGATGCTGGGTGTCTTTCGTAGTGCGAATGGCGGCGATACCTGGAAGAGCATCGGCGGGACGCACTTCGACAAAGAGGGACAGATTTCATACGGCAACACGATTGTCGTCCACCCTACAAATCCCAACTACGTAATCTGCGGCGGCGTCGATTTGCACTGCACGCGTGACGGCGGCAAGAGTTGGCGTCACCTAACTCACTGGTATCTCGATCGTGGTGATCCTCAATATGCTCACTCCGATCATCACGCGGTGCTGATGCCGGCGGCAGGCCCCGGCCTGGTCTACGATGCCAACGACGGCGGCCTGGACGTCAGCGAGGACGGTGGTTCCACCTGGAAAAACCGGAGCAACGATCTGGCAATCACGATGTTTTATGATCTTGACGTATTCCAGAGCAATGGCAATCTATTCGGTGGCGGCGCGCAGGACAACGGCACGGTCATTACCAAGACCGGTGCAGCCACGAGTTTTTATCAAATCTATGAAGGCGATGGTGGCTGGATCGTTTTTGATCCGCATGACCCAAACCATGTCTATTGCTCGGTCTACAATCTTGATATCCGTCGCTTCCATGGAAAGATTCATAAAGACGTCTCGCCTCCGGCGTCAGCGAAAGAGCGGGAGTCGGTCTGGATGTGCTTCATTACGATGGATCCGGCAGACTCCAATACTGTCTTCACGGGTTCATATCGAGTTTGGCGGACCAGGAACGATGGCGACAATTGGCATGTTGTCTCGCCGAATCTGGACGGTAGTTCTATCTCGGCAATAGAGGTTGCGCCGGCCGACTCGAAACGAGTTTATGTGGCGACGGAAAATGGCGGCTTCTTTCGCAGCCTCGATGGCGGCGACACCTGGAGTCCGAACCTTTCCAGCTCGATACTTCCGGGTCACACCATTACGCGTCTCGAGAGTCATCCCGAAAATGCTGAGGTCCTAATTGCGACCGTGGCGAATTTTGGCCATTCGCATGTCTTTCGCAGTGCAGACGGCGGGCTTACCTGGGGTGACATCGACCTGGGCCAACTTCCCGACGTGCCGCATCACGTGGCGGTGATCAGAAATGACGAACCTGACAAGGTGTATGTCGGCAACGATGCAGGAGCCTTCGTCCTTGATAACGCGTCGGGTATATGGATGAACCTAACGAAGAACCTGCCAAACGCGATGGTGGTCGATCTTGTCTATCATGAGAAAGACGGAACGCTGAACGCCGCCACCTACGGCCGCAGCATCTGGCGCCTGAAACTAAAGTAGGACAGACCGTAGGACAGACATTCCTGCCTGTCCCTTTTTCAAAAGCGCCCGTGTCGGTCCACCGGTCTAAGCGGGAATCACCGAAGCCCCAGCGCCGAAGGCGCGGCAGCTAGTAGCCCCGGGCGTAAGCCCGGGGATCAAGCGCAACAAACGAATGAGCCCTCGAAGAGGGCGACAGAAAAACGGCGCATCAAACTGCGGGCAAAGAGGGTTTCGCTTCGAAACAAGCTGGCTCATCCTCGAAGCTAGCCGCCACCATGACGTTTCTGAAACCACTCAGCTCGTCGCTTTAGATTGTCGTCCGGCTCGCCCTTTTTTGACTTTGTCGCCTCAAGCTCAATTTTATCAGAACCTGAAGCCTCGTCTTTATCGCTGGCTTTTTTGTCGGTCTCGGCCGCGTCTTTCTTAGTTGTATCGTTTTTTGCCATGGATGGATTATACCAACCTCGCGCACTGCCGCCCTATTTCACGGTTGTGCTATTTGTGTTTCCACCAAAAGCGATGAGCGCGTAGACTTTATGACTAATGACATTCAGGGAGTTTCGAGACAAGGCTGAGTGGGTTGCGCTGGCTGGTGCTATTCTCATCTTTGCAGGTCAATGGTGGTGTCACGTTCACTACGTGGATCGCAGCGTTTGGGTTGACCGAACACCGCACGTCCTGAACCTACTGGGCTTCTGCGCCACTATTTTGACTCTGGTACTCGGATTACTAACGTTGCCGCGGTGGCAGTCGTTCGTCGCCCTTGCCGCATGCGTGTGGGTCACCTTTATTTTCATGCAGGGGCTGTAGCATCTTTACAGATTACTCATTTCGTCTAATCTCTTCCGCGACTCTCGCTGTTTCGACGGCAGCTTTCACGTCGTGTACGCGGACGATGTGGGCGCCTTTTAGGATGGCGGCGGTGGTTGAGGCCATGGTGGCGTGAAGGCGTTCTTCTGGCGGAGCGGGGTTGCCATCGGCATCAGCGAGGATGCGGCCGAGGAAAGACTTGCGCGACGTGCCGATCAGAAGAGGGAAGTCAGGAAAGGCGGCAATGAGCTGATCGAGTTTGGCGATTAGTTCGATGTTTTGTTCCTGGCTCTTAACGAAGCCGATGCCGGGATCGATGACGATTGATTCACGCTTCACACCACGCTCTTCGGCTATCGCAATACTGCTACGCAAACTGCTCGTTACATCCTCAATAATGTCGGCGACTGGCGGCAGGCCATGAAGCGCGCCGGGGATGCCGCGCGAATGCATCAGGATCAATCCCGCGCCTAGTCTCGCTACCTCGTTCGCAATCTCAGGATCGAAACGCAAGGCGGAAATGTCGTTAACAATTGCAACGCCGGCGTCGAGCGCCGCGCGCGCGACCGCAGCTTTCGTTGTGTCGATGGAGATGGGGACTCGGAACCGTTTCGCCAATTCGCCAATGATTGGTAAGACCCGCTTTAGTTCCTCGTCGGCAGATACGATTGCGGCGCCACCGGGGCGAGTTGATTCACCGCCAACGTCGATGATGTCGGCGCCTTCGGTGATCATATGTTCCGCGCGGGCGAGGGCGCTATCGAGTGAAAAGAATTCGCCGCCGTCGCTGAAGCTGTCGGGCGTGACGTTGAGGATGCCCATTATTAACGTTCGCCCACTGATCGGCAGTTTGCGGCCGCGCGCGATGTGCCAGTTGCGAATCATGTCGCCGATGATAAGGGGGAACCGGGGAAAAGGGGAACGGGGGCAACTCATGTAACACAAAGTCAGAACCGGGAGCGGTAGCGACCGGGTGTTAGCTTCGCCGTCAAGGCTCGCAGAGTGTTTGATTCAATCATGAGTTGTCACGCGACACTTACCCGGTCGCTACCCGCTCCCGGTTCCGTATTGCTCGACCCACGCGAAAGAATTTCATCGCATTGCACTAAATGACAAATGGAAAATCTCCTTATTCGGGCCCATCTGGCACAAACGAAAAAGGGGAACAGGTCTTCACCCATTCCCCTCTAGTCTTGTCCCTGCAAAAGCCCTTTACGCCGGCGCCGGATTGCCTCCGGTGATTGGCGGCAGCAGCGGCTTCATTGGTTTGGCCGGCTCTTTCAGTTGTGGCCGATCTTCGCCGCCCGGATCGGAAGCGGGTTCAGCCTCCTCGAGTGTCAAGCCCGCAACTATGCGGCGAATCTCAACGCCGTCCAGCGTTTCGCGCTCGAGCAGGCACTCCGCCAAACGCACCATCGTGTCGCGATTGTCTTCGATGATCGTCTTGGCGCGTTCAAACTGGGCCGTGACGATCTTTTTCACCTGCTCGTCGATCTTGATCGCCGTCTCTTCCGAGAAGTCGCGATGTTGTGCAATCTCGCGTCCCAGGAAAATCTGTTCTTCCTTCTTGCCGAAGGTCAACGGCCCCATCTCCGACATGCCATACTCGCAAACCATCGCGCGCGCGAGTTCAGTTGCGCGTTCGATATCGTTTGAAGCGCCGGTAGTGATGCTCCCCAGGAAAGTGTTTTCCGCAATTCGTCCGCCCATCAGGATCGCAATCTGACCCAGCAGATATTCTTCGCTGTAGTTGTGACGATCGCCTTCAGGCAGTTGCTGCGTAACGCCAAGCGCCATGCCACGCGGAATGATCGTGACCTTGTGCACCGGATCAGCGTTGGGAACTTTAAGACCGACTAAGGTATGTCCGGCCTCGTGATAGGCGGTGACGCGCTTCTCTTCGTTTGAGATCACCATGCTCTTGCGCTCTGCGCCCATCAACACCTTGTCCTTCGCCAACTCAAAGTCGCTCATCGCAACCAGCTTCTTGTTATAACGCGCCGCGTTTAGCGCGGCTTCGTTAACAAGGTTGGCAAGATCAGCGCCGGTAAAGCCCGGAGTGCCGCGTGCGATCACGCTGATGTCAACATCTTCGCCCAGCGGAATCTTGCGCGTGTGAACTTTCAGAATACCTTCACGGCCACGCACGTCAGGTCTTGATACGACGACGCGACGATCAAATCGTCCTGGCCGCAGCAACGCAGGATCAAGTACGTCCGGACGGTTAGTCGAAGCAATCAGGATCACTCCGTCGTTTGACTCAAAGCCGTCCATCTCGACGAGCAACTGATTCAGAGTTTGCTCGCGTTCGTCGTGTCCGCCGCCAAGTCCGGCGCCGCGGTGGCGACCCACCGCGTCAATCTCGTCAATGAAAATGATGCACGGCGCATTCTTCTTGCCTTGCTCAAACAGATCGCGAACGCGCGAAGCGCCCACGCCCACGAACATCTCGACGAAGTCGGAACCTGAAATAGAGAAGAAGGGAACATTTGCTTCGCCGGCGATAGCGCGCGCGAGCAAAGTCTTGCCGGTTCCCGGCGGGCCCATCATGAGAACGCCTTTCGGAATTCGGCCGCCGAGTTTTTGAAACTTCTGCGGCTCCTTAAGAAACTCAATAATCTCCTGCAGTTCTTCCTTGGCTTCTTCGACGCCGGCGACGTCCTTAAACGTTACACGTTTCTGTTGATTGTTCAGAAGCTTGGCGCGCGATTTACCAAACGAGAGCGCTTTGTTTCCGCCTGACTGCATTTGCCGCAACATGAAAACCCAGATGCCGATAATAAACAGGAGCGGCATCCAGGTAATTAGCATCGGCCAGACACTACTGCCGCCCGAATCGTCTACAAACGCGCCAACTTTGGGTTGGCCATCTGCCCGTTTTTCGTTGGCTTTGTTGAAGATAGTATTCTTGATCTGATCGCTGGTGAGCTTAACGCGCAGTTCCTGGCCGCGCGTGTCCACGGCGATCGCTTCGTTTTGATTAAGCGTCAGCGACTTGATTTCGCCCGCATCGATTTTCTGGACAAGTGCCCCCAAATCGGTCGGTTGCGAATTTTTGCCGCCGGGGTTAACGAGCCGATAGAGCAGCACCGCTCCCGCGACAATTAGTAACCAAAAAATTATTTGCCTGGCTGTGGAACTCAATGTCATTAAGGCCTCCGACCGCGATCATAACCTATCCCGACTTCCTT
>JBDUAQ010000191.1:0-6014 GCA_040004575.1 bacterium
GCTTCCTTCGCGAAGCCCTCGGCGCTCCAGTCGGGCAGCTTGCCGTCAAACTCATGCCTGCCGGCACGCACCGCAAAATCCGGGTGAGCCACGAAGTAGGCTTCAAGAAACTCGTTGACATACGAGTCCCAGTCTTTGGAGTCGCTAACATTCATTGCGGTTTGATTGTTGGGTGGGGTCGTTTGTTGACAGGCGATCGATGACAGAAGAAACGCGAACACCGCGGCCACAGTGAGTCGAAACAGAAGTTTTGCTGACATTCACTTCAATTCCCTTCGAGCAGATTAGGATTGAAGTCAGTCTAAATAAAGGACAATCGTCAGGCAAGGCGACGGTCAGTGTTTGCCGCCGATGGGGACGACCAAATGAGATTTTCCATTCGTCATTTGACATATGAAGAATGACAAATAAGAAATCTGCTTGTTAGTTGGTCACTCACCCACAAGCAAAAGGGGAACTGGTCAACTCATGTAACACAAAGTCAGAACCGGGAGCGGTAGCGACCGGGTGTTAGCTTTGCCGTCAAGGCTCGCAGAGTGTTTGATTCAATCATGAGTTGTCGCGCGACACTTACCCGGTCGCTACCGCTCCCGGTTCCGTATTGGTCGACCCACGCGAAAGAATTTCCCAGCGCGGTGCACTAAACGTCAAATGGCAAGTGGAAAATCGGTTCGCCCTGGTTAGCGATAACTCAGCAACGGCAAGAGCGACAGGCAGGAATGCCTGTCCTAATTACAAGCCAAACCTGCCGCGGTATTCACTAGAGACGATGAACGACTTGACCATGTCGGCACGTTTTACGCGTGCCAGGGCCACGCTATCGTCGCGCACATTCTCACCCGGCACGCTAACCTGATTCATTTTGTTGAGCCAGAAATCGTAACCGCTGAAGTTGTTGTCAGGAGCATCATCTGCATCGCGACGCAAGTAACCAAAGTACTGCATGAGAACAAATGCCTGGTTGTACTGAGTCTTGAAGACGCTATCGCTCTCGATCACGCTCTTGAGCGCCGCCGCGCGTCCGAGCGTGTTGCCCGTACCGTAAGCATTGATGGCCGCCGTCCGCTCGCTTGTTGTTGGAGTCGTCACGCCCTCATTGGCGAACAGCGTATCGACGTAGGTAAACACGTTAACACCTTGCGGGAAAACGGCGACGAATTCCGATCGCGAGACAAACTCCTCAAGAAAAGCCTGGCGATTAGCATCCAAGAGCGCCTCCCACCCAGTGTTGCCAACAATGACACCGTCGCTCACGCGACGCCCGTCGCGGAGGAAGGTCAGGTAGCGGGGATTTGATTTGGCGTTCCCAAACGCTGCTTTGTGAGCGCGAATAACGAAGTAACCTGTCTGCTGAAATTCTATCGAAAGGAAGAAAGCTGCCGAGACATTCGTGCGCCGGTCGTCGATGCAGATCTGACTCGAGCCGCAGCTTGAAATTTGACCCTCCCAGAAAACCTGGCCGGGGTTGTCCGATTGGCGCGCCAGAAAGTCGTGGTAGTGCTGACCGACGAAGATGTCGTTGAAATCGATCGGGTTCGGTCCTGTCTCAATTGGATCGTCGATGATTGAGACCGTGGCAGTCGACGGCGTACCGAGCAAAGCCTGGCCGGTACCGTTGGAGAGGGTGATTGTAAAAGTCTCCGTGCCCTCGAGCTTGATGTCCTGGCTTATGAGAGCGTCGAAAGTCTTGCTCGACTCGCCGGCGGCAAAGCGTAAGGTGCCGAGGGCGGCAGTGTAATCGCTACGCTGTGAGGCAGTGATGTTTGCAGTAGCATAATCAACCGTCGCCGGACCCGAGACGTCGCCGGTCCGCAGGACTGTGATCGTCTTAAACGTCATCCCTTCCGGTTCGCTGTAAGTGCTGGAGCTAAAAGCGACGACGGACGGCCCTGCGGCATGGCTGACACGCACGGTCGTCGACATGGTCAGTGCGCAGAAAAATACCAACGCCCCCAAAATTAATACGCGTCTGACGATTCTGGCGTGACCAAGGTTAATAAACTTTAAGTTGCTTACCCGCATAAATAACTTCTCCTGGCACTCTGGGGAATTCCGGGGGTCGGCGTGAAGAGGGGCAAAAGAATATTACGCCTTTGGGACACTCATACGCAAAAACAGAAACGACCCACCGGTCAGAACCACCTGCGTAAGCGGGTGGCCGTCACTACCACCTGAATAAGCGGGTTTCCTAATCAAAATCCGGCAAATCACCGCCTTGCCGGTTGATAACATAATCAACTGCCAGCTCAATGCTACGTTCATTCCACAAACTTCTCTTGCTACCTTTATCCGACCACGGACTTCGCTCCGAGTCCCAACAATCGTTTCGGCGCATCTTTCTTGTCGCATATGCTTTGAAATCATTTAGGGTGCGGTCGGGTGATGCTGTTCCGATTGTAACGACGGTATGAATGTGGTTTGTTCGGACGTTGATAGCGTGCAAAGTCCAATTTCGTACTGTGCAAGTCACACGGATTGATTGTTCAACCAATTCTCGTTGTTGAGCGTTGAGGGTGACGATTTCGCTTGAGAGCTGGCTCAAAGTATGTATAAGCCGCTCCTCATCTGGCGGCAGGTAAGGTGACTTGTAATGATTGTGGAAACGGTCAACCGAGCCACGCTTGTCACCGTGAAGCCAGGTGCCATAACTGCGAAACGTAATCAGGTACGCCAGCGGAATGTCGGTGTCGTTCCCCATGAAATCTCTCTCAGTGCCGCCCGCTTACGCAGGCGGTTCTGACAAAACCCCCGATCACCTGCTATTCGACGCATTGACTGCTGCAAGTCGCTTGCGCGCCTCAGCGGCTTCGGGGCTGCGCGGGTAGCGATGAATCAATTCCTGCCAGCCTTCGCCGTCATAACGAAGCCTTTTCTCGCGG
This sequence comes from bacterium, assembly GCA_040004575.1. Taxonomy (GTDB): domain Bacteria; phylum Acidobacteriota; class Blastocatellia; order Pyrinomonadales; family Pyrinomonadaceae; genus PSRF01. The sequence goes on from JBDUAQ010000191.1 coordinate 2,880, forward strand.
GCGTCAAAAACGAAGGTGACTCCCTGGCGGTTGTAGCGATCAAGGCCGTTGTAGTTTAAGAAGTAGCTGTGGAGCGGCGCGCCGCCGGCATCCATCTCCTTCTGGTCCAAACGGCGCATGGCTTCGCGAGAGAGTCGGCCGGCGATGTCTTCGGCGGCTTGAGAATAGATTAGCAAAACTTCGGGACGGAACTGTGAACCCGTGAAATTGTCGAGAAAGATTCGGGCGCGCACGATGCGATCAAAATCTTCCGAGGCTTTGATCAAACGCAGCAGGCGCGCGTCGTCTCCCGCATGCGAAGGTAAGGCGACGGCGTCGCGCTGAATCCAGCCACTGGTTCTGGTCGTGACGTTGACTCGATAGAACACTACGCCATCACGGCTCCGCTTTTCCCCTTTCACGGCGACAAGAGCGCCACGCCCCATTCTTCTGATTAGCGTTCCCCCTAGATCCGGCGTGGTTCTGAGCGCTGAGAGTCGTTCATCAACAACGACGGCGACACGACCACCGGGGGGCGGGCGCCGTTTAGCGGAGCTGTTGACAGGTAGTAGAACTGCGATGCAAATCACTGCAGGGATGAACTTCCGTAACGGATGTATGTTCACAGGCCGAGCCTCCTCGCAAGTTGAGGTCGATTAGGGTGAAGAGTTTTCGGTTGCGGTAAGCGGGTTTAGCGGGAAACGCGGCGGCGTGATGGGGTGCGACTGGAATTGCGACTCAGGTTTGCAGTTGCCAGTATCGCTCCGGTTTGCGCGGACATTAATCGCTCCGCGGAACGAGCGTGGTGAAAATGACAAATCGCGACCGCCAGCGCATCGGCAGCATCGTGGGGCTCAGGGACGCTCTGGAGCGAGAGCAGCGTCTTTATCATTTGCTGTACCTGAAACTTTTCGGCGTTGCCATGACCGACAACGGTTTGCTTCACGAGTCTGGGTGAATACTCGTGAATCTCAAGCGCGGCACGCTCGGCGACCAGCATCGCCACACCGCGCACCTGACCAAGTTTCAAAGTGACCTTGACGTTCGTAGCCAGAAATCCATCTTCAATAGCGCACGCTTCGGGCCTGTGACGCTGAATGATTTCTTCTAGCGCGTTGGCAATGCGCAGCAGACGCGCCGGAAACTTCTGCGCTGCGGAAGCGCGCACCGTGCCGCACTCAACCAAACGATAGTGCCGGCCATCATCTTCGATGACACCCCAGCCAGTCGTCTCACTGCCCGGATCGATTCCTAAGATGCGCATATGAAGAAGGAGCAAACAAACTTCGTGTGACGGCGAGCAGTATACTACATCGCAATCTCAAGATACGGACTTTCTTGGTCAGGGCGCGATCGCGTTTCTTGCCAGATGTTTTGCATTGATGCTGCGAAAGTAGTTCAGAGTTCAACCTTCAGGTTGTGCCTGCCACACGCGGCAAGCTAAAGCTTGAACTCTAAACTGCATCGTGGAGGCGGTTGCGGAAGCTACTACTTCACTTGATCAATCGTGCAGGCCTTTGGCTTCTTGTCTGGTCGCCAACGCAGGAACCTGGTGCCGTGACGAAAGCGGCCGCCAGTGAAATGATCATACTGAACTTCGACGACCAGCTTTGTCTTTAACGGCTCCCATTCGCTCGTCTTCTTCGTACTCCAGCGACTGGGTCCGCCGGGCTTGTTCCCGGTGAATCCCGGCGCCGCGATCAGCGGCTCGAGCTTCTTGGTCAGCTCTCTCTTTTCCAGTTCATTGAAGCTGGAGGTGTACCCGATGTGATGCAGCAACCCAGCGCCGTCATAAAAACCAAGCAGCAATGATCCGACCACCTTCCCTTTAGTCGCATAACGGAATCCACCGACTACGCAATCCGCCGTGCGGATCCGCTTCACTTTCTGCATGCCGTCGCGTTCACCGGATCGATAAGGCAGATCCAAACGCTTCGCAATTACGCCGTCGAGTTTTATGCCGGTAGTCGAAAGCCATTCGCGCGCGATGGCAATGTCGTTGGTCTTGGGTGAGAGCTCGATAACGGAGTTCTTCGCCAAATATTTCCTGGCGAAGCTCTCGAGTTTGGGTCGACGTTTGCCGAGCGGCAGGTCTTGTAGCGGCTTTCCGGCATCATCAACCAGCAGATCAAAAACTATGAGGTGCGCCGGTGTTTCCTTAGCTAACCTGGCAACACGGCTCGCCGCAGGATGAATTCGTTGCAGCAGATCATCGAATGAAAACCCGGTCTTAACTGGAATGACCAGTTCGCCATCAAGCACAAACTTCGTTGCTTTCAGTTTCAGAAGGGCCGCGACAATTTCCGGGAAGTAACGCCCGAGCGATTGGCCTGACTTCGATTGCAACTCAATACCTTCGCCATCGCGAAAAGCGAGGCAGCGAAAGCCGTCCCACTTCGGCTCGTACTCCCAATTGTCGCCGGCCGGAATTTCGCTCACCAGCAGAGCATCCATCGGCGCATAGGGTGGCTTGATTGGCAGTGTCATGATGCGGGTAACGGTAGCACGAAAAGCGAGTCCAAAGTCCAATGTCTAAAGTCCAAAGTCCGAACTAGAACTTTCCTTTTTCGTTTTTGGACTTTGGACTTTGGACCTTGTCCTTGGACCTTGGACTTTGGACTTCGATCACAGCTCGAGGAAATTGCTCAACAATCGCTTCCCTTCCGGCGTCAGAATAGACTCCGGATGAAACTGCACTCCTTCGATTCTCTTCTCGCGGTGGCGAAGTCCCATGATCACGCCGTCGTTCGTCGACGCAGAAACTTCAAGGCACGCCGGCAAGCTTTCACGCTCAACAATCAACGAATGATAACGTCCGGCCTTGAAGGGCGAGTCGAGACCATTGAAGATCGACTTGCCGTCATGTCTAACTTCAGAAGCCTTGCCATGCACAACCGTGGCTGCGCGCACGACTCGCCCGCCAAAAACCTCGCCGATGGCTTGGTGTCCCAGGCAAACTCCCAGGATTGGTATACGTCCCGCGAAGTGGCTTATCAACTCCATTGATATTCCCGCGTCGGCCGGACGGCCCGGTCCCGGCGAGATCAAAATCCGACTGGGAGGATTCGCCTCAATCTCACCGAGCGTTACCTCGTCATTGCGGCGCACCATGAGTTCTTCACCAAGCTCGCCCAGGTATTGGACGAGGTTGTAAGT
>JBDUAQ010000192.1:0-5993 GCA_040004575.1 bacterium
CTTAAGGTAAGCCTCGTTTACCAGCGCTGTCGGTTGCAGCGTGTGCTCGCGCTGCTCGCGACGCAGATACGCTCCGGCCAATCGGTGGAGCTCGTCATAGACAAGCGGCATTAACTGGCCCAACGCATCCTCATCACCCTGAGTCCATCTTTCGAGGAGTTGGGTGATTCCTTCCGGCGATCTTTTCGCCATTCAGATTCTCTCTTTACTTTCTTGCAAAGAAACCGATCAGGAAGTTAGCCGAGGTAAGTAATCCTTGTGCCCGTTGGATGCGCCATTCTACCACTGTGAAAAATATGTGGGAATGCTGCCAGGGATTGCGCGTTAGTGAGTGAGGCGTGAGTAAGGCCCTTCATCTCCGCTTCTCAGGAGTAGTTGAGAACAGCAAGGTGCTGAAGTGGCATGACTCAGAAAGACTCGTGTGTAAAATGGACGACGTTAGTCCGGTCCAGCTTGGCTCTTAGCTCTACGGAACAATGCGCCAGTTGTTTGTCGGCTCGGTCGGAATCGTCTGGTGGCGCTCGACCCAGTCAATGATCAACTCACGAATCTCCGCGCTCGATCGATAGACTACCGGCGCGCTTTTATACATCGTGTATCCGCCGCCGCCATTCACGCGATAGTTGTTCGTGGCGAGCCGGAGCTTTTGAGTCGGCGCGAGCGGCTTACCCTGGAATTGCAGATCCTCGATTCGTTGGCCGAACGGTTTGGCGATGTTGAGCGTGTAGGTCACGCCCTCGGCGATGTCAAAGTTGTAGGCGGGACTTTTTTCGTCAACGAGTTCTGCCGGAGTTTTTCCCGGTTCGTAAGGGCGGAAATATTTTGCCGAATGTTCGAGCGCATCTTTCAACTGCTGACCGGTCACTTCCAGGACCACGAGCGTGTTTTCGTAAACATAGAGTCCGGCGATGTTGCGAACTGTCACCGGCCCTTTAGCGATACGCGCATCAGGATTGAACACTGCCGCCATAGAGACATCGGCCTTGCCCGCTTCAAGTTGGACTCGCTGAATCAAGTCCAGGATGGCTGTATCCCTGAAGCGCGCTTCTGTGGCCGTTAACTCCGCAGCGGACTCGCCAATCGCGCGCGACAGCCAGCCTTCGGTTTCGCGATCATAAGGCTCGCCCAGCTTTAAGATTTCCGGATCGGGAACTACTCGATCGTCGACGGGTATCGTGCGGGCGGCGCGCGCGAAAACGCGCCACCCGCGCCTCACGTTTTCCAAATAGAGATCTACGCGCGCGAGATGTTTTCCCCAGTAGTTTGCCTGAATCAGTTGGACACCGTTGATGACCAGCGAGGGCACGTCGCGATGCGTGTGGCCCATCAAAATGAGATCGACGCCCGGCACCTGTTTCGCGATCGCGATAGCTCGATTCTCATTTGTGACTTGTCCCGGATTGATCTCGCCGGTACGCAGATCCTCTTCAAGGCCCATGTGCATCGCGATGACGACAACGTCCGCCCGCTCTTTGCGACGCAGGATCGAAACCCATTTCTTCGCCTCGTTTACTGGTTCGCGAAATTCCAGTCCGGCGTAGTTCGGCGCGTTTTCCCAGTTCGGAATTCCCGGCGTGGTGAGTCCGAGTACCGCAATGTGCACGCCGGCAATATTCTTGACGATGTATGGCGTGTAGTGAGTTTGATTTGTTCCTTTGTTGTAAGTGTTGGCAGACAGCCAGGGAAACTTCGCTTCGCTACGCGCTTTTTCCAGCACCGGCAGACCGAAATTGTATTCGTGGTTGCCGACGGTCATCGCGTCGTAGTCGAGCGCGTTCATCGCGAGCATCATTGGATCCGCGGGCGCGTTGTTTTTCTTGTTGTGGTAATACTCGAGCGGCGTTCCCTGAATCGTATCGCCCGAATCGATCAGTAAAACGTTCTTGTTTTCACGGCGAACCTGCCAGATCAAGGTGGCTATTTTTGCCAACCCGCGGTTGTCTGGTTTGTCGGTGTAGTAATCGACCGGAAAAAGGTTCCCGTGCAGATCCGTGGTGCCGAGAACTACGATGTGAACACGCTTCGACAGATGGCGGGGACTGCGACCCGAAACGGGAAGAGTCCCGAGAACCAGCGCCAACACCACGATGAACGTCGCGACGAAAATTTGTTTCTTCATAATCAGTCCGATATCACGTTGATTGTCGCTCAAGTAGTTCAGAGTACCAGCTTCAGCTTGCCTGCATCTAAACAAAACAACCTGAAGGTTGAACTCTGAACTACTTGAGAGACCTCGAAGCTTGGACTATCTTGGTTGATTCACAAACACCTCGGCGGCGGTCATGCCATTAACAGCGACTTCATGGACCTTCTTAAATTTCCCACGTATGAACCCTTGTCCTGGTTCGAAATATGTGCGGCCTCGCTGCACAATAAAATATGCTGGGCCCGACTGCCCTTTAATCGAAAGTCGCTAAGCGTAACTCAGCTTTGCGGTTCTTTGCGATTTCTTTGCGTCCTTTGCTGTAAGAACATCCGCAGAAACCGCGAAGTTCGCGAAGGAAGGCGCAAAGTTAAGCAAAGAAATGTCTGGTTCACTGCTCCAACTCGTTACTACTCGCCTCCCGCCTGTTGGTAGCTTTTTGCAAAATGCCTTATCGTTATGGCCGCATGGACAATATCGTCGTCTCTAACATTCGCCAGCGACCCATTCGCACACTCGTCAGCGTGGCCGGGGTCGCGCTCGGAGTTTGCCTGGTCATGCTTTTTACCGGGCTGGCCCGCGGTATGTCCAACGACATGGAACGCCGCGCCACAAATATGCGTGCGGAGATTATCTTCACGCGCCCGGGCTCGATGCAGTTGACTGGATCAAGCGCCAACCTTAGCACCAAATACGCGGAGAGTCTGAAACAGATCGAGGGTGTCGCTGAAGCATTGCCGGTGATTCGCTACATTATTCAAGGCGGCAGCGGAATGGGGTTTGAGCAAATTGAAGGGGTTGAGTGGGAGCCGTACGCGCGCATCAACGAGATTCATCTCGAGTCCGGCAGGGCGCCACAAGCGGCGGACGAGATTGTTATTGACCTGACAAAGGCGCGCAACAACAAACTGAAAATCGGCAACACGCTGAAACTTTTTGGCGACAAGCCATACCGGATTACCGGAATCTTCGCACCTGAATCCGGCGCACGCGTGAAAACCACGCTGGCCGCCATGCAAGAGGCGTTGGAGTCGCCCGGTAAGTGCACATACATCATGGTCAAGGTTCGCAATCCAGGTGAAGAGGTTGAAGTGGCAAAGCGAATTAACGCGGCGCTGCCCGGAAACAAGATCCAACTCACTCGCGACGTGTTTACGAGTCTGGAGAAAAGTGTTCCTTACCTTGGCGTTTTCTTGCGACTACTAGTGGGCCTTTCGGCCATAGTCAGCGCTGTGGTCGTGATGCTGGCGATGTATACGACGATCACCGAGCGCACGCGCGAGATTGGCATACTGAAAGCACTGGGCGCCTCGCGCCGCTACATCGTCTACATCATTGAATCGGAAGCGCTCCTGATCAGCGCCGTTGGTTTAGTGGCCGGTTTCGTTTGCTCGTTTGCGATAGGCTACGCAATTCACCAGTTCTACGGGCTCTTTTTTGAATTTAGCTGGCGCTGGGGATTGACCGCGGCGGCGATTGGAATTCTCGGTGGAGCCTTCGGCGCCTTGTATCCCGCCTGGCGTGCGTCAAACCTCGACGCGGTTAGCGCACTCGCTTACGAATAGTATCCTTCTGTGGGTCGACGAAGTCAGAACCGGGAGCGGTAGCGACCGGGTCTAACGTTGAACTCAAAACGGGTTGAGTGATTCATTCAAGAAACTGACCCGGTCGCTACCGCTCCCGGTTCTGACTTTGCCTGGCCCTCGCTAACCTTATCCAGCTTCCTCAGCGAAAATCCCCGCCGGACTATTAGCGCTACGCCGATTGCGGTCCAGAAAAGGTCGCGCGATTTACGCACGATTGCCAGCGCCGCTCCTATTGCCTGCGTGAAGCCGAGTGCTTTAGCGAGCATTCCCGTTCCTGCTTCATCTACCCCCAGTCGAAAAGGAATGAACTTGAAGACAATGTTGATGACACGATTTACGGATTCCAAAATGAAAGCAGTAAGCAGAGTGGGTGCGACAATGCTGCTAATAAACCAGAGCGTCGTGTAAATTTCCAACACGCCGGCCAAGTGAAAGCACATCTCCAGAGCGAAAATCGCGAGCAACCGGCTGCTGTTCCTTTCATAGAACCCATAGATGCGATCTTCGAGCGTTCTGGCACGCGGTATCGATTTCTCCAGCCACGTGCGAGCAAGTCCACGGGAAAGCAGGATCGACATTCCACCACTAAGAAACTTCCACTGCTTGCGAATGACCAGGTAGCCGAGCGGCACAATCAGGATTATGAAAGCCAGGGTGCCAATGCTTGCGTAACGGAGCGCCGGCTTAAGCGGGAAAGCGAGTAGCAGCGCCACCGTTCCGGAAAAAATAAAAACCGCTACCGAGAGACTGTAGAAAATATTTTCGAGCGCGAGCGCTGACAGACTCGCCATCAGTGGGACGCGATGAGTAACAAAAGCAGCTTTAGAAGGCTCGCTCACCGCCACGCTGGCGAGCGGAATAATATTGCCAAGCGCGTCGCCCATCACTCTGGCGGCAAAGGCATCACGAAAGCGCAAACGATAAGGCGACTCAAAACAACGCGTCCACGCTAGCGAGCGTGCTGTTTGTCGCACGGCCGAAATGGCGAGAATGAGCAAAAACCCAGCGCCGAGTCGCTTGATCCCGACAATGATTTCCGAGACGCCGGCCTTCCGCACGAAGTAGGCGAATAGCAGCAGGCCCAGCAGCGCAAAGACAATTCCGAAACGCGCGAGTTTGCGATTTCTCGTCTGGTTTGGTCTGCCCGGGATGGGATTTGCTTGGTCCGCAGCGGTCCGGCTGGTTGTTGCCGCAGGGGGCGAGGGTTCTTTTTCCAACTAGTAGAGTCCTCTGCTTTAGGCTTTGAAAAGAAACAAAACTACCGTATCACAGAATAAACGCGAAGCTCGATCTCTTGATCACTAATCAACTCGCGGTGTCATGAGGTCATCTTCATGACACTTCGATTCCCGGTAGACGGCGGATATACCTTCACTGAGTAAGACGTCCAACCTGCACGAGTCCGCCGCGCGCTTTGCCTTTTTACTTTTGCGTTGATTATGATGCTGGCGTTCAATCTCAACAGTTCGCCACAAGGTAAAGATGAGTCTACCTCAAACAGCCATTGAAGAGCTTGCTGGTCGTCCGTTGACGACCCTGTCCGAAGACGAACAAATGTTTCGCGCGAGCGTGCGTGAGTTTGCCGAGGGTGAATTGCGCCCGCGCGTCGGGGAAATGGACGAGAAAGGCAAACTCGATCCGGCGCTCATCAAGCAGTGTTTCGATCTCGGCCTGATGGGGATTGAAACCCCGGAGGAGTTTGGCGGCGCCGGCTCGACCTTCTTCACTGCAATTCTGGCGGTGGAAGAGCTCTCGCGCGTTGATGCTTCGGTCGGCGTTTTTGTCGACGTGCAAAATACGCTCGTTAACAACGCCCTGATGCGCTGGGGCAATCAGGAACAGAAAACTAAATACCTGGCGCAACTGGCGAGCGCGAAGGTGGGCGCTTACGCGTTAAGCGAAGCAGGTTCTGGTTCAGACGCGTTTGCGATGCAAACTCGCGCGGTCGATAACGGCGACCACTATTTGCTGAACGGGCAGAAGCTCTGGATCACCAACGGAAACGAGGCTGAGATTTTTGTGTTGTTCGCTAACGCGAACCCCGAGGCCGGCTATCGCGGTATCACCGCCTTCATTGTTGAAAAGAGCTTCGAGGGGTTCTCAGTTGGCAAGAAAGAAAACAAGCTCGGCATTCGCGCGTCTTCAACCACCGAATTGATTTTAGCCGACTGCAAAGTCCCGAAAGAAAATGTGCTGGGTGAAGTTGGCAAAGGTTATAAGACTTCAATTGAAACCTTGAATGAGGGCCGCATCGGCATTGGCGC
>JBDUAQ010000193.1:0-5988 GCA_040004575.1 bacterium
GTAGTGGGTTTTGCCTGGTACCGTCCGCAGCAGTGGCAGCGAGTGCGAGATATCTCATCTGACGCTGACGAAATGGAAGACACATATGAGGCGTGGTTGCGCCTGGCTGAAGAAAAACGTGCCGAACTCATTGCTGGCGGCTTGCGGGTCGAAAAAATTGATGTCGACAGCGAACAGTTAGTTTTGTGGTGCAACGAACAGGGCTTGGAGGTGAACGCCCAAGCGCGGTCACGCTATGCCGTCGAAAAAACACGCGAGATGGACGGAGCTCAATTGTAACCGGCCACGCACAAAGAGACGTTGAATCTTTCAAATGACGCGCCAGAAATCGCAACGAAGGTCGGTTTCGAGATCTTTGTCGGGGAACAACGGCGAAAACAGATCGTGTGGACGACACGATTGTTTTTCCCAAGAGGTTCAGTCTTAGGTAGGCGTCGAACGTGCCGTTGGCCCGGGCGCGGATAGTCGTTCATCATCCAAGTCTGCTGAACGCGAAATAATTTCCCGAGGTTGCCGAATGAACCTTTCAACCATGAAAAAGCCCAGCGCCTGGGTCCCCTTGGCAATGTCGTTGGCCGCCGTCGCCATGGTGCTCGTGCACGTTGTCATGTTCGGTGCTGCCCGTGAGGCCGATGAGGGAACAGCAGCTCATCTCTGGCAGATACTCATGGCTGCGCAGCTGCCGATCATCGCGTTCTTCGCAATCAAGTGGCTACCGCGGACTCCAAAGCAGGCGCTGCTGGTACTAGCGCTGCAAGCGACCGCCGCGCTCGCTGCACTTGCACCCGTTTTCTTTCTCAACCTTTGACAGAGTCGCGCCTGCTGCTTACACACGCGATTCGCACCAGAGGGTCGCTGGATCGGAACGCGGGTCGCGTATTCTTTAACTTGTTCGGTGCGGCGAAGGTTGTTGCTAATCGCCGCGCCAAGTCTTACCTTAGGCGCTCGCTCTCACAAAATATGAAGAAACGCTCCCCTCCACCCTTGCAAAACCGCCGTCGGTACCCGCGCATTAAGTACTCTCTCGATGTCGATTGCGGGCCGACGTCCGCCTGCGAGCATCAGGGTCAAGTCACTACGCTCGGCGTCGGGGGCTGCTTCATCAAGACTCCGCTCGTGGTCGCTAAAGATAAGTTGATCTTCATCCGCCTTTTATTAGCGCCGGAGAGCGAGAGCGTCATGGAAGGCGTGGTCCGAGGGCGGGTCGCGTATCTCAGGCGGGGCGTGGGGTTGGGGGTCGAATTTAGGAAGCTGCCGCCGGGTTACGCTGAGCACATCGAAGACATCGTAGAGTTTCATCTAGGGGGTGGCGGGGACACTTAATGAAGGTCAGCGAGCTTTCTCGAAAAAATAAACCTGGAGAAAATAGAGTGAAGGTATCTATCAAGCTGGCGCCGTCTGACATTTCGAGAGTGCCCTTCACTTTCTACAAACTTCCGACCAGCAATACAGTGATGCATCGCATCATTAAAGGGCCGGACGGAAACATGTGGTTTACTGAAATGCACGTTGACAAAGTCGGTAAGCTCACTACAGGCCTGCCCCAGTAAGAAGCGGCGATGATAACTCGCCTAACAAATCCTTGGGCCGGAGTCCCGATGCATCGGGATGTTCTTAAGCTTGTTTCGCCCGGCGAAGGTAGTTGCTAATCGCCGCGCGCCGTCAACTGTAACGTTCGGCAATTCTCAAAATCTTTTGCGTTAAGTCATCAGGACGGAACTTTCTGACTCAAGCGGTGTCTAGATTGAGTCGTACTCTGTTTAATTCTCTAACGCGGAGTGTTTGCATGAAGAAGTTCGTAGTGTTGCTGCTGCTGTCAATCCTTCCCGTCTATGCGCCAGCCCAAAAACTGCATAGTGAAGCGTTTGCGCTGACTCATGTCACCGTGATTGACATGACGGGCTCTCCGCCGAAGCCTGAGATGACCGTGCTTGTAATGGGTAACCGTATCGCCGCGATTGGAAGAGTCGGGCACACACGAGTCCCGCGCGGCGCGCAGATCCTAGATGCAACAGGCAATTATCTGATTCCTGGCTTGTGGGACATGCACGTTCACTTCACTGAGATCGAAAGGTCGTTTCCATTATTCATTGCCAATGGCGTGACCGGCGTGCGAAACATGGGTGGCGAGTTGGAAGATTTGCTTCGCTGGCGAGCAGAAGTGGCCTCCGGAAAACTCCTGGGGCCGCGCATTGTCACATGTGGGCCCATTGTAGACGGTCCGCAGCCAGCGGCTCACGGTCCCACGATTGTTGTCGGCACTGCCGCTGAAGGGCGACAGACTGTCGATACGCTGAAGCAACGCGGCGCAGATTGCGTCAAGGTGTATGACCGTCTTCCCCGTGATGCCTACTTTGCGATTATTGATGAAGCGAAGAAACAGAAGTTTCCGGTCGTTGGGCATGTTCCGCTTTCAGTCACGACCATGGAAGCATCCGACGCAGGTCAAAAGAGCATTGAACATCTAGGAACGATTCTCCAGGGTTGCTCGACTACTGAGAATGAGCTGCGTCGACTGCAAGCCCAGCCAATGCCGTCCGGCGGCGACTTCTCCGAGATTCCGCGCCGCATTGCAGCTCGTGGCGAACGGATGCTTGATACCTACGATGAGCAGAGGGCAAAGGTACTTTTTTCCCATCTCACCAGAAATCAAACCTGGCAAGTACCTACGTTGGTAACGAAACGGGCCCTCACCTTCGTTGATGATTTCGATCGAAATGGTGATGAACGTTTGAAATACATTCCACTGTCTGAACAGCAATGGTGGTCGCCGCAAAAGAACTTCCTGCTTCGCTATCGCACACCTAAGTACATGGTTTATAGCAAGCGGCTCTTTCAAAGGGAATTGGAACTGGTAGGCGCCATGAACCGCGCGGGTGTTCTGTTCATGACCGGAACAGATCTAAGCATCCCCTACACCTTCGCAGGTTTTAGTTTGCATGATGAGCTGGGCTTATTCGTGCAAGCAGGCTTAACCCCAATGCAGGCGTTACAAGCTGCAACGCGCAACCCGGCAATCTTTCTCGGTGAACAGAGTTCGCAGGGCACGATTGAACGCGGGAAAATTGCGAACCTTCTCCTGCTCGAAGCCAATCCGCTTGAAGACATCAGGAATACTCAACGGATTAACGCCGTCATAATCAACGGGAGATATTTGCCAAAAGGGGCTTTACAGAAGATGCTTGCAGATGTAGAAGGAACTGCCAGAAGGTAACTTCGCTCGGCAAAGACACGCCGCCGAACAGTTGGACCGAGAGCGTTTTTGGCTAAGTCTTGTCTTGTGCAGAAACTACTCGCTCGCGAGTCTGCAGAATTCGACGACGCGGTTCTCGGCCCAGAAGCGATCGCTCTGGTCTTCACGATCCGCGGAGATGAAAGCGACGTGTCCGCCCTGCGCAGGTGCGATCAGGAGAATGTAGGGATTGTCAGCTACCGCCGGATTGTGTAGCGGTGTCACCGGAATGAAGGGATCGTCTCCGGCGTGGATGATCATGGTTGGGATGCGGATGCGATGGATGACTCTTAGCGAGCTGGAACGGTAGTAGTAATCCGCGGCATCAGCGAAGCCGTGGGCCCGGGAGGTATAGCGATCGTCAAACTCCCGGAGCGTGTGGACCTCGTCCAGTCCACTAATGTCGTAACTCTCCGGATACAATTTATGATTGATGCGAATTCGCTCCTTGAGCCGGCGCACGAAGTCGCGGTGATAAATCCAGTTTGAGCGCTCTAAAATCATGTCTGCGCTGGCGCTCAAATCAATGGAGGGTGACACTGCGCAAATGCCCAGGATCTCCCGCGGCGGGTTGTCGCCATATTCGCCGGCGAGTTTAAGCACAAGATTTCCGCCCAGTGAGAAACCCACCAGAACCAAGCTTCGCATGTGATCTTTTTCCAACAGTTCTTTAACCACCGAACCAAGGTCCGCGCTCAGGCCACCGTGATAGATCGTGTTCGTGAGATGTTCGGTGCCGCCGCAGTTACGAAAATTCACTCTGATGACATTGAAGCCGGCTTGAGAACCTTTCTCGGCGATTGCCTGCATGTAGTTGGAGGAAGTGGAACCTTCGATCCCGTGCCAGACCACGATGGTCGGGTGTTTGTCGCGCTCAGTTTGCCAGCGACAATGCGCGAGCACCCTGACGCCCGGCGCCACTTCAAACAAGCGCTCCTCATCGTTTTCTGAAACAAAACGAAATCGCCGCGGCCAGGCATAGGCGGCGATGGTTTGCGCATGTCCGTTTTGAAAAAGGCGATGCGGTTTGAATTGTTTCGCCGCGAACAAATGGGCTGCACGCGCGAGCAAAGTGGGCGCTTCAGGTGCGGTTAGGGTTGTACCTTGCGGTTCAACTTCTAATAATTCAGCTTCGGTAAGCATGTTTTCCGAAAACCAGGCAGGCAGGAATGCCTGCCCTGTTGATGATGAGAGGGAACTACCACCTCATTATACAGATTAGTTCGCAAGTAGATAGGAAGCAGGGATTACGACGGTAGGTTGCGCAGAGAAGAAACCTCAATAAGGCTCAGTCCTTGAACTCTATGGTCACATCGGCATTCAGATTTTGCCGATTAGGTTTGATCTTGATGTCGGGCGGACCTTTGCGTTTTGCTTCTCGAGCGGCCATTATTCTTCGCATAGATTCACGGGCGTCGGTTCTAAAAAACCGTTCGGTATAACTGGTATCGAAGACCTCGCCGTTCCTGAGTTTCCATCTCTCTTCGAGAGACTGTGCATCCGCTTCATCGAGTCCTTTGATGATCAGTTTTCCCATCTTGTATTGCGGCCCTTCTTTCACGGCTATCTTATAACTCACTCGACTCGCAGCGTCGTCAAACACCGGTTCCGCTCTTACTCCAGCCTCCAGATGCCCGGTATGGCCATATCTTCTACTAACCTCAAACAGACCCTTGTCAATCTTGAGGCCATTCGCCACTTGGCCATTCTTCATTCCCAGTGCTTCATCAAGCTCCTGCGGCGATAAAACCTGGTTGCCAGTCCACTCGGCTCTGTCCCACAAGAATATTGGCCCTTCTTCGACCGGGATACTCAGCTCCACTCCGCTCTTGCAGTGGGCTGAAGACTCCATTCTTGTTACAGGTTGGCCAAACCCGGCACGTAGTTGGCCCACCTCCCGGTAAAGCGGAAAAAGAATAAAACTCGCGAACGCAATGGCCGACTTCTTCGAATAGTCGGCATCGGTGAGTTGCCTGGAACTCGTCACCAATTTCTCTTCGGAAACATTTTTACTTCCCGGAAAGTGCAAGCTGCAAATCGGAATGGGCACGCCCGAAACGCTAAAGAGATGTTCCTGCTTTGTGCTATTCAACCCTGCTTGCTCGGGCGCGTAATCTACTGTCCCATCGATCTGGTGCTCCTTAAGAAGTTTCTGTAATGCACGCTTGATGTCGTCCGTCATGCGTCCGGTGTCAGGCGCCGTCCCATTAAATGAAGGCACCTCCTGCTTGATAGCTGCGATCAATTCGTCGTTTGTAAACCAGACAAAGTTGTCGAAGACGACCGGCGACGCACCGCCCTTAGTTTCCTGGACCTGAAAAATTACCGTCACTTGATTGCCTTTGGAGGTGGTGCGGTAACCGACCTTGGCGAAGAGTCCGCTGTCAACCAGTCTTTGACCGGCGGCGTCAAGTTCTGCGACCGAAAGTGGCATTCCGGTTTTCAGTCCACTAGTCGAGATCACTTCATCGGCAGACAAACGTTCGAGACCCTCGACCTCAATCTTCGCAATCCTTCGGCCGGGCTGTTGGGCAAGAGCGCCGGTGACAGCGATAATAATCAGGCAGAAGGAGAATAGTGGGACGACGCGACGAAAAGCCATTGCTGTTGTTGTTCCCCTGAGGTTGTTTGGGTCGTACTTCGAAGAGGTCGAGTTTACAGTAATTGAAGAGCAACCTGCTAATCGGTGACTGTTCGGGTAGTGACCTATTTTGAAATCTCTGTGCGTCCTCTGTGTTCTCTGTGCCTCTGTGGTG
>JBDUAQ010000194.1:0-5982 GCA_040004575.1 bacterium
GCCTTCGAATCAAACTTCCCGGCCAATACATGGTAGGTCAGAATCTTCGTCAGCATCTCTTTGTTCTCTGGTTTGACCAACATGTCCACTGTGCCCGCTGGTAGTTTGTCAAAAGCATTATTGGTTGGCGCAAAAACTGTGAACGGGCCCTTGCTCTTCAGAGTGTCCACCAGTCCTGCGGCCTTCACCGCGGCCACCAGCGTCGTGTGGTCGGCCGAATTGACGGCGTTGTCGACAATGTCGCGCGAACGGAGCATGGCTGCGCCGCCGACCATCGGATTCATCGAATCCATTTTATTCATCTGCATTTGCGCCGAGGCGCTTCCGTTAACGATTGCGATTGAGACTGCTGCCAACAGCAGCATTAGACATACTTTCTTCACTGGTTTTATTACCTTCCTTTTTCTTGGAATTGATTTGTGCGAACTCGGGGAATATACGGAAGGCATCGGCCAAGCGGATTGCGTGCCTAGAATAATAGTTATCAGTGATCAGTGGTCAGTAGTCAGAAGTGAGATGACGTACTTTCGATGGACTAACATCATTCTCTGGCCACTGACCACTGAACACTGATCCTTTAGGGTTTTAGTTGGAAGTCTGCCGGCACAAATTCAATTGACTTCAGCACTCCGTCGATCTTTGCGCGCGAGTCCGTTGCCGGCACATAAGCTACGACGACATTATTTTGAATCTTTCGTGGGCCACAGGTAATCTCGTTGCCCGCATCTTCACTGAAGCTCACTATCTCCGCGTGCTTGAAGGTGTCGGTATGGAGTTTGAGAAGACGATCGTTAACTTTGACGACGAAAGTAATACCCCTGGCATCACAATCGATGCGGGTGAGCGTGCCTTGTAACTGCTTCTCGCCGGTAGCCGGTTTTCTCAGCGACTCTCGCAGAGCCGCTACCGGATCGAAGGCTTCCGCAACTGACGCCTGAACACTTCCCTCGGGAGCATCGCCGGGCATGGAGCCGCGTCGTAAATACCGCGCTCGCTCCTCTTCGGCCTTGTGGATGCGCGCCAGTTGCTCTTCTACCGAGACAAGTTGGGTCAGCAATCCCTGCGCTCGTTGGCGCATCTCGACATCACCGTTGACTTTGATCTTATCGATGAGTTCGCGCGCCGACTTGAAGTTCTCCTGGTGCATGTAGAGTTGCGCCAGCATGAACATAAGATCAGTCCTGCGAGGAGAGCCGGCGAGAATCCGGTTGAGCATTCCTACCGTTTCGTCTACCTCGGTGTCGGTTACCAGGTTTACAAACGCCAGCAAGCTATACGACTCGAGAAAATCCGGACGCAGCTCGATCGCTCGCTTCAATTCTTTTCGCATGATGGCGGCATTCTCCGGCGCCAGAGCCAGCACCATCTCCATGTCACCCGTGGCCTCCTTGCTCAGGGCAAAGGCGTAGTAGTAGTGGATGAGATAATTTTGAGAGCTGGCAGCCACCGCGCGTTCCAGCAGCTTCCGCGCTTCGTCATGTTTTCCCTGACGCACTCGCAGCAGGCCAAGCGAGGCATTAGCCATTGCCAGATCAGGATCGAGCGCCAGTGCTTTTTGCAGATAGACTTCGCAGTCGGCGCGATTGCTTTTCAGCAGCAAGTCGCCGAGGTAGGCCTGAGCTTCGGCCTCCGTGATTGGCGCCGTTTTCATCGCGCTGTCGTAACCGACCTTGCTTGTGAAATTGCCATTGAGGATTGGGTAGCGATCGCGCTGAATGTAGGCGCGCAACTCCTTCTCCATGCTTTCGAAAGTCATGGCAAAGGCCTGTTGGAAGGCCTGTGCCATCGGTACATTCGCGGACATCAAGTTTACAAACTTGCTTAACTGACTCACGCGTTGGCCATCTTTGCCGAGAATCAGATAGTGCATCAACGCCCACGACTCAGCATAAAAAATGCTCTGCTTGTCACGCTCATTGTAGTAGGGCGATTCTTGATCTACCTGAAACAACGTTCGTAGCGGCAACATCCTATTTTCGCGCAGCAGATAGACGTGACTGGCTATGGGCCGTCCCATTACTACCGTCTGATCGTCGGTGATGCTCAAGGTGCTGTAGTACTCGGCGAGTCCTTCATTGAACCAGGTCGGCACATTGCCGCTCGTGTTACTCACCAGCAGGTGTGTGTACTCGTGAAAAATGATGGCGAATGGATCCTGTTCACTCCCCAGCTCCTTCGCGAGCTCGAGGGTGATGTAATTCACATCAGGTCCGGACTGGAAATAACCGGCGGTATTCGCATTTGGTTTGAATGGCCGGTACGACTCGTCATTCTTAAAGACGATTACCGTTGTGGGCACGGGTGAGTTGACATTGAGATTAGTAAACAAGCGCGAAAAGACTTCGCGAAATTGTTCGAGCCGAACGCCGACCTGCCGTATGTCCTTTTCGCTGGCGTTGCCAATCAGCAGGAAGTTCTTCGAGCGCACACTGGTCCACTTGTCTTTTGCCGGCACCGAGGGGGCTACGCTCAGGAAACAAAAGACAATCGCGAAGATGAGAGCAAGACGCTTTGTCATTAGTTGGTGCGCTCAGGAAAACTGAACTGGGCCCCGGCGGATTGCCTGGCCGATCATGCGGAGGAGACGGCGCGCTTCAATTGCAGACTCTACAAACCCGCCTTGGGCGATGTCAATCGGTTTAGTGGGACAGACGCCGGGAGCGCGGGCATCCTGCCCGCTTGTTCCATGACTTATGGAAATGCTTGCCAGAACGAAAAAAGCGGGCAGGATGCCCGCGCTCCCGGATGCCTGTCCTACTTCACGGATAGAGGCGGGCCAACATTGCTGCGGGCCCGCCTCTAATCATCTCAAAAATCGGTTTGCGGCGATTACTCCTCAGGTCCAGTGCAGCTCGGTCCATGCAGGGCAGGAATCTTAGCGCTAATGACTGGATAGTTTGGCGCTTCGTCGATGTTGATCTGGGTCCAGTGTGCATAGTTTTCCGGCACGTTGTTATCGGCGAAGATTGCTTCGACAGGACACTCAGGCACGCAAGCATCGCAATCGATGCAGGTGTCGGCGTTGATGTAGAGACGATCAGGCAACTCATGAAAAGCTTCGACCGGGCAGACGGCAGCACAGTCGGTATATTTGCAGTCAACGCATAACTCAACCACTACATATGTCATTGGTGGAATAAGCTCCTTTTCGAGAATGGCAAATAGTTATTCAGTAAGGAGTGGAATGTCAACATAAAAATATCACGTCTTGTCGCGTCCGACATTCTGCATAAAAAGAATAGTGCGTGATATGTCTTATGAAATGCCGTACAGAAAAACGACACTCAGGATTAACTCACAATGAGGGCGGAAATGTGAAGCGAACAGCGACGGCGAGAGTTGCGGGTTTTAACTTCCTTCAGATTCTTTTTTCTCGACACTGCCCGGACCATGCACCGTCTTATTCACCACCGGATTGCCCTGGTAGATCACCTTTGATGGTCCAGACACAGTTACGTCGAGTTGCTCAGCGGCATAGACTTCAACTTTGGCAACGCCTTTTGCATCGACTTCCACTCGCGCGGCATGAAGTTTATGGGCATCGATCTTCCCGGCGCCCTTGGCGCCAATCTTTAAGGTTTTGGTTTCCCCGGAAGCTTTTATCTTGGGCGCCCCGTTCGCATCGATCTCAAACCTCTCGTTCTTCAATCCGGAGACTTCCAGGGTTCCCGCTCCTGCCGAATAGATCCCTTCAAGATCCGGTACCCAGATTTTCAGAGTGATCGGCTCAGCAACTGAATAATCGCGCAGGTTTCTTATGTGCAGTACGTTGTTTGAAACTTCGGTGGTAACGAGTGGCAGCACGTTGTCGTCACCTTCGATCTCCAGACTCTGCGGCTTTTGGCAAACGACCTCGACGTCAAACGCCCCTTCGGTCGAGATTGAAGTAAAGGAACCAACGCTGCGCTTCTCTTTCTGTCGTTTGCCTGATCCGGCGACCCCGTGGTGCAAATGGCAACCCGCTCCCAGCACAATGAGAACTATCAACAGCGCGAGCTTTTTCATGGTGGCGTTCCTCTCTAAGACGGAGCGATGCAGCTTCACCGCCTAATTATCGCGAGGGTTCATTCCGCGAATATTCCAAGGTTCTAGTTGTATTTTCGGTGACGCTCGGAATAGGTTCACCCAAAGCGCGTGGCAGCGGTTCCTGAAGTTCAGCCGCCGATCTCTGTAACGACGGCGCGATAGTCCGGCTCTTCTCAGAACTGCGGAGGAGCCGCGATAGTTGCCGGCAAAGAAAAAACTCGATCAGAGCGACCAGCGAAAAAGTCATCAGCATGTAGATGCCAACTAGATCTTCACGGAATTGGCCGCCGATTCTTAGCGCCATCGCGCCACCCAGCATGAGTCCCAGACCTGCTAAGCCAAGAACAGTAATCGCCGAAATCAAGTAAGCGCCGATGGGATTCGCTTTCGGCTCTGACGGTTCCTTCAGGCTCATGCCGCAGCGATTACAGTAACTGAGACCCGGCGCCAGCGGCGTGCCACAAGCTGCGCAATACATAAGCCACCTTTCCTTTCGTTTCAGCAGAACATAAGACCGGATAACCTTCTTGTCTAACGGACATTTTGTTATTCAGGTTCCGCAATTCTAGACGAGAAAGCGCTTGCGGAATACTGAGAGCGACCATTTTGGGCTAAACTGGACAATACCGTAGCTATTTTGTACTTGCGCGATCTCGTTTTCTGCAATGCATCTGATAACAGTCCTTGTGAGAATTGCGCTTAGCGCTATCTTCGGCATCGCCGGAGTGACAAAACTAATCGACCCAGCCGGCACGCGCGACGCAGTTAAGAATTTCGGTTCACCCGAGGCACTGACGCCGGCGCTCGCAATCGTTTTGCCCATTGTGGAACTCGCGATCGCCGCTGGGCTGCTCTTCTCTAACACGGCCCGTGCCGGCGCCTTCGCCGCGCTGATTGTGTTGACCGTGTTCGTCGTGGCCATCGGCGTAAACCTGGCGCGTGGTCGCACTCACGATTGCCACTGCTTCGGCCAGCTATATTCTCGCCCGCTCGGTTGGCCCACCCTCGTGCGCAACTTCAGCTTCGCGGTCGGAGCTATCTTTGTGTTGTGGCAGTCAGGTACCAGCGACGGTCCGGGGATTGTCAACACGTTGGCACAGCTCAACATTTCCGAATGGCTCGTGTTGCTTGGTGCTGTCACAGTTATTGTCGCTCTCCTGATTTATTTGCAGTGGCGACAAAAACATTTACCGGCGAAAACGCCGGAAGGTCCGCGCGGGTTGCCGCTCGATTCAGCCGCGCCACCGTTTAAGTTAAGCGCCTATGCCGGCGGCACTGTCACGCTCACGCAGTTACTCGACCATGGCAAGCCTTTGCTACTCATTTTCACTAATCCAACCTGCGGGCCGTGCGTCATACTGTTTGCGGAAGTTAAGGAATGGCAACAATCACATCGCGAGCAACTGACGATTGCCTTGATCAGCTTTGGCACGATCAAAGAAAACTTTGTAAACGTGGCGCGGAATGGCCTGGGCCAGGTGCTCCTGCAGCGGGAAAGAGAAGTTGCAGAAAAGTATGGCGCGAACGTGACGCCCAGCGCCGTGGTTGTTAACACCAATGGCAGAATTGCAAGCCCGCTCGCCGCCGGCGCTGACGAGATTCGCAAGCTGTTAACGACTGTGCTGGGAAACTCTCACGGAGCGACATAAAGAAGGAAGCAGATGGCAGGAGCAGGTGCCAGGTTGACACAAATACAGAACCGCGAGCGGTAGCGACCGGGTGTGATCATCCTGGCTCAAGCAAGGTTGAATGGCCAATTCCAGGATGCCGCTTGACCCGGTCGCTACCGCTCCCGGTTCTGTATTTGCCGACCCTCGACACTTTGCTATTTACGATTCACGATTTACTATTCACCCATGCTTGGACGACCACAACCAAACGAAGCCGCATCTTACTATTCCACCTACATCGACCGTGTGACGAGCGACGACATTGTTGACGTGCTTACAGCGCAGT
>JBDUAQ010000195.1:0-5955 GCA_040004575.1 bacterium
CCGTGTTTGAAACGTCGCTCGATGACTACGCCGAGATTTGGGTTGATGGCGAACTATCGCGCGCCTTGGGTCAATCCGGCGGCTCCGTCATCGCCGGCTGGAATGCCGAGAATCATTTGATTGTCGGTCGCAACGTCAGACCCGGCCAGCAGATTCAGCTCGCGATCTTCGGCATCAATGGGCCGCTTTCAAACCCGCCGACGAACTTTATCTACGTGCGTTATGGCAAGCTTGCCTTTTATAAGGGCACTCCTGGACCCGTGGCGCTTACGCCGAGCGAAGTAAACGTTGAGGTCGTACGCAACGATCCGGCAATGAATGAGATCGTTGGACCAAACCCAAAAGTTTTCAAACTCGCCGACGGTTTCAAATTCATCGAAGGCCCGATTTGGGTTAAGGAAGGCGGCTATCTTCTCTTCAGCGATCCAAACGCAAACACAATCTACAAGTACACGCCCAATGGAAACGACGAAGGAAAGCTGGAGACATTCCGCACTCCGAGCGGTTACTCAGGCGCCGACATCGCCGAGTTTGGGCAGCCCGGATCAAACGGCTTGACCCTCGATCCGCAAGGGCGCTTAACGATCAATCAGCATGGCAACCATCGAGTGGTGCGTGACGAGAAAGACGGAACGCAGACTGTTCTCGCCGACAGCTTCGAGAGCAAGCGGCTGAATAGTCCCAACGATCTTGTCTATCGTTCAGACGGCACGCTCTTCTTTACCGATCCACCGTTTGGTCTGCCGAAGTTCTTCGACGACCCCCGCAAGCAGTTGTCATTCAGCGGCGTCTATTCCATCTACAAAGGCAAGTTGCAATTGATCAGCACAGACTTTACCGGGCCAAACGGCATCGCCTTCTCGCCTGACGAGAAATATCTCTACGTTGGCGATTGGGATGATAAGAAAAAAGTCGTCATGCGTTACGAAGTGACCGTTGACGCGACTTTCAAAAACGGCAAGCTATTTTTTGACATGACCGGCACGCCAGGCGAAGACGCCCTCGATGGGATCAAGGTTGACCAGAAAGGCAACCTATATGTTTCCGGTCCCGGCGGGCTGTGGGTTATCTCGCCCGAAGGCAAACACCTCGGCACGATCATTACACCCAAACACGCCCACAACTTCGCGTGGGGCGACGCCGATGGGAAAACTCTCTACCTTTGCGCGCGGTCTGGTCTGTATCGCATCAGGCTAAACATTCCAGGCGTTCGACCGTAGCGTTAAGGAAGAAGGCAGTCAACGAGGAAAATAAGACTATGGAAACTGGAATCCCACGAAATGGAAAATCCGTCGTCGAGAAGCTGGGGGAGTTCTTGATTCGCTACGGCCTGGTGCTCGTGCTCGGTTGGATCGGCGCCATGAAATTCACAATGTATGAAGCTGCAGGCATCAAGACGTTGGTTGAAACCAGTCCGTTAATGAGCTGGATGTACAAGTTTCTCAGTTTGCAAGGGACTTCGAACGTGATCGGAGTGGCCGAGATTTCCGCGGCAGTGTTAATCGCGATTCGCCCTTTGTCAGCGAAGGTATCAGCAGTCGGCAGTGTTCTCGCCGTGTTCACTTTTCTCACTACCATTACCTTTCTCTTTTCCCTTCCCGGTTGGGAGAAAAGTCTTGGCGGCTTCCCGGCGCTTTCAGGTTCTGGAGGTTTTCTGTTGAAAGACGTGGTGTTGCTGGGAGCCGCGCTTTGGACCTTGGGCGATTCGTTGTCGGCAGCGAAGAGACCTATTTGAACCTCGTCTTAATGCAAGCACAATAGAGCCACCCGACGAAGTTTGGGTGCGCAGTCAAATCCACAAGCAGAAAGATTAATCGCTCGCAAATTTAAACTTGGCGGGCCTTCATTTCGAGTTGCTGCAGCACGCCATAGATCGACTCGTGCGTGGGGACTGCCACTCCAGACTCGCCTGCCAAGCGCACGACGGCGCCAGTTTGCGATTCAAGTTCCGATGGTCTGCCGTCAGCGATGTCTCGCTGCATGGAGCTGGTCGCATCATCAGGTAACGCGTCAACACTCGCCAATGCTTTCTCAACTGAGTCTTCTGGTAGGCTGATTCGACGCACGTGAGCCAACGCATAGACTTCCTCCATCGCTCGCATGAGCAACGCGCGAGTTTCGGGACTTGAGCGAACTTTGCCTGCCGCCTCTCCGGTTAATGCCCCAACGCCACTGAACGCACTGATGAACAAGAACTTCGTCCATAGAGCAACCTGAATGTCAGCTGCTATTGTCACCTTCACGCCTGCCTTTGTGAACATCTCGTGGATCTTCTGAACTCGCTCACTTCGGCGATTATCCAGTTCGCCAACCACAACCAACGGCTCAAAGCCCGCATGTCGAATGTGGCCGGGGCCGACAATGAAGCTGACGATCTTGCACAATCCGCCAATCACCGATTCGTTGCCCAATTCCGCCGAAAGTTGCGACGGCGCATCCACGCCATTTTGCAGCGGCAAGACTGTGGTTACAGGTCCGACCAGCGGTTTCATGGCGCGGGCCGCTCCGGAAACCTGCCACGCTTTCACTCCGACGATAACAAGATCGACTGGTCCAATCTCAGATGGCTCGCTCGCGGCCTTCACAGGTTGAACCAGGAAATCGCCATTGATGCTGTCGACCCTCAGCCCTGATTTGCGGAGCGCCTGCAGGTGTTCGCCGCGCGCAACGAAGGTCACATCTTCGCCCGCCTGAGCTAAACGTGCCCCAAAGTAACCGCCCACTCCGCCGGTGCCAAAAATAGCGATACGCATTTCAGTATCAGGATAAACGGTTAAATCAACCAAGAAAAGCCTGTAAGGATTTCATTTCGGCGGCGACTAATAAGCCGTAAGAGATTTGACCCTAACCCAAAATTACTTCAGAGGAGATTTGAGTCATGAGAAAGCTTGTAGTCGCACTAGTAGTTCTGCTCACAGCCGGAGCGGCCTGGTATGCATTCCGCCCCGAACGGCTTTTTACCAACCAGAGAGTAAACGAACAGTTTCCAACCGCTGCGGCGGCCAATAACGCCACGACGAAGCTCGCTTCGGGACAGTTTCACGCCGGCGCGCACGAGACCAAGGGAACCGCCACAGTCTTTCAACTTGGCGACGGCAAGAAGACGCTGCGCCTGACCAACTTTGCAACTTCTAACGGGCCCGACGTGCACGTCTATCTGGTCGCGGCACCGGATGCGAAGGACAGCGAGACAGTGAAGAGCGCGGGCTTTGTCGAACTGGGTTCGCTGAAAGGGAACATTGGCGATCAGAATTACGATGTTCCCGCCAACGTTGACCTGGCAAAGTATCGCGCTGTGACCATCTGGTGCGCGCGCTTTAACGTTAACTTTGGCACCGCGCCTTTGATGAACGATTCAATGCAATCGATGAATCGCTAACTGAGTGGGGCAGGCATTCCTGCCTGTCCAGTCTTCTGTCGCGAGAAGACAGACAGCAATGTCTTTCCTACTTTTCGGAGCGTGAGCCATGACAACCAACAACCACTACGACGTAATCATCATCGGTAGCGGCGCCGGCGGCGGCACTCTTGCTTACAAACTCGCGCCCTCCGGTAAGCGCATCCTATTGCTTGAACGCGGCGGGTATGTTCCGCGCGAGAAGGACAACTGGAGCACGCGGGCGGTCAACCTCGAAGGGAAATACAACACCAAGGAATCGTGGTATGACGCCGGGGGTGGCGCGCTGCATCCGCACACAAACTACTTCGTGGGCGGAAATACAAAGTTTTACGGCGCGGCCTTGTTTCGCTTGCGCAAGGAAGACTTTGCCGAACTCAAGCATCACGGCGGCACGTCGCCAGCCTGGCCCATCAGCTACGACGAGCTCGAACCGTACTACACCGAGGCCGAACATCTTTACCAGGTTCATGGAACTCGCGGTGAAGATCCAACTGAACCCTACTCGAGCGCTCCCTACAAATATCCAGCCGTCAGTCACGAGCAGCGCATTCAACACCTGTCCGACGATCTTGAGCTTGCAGGTCTGAAGCCCTTTCATGTGCCACTCGCGATCAAAATCGATGAGAAGGACGCGCGCCGGAGTGCCTGCATCCGCTGCAATACCTGCGATGGTCATCCCTGTCTCATCAACGCCAAGGCTGACGCGCAGACCATTTGTGTAGACCCGGCGCTGGAGAATGAGAATGTTTCGCTAATCACCAACGCGAAGGTCTTACGGTTGGAAACGAACGGCACCGCTCGCGAAGTCAGTAGAGTAATCGTCGAGCGAAACGGCGCGCATGAAGAGTATTCAGGCGACATTGTGGTCGTTTCGTGTGGAGCGGTTAATTCTGCTGCACTATTACTCCGATCGGCGAACGACAACCATCCGAACGGGCTGGCAAATAGTTCTGATGTTGTCGGTCGTCACTACATGGGACACATCAATTCGGTGCTGATGGCGCTTTCAAAGTGTCCCAATCCGACTGTCTTTCAAAAGACGCTGGCGATCAACGACTTCTATTTCGGCACAAAAGACTGGGAATATCCGATGGGACACATCTCGTTCGTCGGCAAGTTGGATGCGGACACGCTGGCGGCTGGGGCACCGGCAATCGCTCCAGGCTGGACGCTCGACTTAATGGCGAAGCACTCGTTGGATTTCTGGCTCACGTCTGAAGATCTGCCGGACCCCGCCAACCGCGTGACCGTGAACCGCAATGGTGAGGTTGTGCTCAGCTACAAATTGAACAACCTGGAAGGCCATGAACGTTTGCAGGCGAATCTCAGGAAGGCGATGAAGCAAACCAATTGCGACGTGCACGGGCATGAATGCCACCAGGGATTGTTCGCGCGGAATCTCTACCTCGGCCAGCGATTGCCGTTAGCCGCGGTGGCGCATCAGAACGGCACGATACGTTTTGGAAATGATCCCAAGACCTCGGCACTCGATAGCAAATGCAAGGCGCATGACATCGACAACCTTTACGTTGTGGATGCCAGCTTCTTTCCGTCGAGCGGCGCTGTGAATCCAGCGCTGACCATTATGGCTAACGCGCTTCGCGTTGGCGACCACCTTTTGGAGCGATTGAAGTAGGAACAGACATTCTTGTCTGTCCCGTCCTTCGAGGTTAAGCAAATGAACTGGATGAAATCGAGAATGCGCGTGACAAACCGCCAGCGCACACACCTGTTTGCCCTGCTTTTGATTCTGCTGAGCGTCTTAGCACCGAACATAAAGGCGCAAGACCTGCCAATGGACGCGCGGGCCACGAGTTCGCGCGTCCCCTTCCTTCTCGCTGGCAAACCAGAGAGCGCACCGGCAGTAGAGCGCGTCAGCGCTATAGGCATGACAGTTTCCGATATGGACGCTTCGGTCGAGTTTTATTCCAAAGTGCTTTCGTTCGAAAAGATATCTGATGTCGAAGTTACGGGCGATGACTACGAACGACTTGAGGGTCTGTTTGGGCTGCGGATGCGCGTAGTGCGAATGCGGCTCGGCGAAGAATTCATTGAGTTAACAGAATACCTGGCGCCAAAAGGACGTCCCGTGCCGGTTGATTCGCGGAGCAATGATCGCTGGTTTCAACACATTGCGATAATTACAAGCGACATGGACAAGGCCTACGCGTTGCTGCGAGAAAACAAGGTCGAGCACGCCTCGACAGGTCCGCAACGCTTACCTGATTGGAACAAGAATGCTGGAGGCATCAAAGCGTTTTACTTCCGTGATCCCGACAAGCATTGGTTGGAGATACTGCAGTTTCCTGAAGGCAAGGGCGATGCAAAGTGGCATCGCGGCAATGATAAGCTGTTTCTCGGAATTGATCACACTGCGATTGTTGTCGGCAACACTGAAGCGAGCCTGAAGTTTTATCGAGATGTGCTTGGGCTGAACATTGCCGGCACCAGCGAGAACTATGGCACCGAACAGGAACATCTCAACAACGTTTTCGGCGCCAGGTTGCGCATCACGAGTCTTCGAGCTGTTGGCGGGGGGCCCGGCATCGAATTTC